>DAVI01000064.1:384-9548 GCA_002505495.1 Euryarchaeota archaeon UBA59 | reverse complement strand
AGTCTGCGCTGGGAGCGCTGGACCAATTCGTTAGACGGCGAGTTGCACGAGACGCTTGCTGGTCTTCAGTTACTATTCGACGCCCACAGCAGATTGCGTCAATCCCAGACTCTACTCGGGCAGACGCCGAACAGCGGCGGGGGCGAATGGGTCGAGGACCTGCGGATTCTAGTCGATGGAATCGATCTGCCCGGCTCGACGCTGCCAGACTCGATGGTCAGACTTCTGACACCCGAAGCGGCGCTTGGTTGCCGTGCTGACCTTGTCATTTTGACTCATCTCGATGTCAATTCCTGGGATTTGCGGGCGCCGAGCGTACCCGGGCTGACCGAGCAGGAACGGGCGGAGTTGGGCGTGCTGCCTCCCGATGCGCCGCTACGTAGCGCCCGACACGCCTGGCATCACCTGTTACAGTGTGCCGGCGAGGTCATCATTCTCGATGCGGCAGAAGATGAGTCTTCCCAATCCTCTACCCCTCTCGCTGAGTGGCTCGCCAACCGAGAGTGGAAGCCGGAGCAACCACCTCTGCTGCCATCATTCGTCAGCCCTGATGAAGTACACCGAATTGACGGCGGAAAGGCGAGTAGATGGGGGCTATCGTTCATCGAGGGCGAAGGCGTCTTTCCCACCGCCCGACCTGGTGATGTGGTCTCTGATGGAGAGGGCGGGTTCGAGGTCGTTGTGACCGGCTCGATGGCCCGTGATGTCCGGCAGCGCAGCGGACTGAACCTCCATTCAGGTCGAAACCCGGAGTCGGCACCGCTCAACCCTGCGAGTGTCACCATTTCGCTCGACTCAAGACTTGTGGCCGACCGCCTCGACAGGCAGCCGCGGATGGGGACGCTTGAGCAGCCCTACCTGTCGCCGGCTCGATTGGGCGATGTCGTAAGCCCTGAAAACCTCCGGATGAAGCCGCAGCATCGAGAACCAAAGGTCACGCCTCCACGTCTCAATCCCACATGGCCGACGATTGGCCTCTCGCTACCGAATCGCTCCCGCGCACTGACGGTCGACCCTCGCCCCCTCTCTCCAAACCAGACAGACCTGTCCGACCACGACCAGCGACACGGTTTTGTCAGCGGCCCGGAGTTTTCGACGAAGGTATGGTCTCCGAGCCGCCTCGGCCAGTGGCTCTCATGTCCGCGCAAGGGGTGGCTCTCAACTCGATTGGATGCGACTGCCGAAGAGGCACAGGATGACGACATTGATGTCAGAACCCGTGGACTGCTGGTGCACGGTGTGTACGCCGACCTGCTCTGCGAACTGCTGGGAATGGAGGTCGGCGAAGAGCGAGACGAATTCAACCCACCTTCTGTCGCGCTGTGTGGCATACCAGACGCCGAAATGCGCGCCAGACTGCTCCACTTCGTGGAACAGCGGGCGCCTTGGCTGAATCGCGGTGATGCGGTCGCCTCGGTCCGCAGACTCGGCCTGCTCGGAATGAATCGAGCCGAGTTCGAGGAGGCCTCCGGAAAGGACTCAGTGCCGAATCTCAGAGGCCGATTCGGCAGGATGCTCGATGCCGAGCTGACCCTCGCGAAGGCCGCCGTTCTTGCACTTGAGTGGTCACTTCCCCGCAGCAGCACGGAGCCGGGAGTCCTGCTTGAACTGCCGGAGGAAGGTGCGCTTGAGGGGCTGCACCTGAGGGGGATCATCGATAGGGTCGAATTGATTCCATTCGATGACGACGGCAGCAGTTTCGTCCAAGAGTCAGGTAGCGAAGAGGTCTGCCCGCTCGACCTCGACCTCGGTGAGGATTGGAAGCCACGCCGACTGGTGGTCATCCGCGACCTGAAGTCACTTGAGGGGCCACGTCCAAAGGATGGCGGATTGCGTCACCGTAGAGAGCTGTTGGAAGGAGTCCAACTCGCTCTTTACGCGCGAGCGTGGGAGGTCACCCATCCCGGTGACAGGGTGATTGGAATTGGCATTGCGGAGGTCGGCGAGGAGAGTGCGCTCTACATCGAAGCCGATCCTGACTACGAGTTGCATCTGACATCACTTGGAATCGGCGAGGTAGCCTGCAACAGCAGCATCATCCACCGGAGACCGGGAGAATCTCATGAGAGCCCGAAGAGTAACACATTCCGCGCTTGGTTACGGCATCGCTTGACTGCGGCGCTGCGAATCAACGAGATGTCATCCAAGGGGAAGGTGATTCCAACACCGAGTGGAATCGCCTGCACCTACTGCTCCGTGAAGGAGGTCTGTGGCTTGGCGCCCATCGTGGGAGGTGACCGGGAATGGAGTTGAACCGGGGTCAGGTTTTGGGTCTGAACCTCGACATGCATGTCGTCCTCGACGCGGGTGCCGGGACAGGGAAGACCGCCTGTATAATTCAGAGAATTCTCGAACACTACCTCTCCGAAGACCAGCGAGCGACCAGACTCCTCCCCCCAGGACCGCGCGAAGTTGACCTAGGCGGTGGCTTCCTCCAGACGCCTGCGAGTCAGCGTGAGGACCTTCGAGAATGGCGCGGTCTACTGCCTACTGAGGTGGTCGTGCTGACCTTCACGGTGAAGGCTGCCGAAGAGATGCGTGACCGGCTGCGAAGGGAGATTTCTCGCCTCCGCCCCGGCCCAAGAGGTGTGCGGGACGGTCTCCGCTACGACCCTCGAATTCGAAACGAGGGGTTGGTTGAACAACTCACGATGTTGCTCGACGAGGCACCAATCGGCACCATCGACTCCTTCCTCCACAGGCTGGTCTCCGCCCATCGCAACCTGCTCGCCGACAGGCCGACCCATCAACAGATGTCAGACGCCCAGCGAGCCATTCTGAGAGAGCGCGCATTGAGTGCAGTCTGGCGAATCCAGAACGAGGGACACGCTGGTGATCTCAGAGTGGTGAGCGTTCCGATCAGCAACTTCTTGAGTGCCAGAAATCGCCTTTCTCACCAACTTGGAGGACGTGCGCGCGCCCAGAGAGTGGTCTCCAAACTACTCTCGAATTCGCTGTTCGTCGACTCGGTTCGCCGCTCTCTCTGCAATCTGAGTGGCGAAGTTACGGCTGACTCACTGCGCCAATCGTTCATCGCCCATCTTGATGGGGATGAGATTGGCGTCTTTTGCGACCAACTGCAGGCCATCTGCTTCGAATGGCTGGATGCGGCGCGGACCTGCGCGGTCGAATTGGACCTCCCCACCGGACTTTCCAGCGAGACGCGGGTAAACTCGCTCGATGTGTTGCTGTCGGGAGGCGTGCCCAGTGATGTTTGGGACAGGCTGCTTTGGCTGTTTCATGTCACCCTCGCCATCTGCACCCTCTCAAGTGTCGACTCCCCACACCCCTCCTGCTTCCCACGCGGGCTGTTGCCGAAGAGCGACGGCTGGGATTCGGGGATGAATCCACTTGGTAAAATCAAGGATGTTAACCTCCGTGCCGAAGTAAAGGGGAGAATGGATGCAGCGACGGCTGACGGTCGAGCCCTGCTCGGCAGCATCCTCGGAATGCGAATGCGTTCCTGCGCGGTCATCGCTGACCTGCTCGACCCTCGCTGTGAGCCACCCCACTCACCAGACAGCATCAGACCCCACCGGCTCTCCGACCCGTTTCCAGCCTATTCCGAGCCGGTGGACATGGCACTCAGTCCGGACACCGATGCTCGGATTCTAGGAGACTTGCTGACCGTTCAGGCAGCGGCGACCGATGTTCTCACCGAGTTGAAGTTGCAGGAGGGATTGCACGACCACGATGATGTTGCCAGACTGGCTGAGGAGTTGCTCCTCGCTCGCTGCCCCAGCATCTGCCGCCGTTGGTATCCGCCTGAGGTGGTACAGGCACTCGACGGCATAGACGAACAGCATCCGTGGACCGACTCTCACCTCGATTCAGCGATTGCCGTAGTCGAGTCAGCATTCAGAGTCACTGAGGAGGACGGTGTGAAGAGGAGAGAGCTAGTCGAACCATTCAGCGATTGGCCGATGGCCAAGGTCGAGGAGGACCTCAGGCGGCGAATCGATGTACTGAAGGTCATTCGCCGCCGATTCCGTGCGTTCATCATCGATGAGGCCCAAGACAACTCAAACCAACAATGGCGGTTATTGAGCAGGCTTTGGGGAAGCCGAGCGCGTCAAGAGGGTGACCCCGATGTTCCAAACTCACCGTGGCAGCCGACCGTCTGTTGGGTCGGCGACCAGAAGCAGAGCATCTACGGATTCAGGCAGGCACAGGTTTCGGGCATGTCCCGCTACACGGTTCATCTCAGAGCGATTAATGAGATGGAATACCAAAACGAGAGCCGTCTGTTGATGGCTCCCGCACTGAGGCGGAGAGACGCTGCCCGCGATCCCCGTCTGGTCGAAGTAACGAGTTTCGTCAGCGGACTCGAATATGTCAACCACAGACCGATTCCCGAGGAGGCGTGGAAGCAGTTTGACAGGGGGGACGACGGCCGGCGACTCGACCATGTCGATGTTGTCAGGAGGGCGGAGGGGCATGTTGACTTGGTCACCAATTACCGAACCTGTGGAGACCTGTTGGAGACCATGAATGAGTGGTGGGTCGACCTTTTCGACTCCCGTCACCATCTTTTCCCGGGTGATTGGTATGCCAGCGCGAAGGGGCTGAGAGCTGACCGTAGCGAGGAAGCAGGTCGTCTGGAATGGCTGCTTCCGGTATCGACTGGTGGGGCCAAGGACCCAACTTCCGACCTGACAGTTCCACTCGACCCGTTTGAGTTGGGAAGCGCAGCGAAGGCAGTCCACCTCGAGCATGAGATGATTGCAGCCCGCATCAGGGCTCTCATCGACGGCTCTCCGACCCATGTTCTCGCCGCCACTCACCAGTCAGAGACTGAGACTACAGTCGATTTGAGGGAGATTGAGCCATTTGAGGCGGTTGAACCCCGGGACATCATGGTGCTGATGCCCTCGAGGACCCACATGCCGGATTTGATTCGCCGGCTAGATTCGCTCGGCGTCCCCGCCATCGCCGACCGAGATGGCGGACTGTTGGAACAGCCGATCGTCCAGTCTCTGCTATCATTGGTGAATGCGGTTGCACGGCCCAACGACGTGAGCTGCGCCGCGGCGCTCGCCCGCACTCCGTTGGTCGGTTTCGATGACGCTACCTTGGAGGCCTATCTCGCCGATGAATCTGGTTCGTCAGACCTGATTGCCCGTTTGGCAGCTCACGCCACCTCAGAGGCGCAGCGAGAACTCTTCACCCGATGGCGAACGCTGGCAGACTCCAACCGGCTAATTCGGCTGCTCGACGAGACCCTCGACCACTCAGACCTGCTACTCGCCCACCCAAGTCCAGTCGACAGGCAATATGCAGAGCAGTTCCTTGCTTTTGTTCGCCAGCAGACATCTGAAGCCGGAGGCGATGCAGTTCTCCTCTCTGATCGGTTGAGGCATTTGAGAAGGGTTTCAGGAGGGCTGTTGGAAGGTGAGGCGATGCCCCCCTCAAACGCGGTTCGGGTGATGACCATTCACGGCTCCAAGGGGTTGCAGTCCAAGGTAGTGGTAGTCACAGGAATGTTTTCGGAGAACCAGAGCAACCTCGGTCAGTCACTAAGAGAGCACACGCTTGTCACCGGTGAGATTCTGAGCGCTCGGATACATCCATGGAAGAGCAGGGAGGATATCGATTCAGGCAGTTGGCGGCTAGCAAAGGAGGTGCTGACCTCACAGGTTCAGGCCGAGGCTCGTCGGCTACTGTATGTAGCCTGCACGCGGGCCAAGGACCTGCTGATTCTCGCAGGTGCACCCGAAGGTTCGGCTCTTTCGTCGGAAGGCGACAGCATCGATGTTCGATGGCGGCAGAGGCCGGTGCCTCGGTTTGGTTGGATGTGGTTGGAGGCGATGCGTCAGGCGGCGCGCAGAGATGGCCTGCTGACGGCACCTTGGTTGCTTGAAGACGATGCAAACCTCGCAGTCCCCCTTCCCTTCCGAGTCAAGGGAGAGCTCACACTCTCTCCCTCCGAGTTGCTCGATGACGCCAACCTCGCTCCTGGCCGGCTGGCTTCATTGCCCATTCACCACCATCCGAACACCCTTCTCCCAGAAAGACAGATTCGCTCTCCGCTGGTCAATTTCAAGCGGCTGCAGGATAGTGCTAGGTTGGAGGCAACCGGAATCGCTGCCCAGCAGACTCCGCCAAACAGGGTCGGCCGGATGCGCCTCGCACCCCACCTGCTCGACTCAGCATCAGCCTGCATTCGCCGGCACTATCTCTCCCGCTACATCGGCCTTAGTGGGGAGCCGATATCTCTCCCGTTGCTCGCGATGTCTTCGGCAGCAGAGAAAACGAGCGAGGTGGACTCGGGCCGTCCACCCGCAGCCAACGAACTCGGTTCGCTCTTCCACCGATTGGTCGAACTTGGACTACCCAATCCTGGAGCAGGTGAATCGGGGCCCTCAGCGCCACTCCCGGAGCAGTGGTGCGTGGGGACGAGCAATTTGATGTTGGATGCAGGACTGCTCGACCAAGTCTGCAATGAACTCCTACCAGTTGAAGTCGATGAGAAACTCACCAAGCAGATGCTGACTCGAATGGCAGAACGGCTTCTAGACGGTAGGTTCGGACGGATGGTTTTGGGCAAGGAGTGCGACGGCCTGACAGTTGAGGGGCTCAGGACAGAATGGCCCTTCCTGATACAGATGGAATCTGAGATAGATGGTGTGGCCGACCAGAGATGGACTCCTCACGGGCCTCACACAATCCAGAATATCGAGAAGGTCATCATTGAATTTGACGGAGTTGCCGATCTGGTCCTCTGTCAGCGAGGCGAAGACGGTACCTCGACCATCCGCGCAGTCGACCTGAAGAGCAACGGCTGTCTGAAGATCCTCAATCCCCCCGAGGAGTTGGAGGACACGATATTCGAAGTGGCTGGAGAGCCTGACAGTGAGACCTCTCGCACAGCCGCCGAAAGCCGACTGCTCGACCAATACAGAATGCAACTCTTCCTCTACCATCGCTGCCTTGTCAGACAGGAGGCGATGCGCGCGCACGACGGACTTCCTGCTCGGGAAGTCCTCCCTCCGGCGATTCTCAGCGCCGCTACGGGTCGACTGATTAGTTGGACTGACGGCGAACTTGAAGATATCGAAGCAGACTTCGAGGCGCTTCTCAACAAACTCGCCAGAGTCGAGGCTTCCGAGCGGCGCGACGAGTCTAATTTCCCCCGACTGCCACTCGAATCGCTCGATGTCTGCAAGTCCTGCCCCTACTTCCGCGGTGAGGTCAGGCTCTGCGCCCCCGAGGGGATGGCCCTCGGCGTAGTCAGTACCTTCACGGTCGATGCAGAGGGTGCCAGCGACCCACTCAAGAGTGAGCAAGCGTGACCGGTGGTTCAATCATCAAAACAGCGTGGCGGGTCACATGAGCGGCGTGGAATCGATTGACTGGGACCAACTCTCGGAATTTGTCGACGGGATGTGGGAGGATTCGGCACTACCCAGCCTGAGTGATTTCATCCGAATTCCCGCACTCTCCCCTGCTTTTGACGACGACTGGGCGGCAAACGGTCACCTCGACGCCACGATTGACCTCTTCATCGGCTGGCTTGAGACCATAGAAATGGAGGGATTGAAGGCGAATGTCCACCGATTGGCAGGACGGACTCCGCTACTTCTCTGTGAGGTTCCTGGAACCGGTCCGGGCGAGGTCATTTTCTACTCTCACCTCGACAAACAGCCGGAATTCACCGGTTGGTCAGAGGGCAAAGGGCCATGGACACCGGTTCGGGAGGGCGAATGGCTCTATGGTCGAGGGGCGATTGACGACGGCTACGGAGGCTACTCGGCGATGCTCTCGGTTATGGCGTTGAAGCAGCAGGGAATCGCACATCCGACCTGCCGATTTCTCATCGAAACTTGCGAAGAGAGTGGCTCGCCAGACCTGCCGTTCTACCTTGAAGAGTTGAAGGAGGAACTCGGAAACCCCGACCTGGTCATCGTTCTCGACTCTGGAATGGGAGATTACGAACGGTTCTGGATCACCGAAAGCCTCCGAGGTTTGGTGGGTGGGACGCTCAAGGTCGCGGTCACCTCAGAGGGTGTTCACTCCGGGCTCGGGAGTGGAGTCATCCCCTCCTCCTTCCGGATTGCCCGTCTCCTACTCTCTCGGCTCGAAGAGGCCGAGACCGGTGAGTTGCTGCCTGAATGGCTGCATATCGAAATTTCTGACCAGTTGCGCTCGGATGCGGGTGAAATCGTGGCAGTGTTGGGTGACGCCATCGTCAGTGACTTCCCGCTTCTTGATGGGGTCAAGGCGCAACATGAGGATATGACGGACGCGCTTCTCGCCCAAAATTGGATGCCGACTCTCTCAGTGACCGGTGCGGACGGAATGCCTCCGGTGTCCGCGGCAGGAAATGTCCTGCGGACTAACACCGACCTCAAGTTGAGCGTCAGAATTCCACCTGGTGTCGAATCTGTCCAAGCCTCGGTGCGATTGAAAGCGCTGTTAGAGGATAATCCCCCGTTCGGCGCCCATGTGGAGTTCGAACTCGACACGCCAGCCAATGGATTCTCCGCGCCGGCGATGCCGAGCGCGTTCGCAGAAGCTCTCAACGACGCATCCAACAGAACCTTCGGCAACGACGCAATGCCATTTTACGAAGGTGGAACGATTCCATTCCTCGCTATGATGCAGGAATCTTATCCCGATGCACACTTCCTCGTAACCGGCTGTGGTGGTCCCGGCAACAATATGCACGGACCGGATGAGAAGTTGCATGTTCCAACAGTAAAGTCGGTCACACAATGCGTTTCCGCCGCTCTCGCGGCGATGGCAGACCGTTAAGTCAGCATATGAGGGCGCCCCTTCGGGGCGGCGTCTATATCAATGGCAAGCGAGTGGGAGCCGGTAGTGGTCTGAATGTCAGGAGACGACGAAGGCACAATCACGGATGAACTCCGCATCCGCCAACTGAGTGAGGAACTAACCGCCCAGACCGAGCGAGTAACCAAGTTGTACAGCGCCTTTGAGCAGGCTGAGAAGGAAATCGTCCAACTCAAGGCAGAGATTGATGTCCTCGAAAAGGAGGTCATCGACAAGGAGATCGAGCGAGAGGGCATCGAGCAATTGCTCGGCGAAAAGGACCATCGCATTCGTGACCTTGAACTCACCAGCGCCAAGCGCAGCAAGCAGGTAGACCATCTTGAGCCCGAACTCGAGAAGATGGAGGAGAAGTTCACCCGTGAGAAGGACCG
>DAVI01000064.1:0-194 GCA_002505495.1 Euryarchaeota archaeon UBA59 | reverse complement strand
AACGAGAAGTTGCAGGAAGCGATGGACGCTCGCTCCGAAGAGGCTGAAGAGACAGCAGCAGCGGAGGAGGCAGCGGCAGAGGTCGAGGCTTCCGTCGAGGTCACCGAGGAAGAGTGACCGAACCCTCAGATTCCCAGCGTGCCACGCAGGAATTCCGTGCTGTCAACCTGAGAGAGATTTCTCGCCTCCGGCTC
>DAVI01000115.1:6159-7802 GCA_002505495.1 Euryarchaeota archaeon UBA59 | reverse complement strand
ATGCATCCGAACGGCTCGAACGGCGGTGCGCTTGAGAGTGGATACCTCTCCAATCAGGACGAGGCCATCATCCTCAGCAACGTCGACTTGACTGGTGCCGATGCAGCAGAGTTGGAACTTGACCTCTTCTGCACGTCTGGCTACTCCGCGGTCCACTATGTGAACGGCCAAGGTCAGATTGTTGGCATGGTCATCTATGACGACTCGTGCAACATCGACATCTTCACCGAGGACAGGGGATGGGTGCCCATCATCTACCGCGGTGGCTATGATGCCATTCGCATCAACGAGTACTTCAGCAACGGTGGTTCGGTCGAGTACACGAGCCGAATCTACCACATCACAGGAACAAACCAGAGTTGGATGAACTTCACCGGCGACAACTCACTCGACCTTACTCCATGGGCGGGCGATGTTGTGGACATCCGCTTCAGGTTCCGCACTGGCTACCTGGGCAGCGTCGGGCTCGACAACGAGTCCCGCAACACACAGTTTGACGGCATGGCGTTCGACAACCTTACCATCACCAAGACGGTGACACAGTACGGCAACATCCAGCCCGTTCAACAGACCATCACCCTGAGCAACTTTGGTCCGGGTGACGAGGAGATAGTGACTCTGAACGCCTACTTCGTGAATGACACCGAGTACATGCTGGAGGGTCTGGTGACCAATCCCAGTGGCTTTGTCAACGAAGACGACAGCAACGACGACATCCGCTGGAAGATGAGTGTACTGAATCTCTACGACCCTGCCGTGAAGGAGATCACCTCCTTCGAACCTGGTCAACTCTACGCTGCAGGTGACATGGCAATAGAGGTCATCGTCGAAAACGCTGGTAACACAGTGATGGACTTCGATGTCGAAGCCACAGTCTACACCGCTCAGCCAACCTCTCTGTTCTCCAATGCTTGCAAGGATGGCGAGGACTTTGAGCCGAGTGGCTGCGCCCTGATGTATGGCGACGACACGAATGGCCAGGGCGACATATACGACGATACGGACCCAGGGATTCAGAATGCCATCGTGCCGGGCAACCGACCACTCTTCGGTGGCCACGCCTACTGGTTCGGACACCCAGACACCGGCTATGGCGACGGTTGGAACGAGTCGATGACTCTCCAATCGATTGACCTGCGGAACATGGGTGGCGACTTCGCCTACGTAACCTTCGACTACTTCGCTGAATCTGACTACCTGACAGACTCCGATGGCAACATCGTCGGCGTCAACGAGTACGCTGGTCTTGAGATCAGTTGGCGCAAGGGTAGCCAGACCTATCAGGGGATTGTCTACGGTTCGTGGAACGACTACAACGAGAACGGAATTCTCGGTGGTCCCAACCAGAGTTGCGAGGATATCGATGGCGATGATGTATGGGATGAGGTTGAATTCATGGGCGACCATGCCGATGAAGGAGACTATGTCGTTTGGTTTGACACAGGAGGCATCGTCAAGTCGGTGACCCTCGACCTGACCCACATAGTGCTTCAGAACCGGACCGGCGCTTCGAGCGAATGGCGGACAGAGTGCACTTCAATGGAGGGCGCCGAGGTCGACTTGACCTTCCGCTTCCTATCGAATAACGACGGAATCAATGGTGCCTCCGGCTTCGCCGGATTTGCCATGGACAACATTACTGT
>DAVI01000115.1:3093-5953 GCA_002505495.1 Euryarchaeota archaeon UBA59 | reverse complement strand
CTGTCCCGTGTCATCTTTGAGGTTGCATCAGTCGATGTGACCCTCTACCGACCGAACGTCTTGGATTGTGTCGAGGATGCGACTTTCGACTGCGTGTATCCAATCGACCAGGCGATGACCCACCAGTTCGAGGTTCCACTGAGCAACGGCGTATTGGAAGGTGATTACAACATCTACATGGATATCGTCAACTCACAAGGCACGACGGTCTCCTCGGTGACCTCGGTCAACAGCCCAATCAGCTTGGAGCCGCACCAGAACACTGATGCGACCTTCCAGCCCTACAATGGCTGGGCCGATGGTGAGACCTACAACATCCAGTTCTACGCAGAATTGGTCGACGGCACAGCCTCGGGCAACATGCGCAACTTCACCATCACCTTCGCCGACAGTGTGGATGTGGCTATCCTCTCTAACCCAACCGACCAGAACCGGTTGCAGAGTGTGAAGGAGGACATGCAGGCCATGGGCCTCACCTACACACAGTTCCGTCAGGGTGACTGGGACACCTACCTCGACTCTGGCTGGCTCGCCCACTACGACAAGATCCTCCTGCCTTGGCAGACCAACGCCAATGTTCAGGCTGGAAACTACTACGGCCGCCTCGGTGAATCTGCGACCCAGACGACGCTTGAGAACTTCATGCTCGGCGGCGGCACCATCGAGATTCACCTCGGACCATACGCTGAGGGGCTCGACGACAATCTGCTCTACAACATGGTGATTCTTGACCGCAGTACCGCGGGCAACTCCATCCAGCACGGCGATACGAACATCATGGACCCGTACCACCCATTGCTGAAGAATGTCAGTCAGACGGCATGGCTCGGCATGAACAACGGGAACTATGTTGCAAACGCAGCACTCTCAACCTCGGGCACAGGCTCAAACAAGTTGCCAACGCCATGCGGTGGCATGATTAACGCACAGCAAGGAACCTTCCACAGCCTACTGCAGCACAGCGACGACTCGACCATGCACATGCTGGCGACTTGCGGGATAGGACAGGGCGGCTTGATCGTCACGACCATCGATGTTGAGAACCCGAGTGTCTCCGAGCCATACGGCAGCACCACCGCACCTCTGCGCAGCAACCTGCTCGCCTTCGAGATCACTCCCTACCCGACTGACTTCGGAATTGCAGGCAGCGGCTGGGACCTGACCATCAACGGCGCTGCTCCAACGCAGGCCAATGGCGCAGGCGAGTACACCGACATCACGGTCTACATGAAGTCGAACAGCCAACTTGAATTCGACCTCGACACCGCAATCACCGGCCTCGACGCAGACTGGGAGATTCGTGGCGCAACCGACTGGAACCGCAACCCGTTCCCGCCGAACGTCGACTACGACCACCGCGGCGACGACTCACACACCGCTCAGTTCTGCCTCATTGACACACAGTCGGCAACCGGCTGCTTCCAAGATGCAACTTGGGAGTTGACCCTCTACCTGCACGATGCAGCAGGTCACACCCGTGTGACCCATGTCAACCTGCAGACCAACGACATCCTCGCCGATGAGTCGGACCCAATCGCCAATGTCACAGTGGAGGAGCACCCGCTCTACCCTGACAGCCTTGAGGACCACGGCACCAAGACCTCTAGCGGAACCGATTGGCCGGTCTATCTGGCCAAGTTGTCCCCTAGCGGTGACGTGAAGGTCAAGTTCGACGCCTGTGGTTCAGTCGACCCCGATGCAGCGGAGGGTGAGAGTGGAATCACCATGTACACCTGGAAGGTCTACCAGGACTACCCGTGGAACAACCCCTCAAACGACTACGACGGCCACACTTTCGAGCGCACCGCCGCCATGGGCTGCGACTGGACCTACACCTTCTACAACCAGACCGCCGACCCCTCCGGCTTCGCCGACAACCCGATTCGAATCGAGTTGACGGTCGATGACCGTGCCGGCCGCGACTCTGATAAGGTCAAGTTGTACTTCGTGGTGGTCCCAGAGGACTACGGCGACGACGCACCGACATGGAGCATCGACTCACCACTATCCGGCTCGACCCAGAACGGTGACTATGTCTATGTCAACGGCAGCGTGCTTTCAGGCAGCGAGAACAACGATGTCCAGATCGAGGTCTCACTCGACCCTTCGATTTTGAACGCCTCTCTTACCGATAAGCTGCGGAACATCCAAGACGGCAACTACGCCACTCAGAACGGACTTGGTGATGGAGATGGATTCAGCCTGCAACTAAAGCTCGAGGACCTCTTCACCAACGAGAGCCAGACCAAGACAATCTACCTGAAGATCGTCGAGGGCAACGGCCAGACCTGGACCCTCTACCACCAGATCGACATCAATCTACCACCACTTGAGGAGGATGTTGACCCCTGCATCGCTGACCCGAATGCAGCAGGTTGCTCCGGCGGTGGTGGCGTACAAGGTGGCGGCGAAGGCGGTATGGGCATGATGCTCTACGCCGGTATCGGCGCCATTGTTCTGCTCGTCATCGTGATTGCAACGCTACTCGTGCTGCGAATGCGCAGCGGCAAGGATGAGGTCGTCACCGACTTCGGCGGCGTCGAAGACATGGATCCGATGGAAGCATATGTGCAGCAACTCATCGCACAGGGTTACCCAGAGGAGACTGCGAGGGCCTATGCCCAACAGTATTCGGGGCACTTCCAAGAAAACGGATGACGAGCTGCCCTACATTGACATCGAAGTCGAAATCGATGTCCTCGCTTTGGCCCTCCTCCGGCGGAGGCGGGGCTTATGAACTCGGGGCCGGTCGGCCGCTTCATGGATGAGGCAGCAGGCTACAAAGTCGCTGACATTTCGCTCGCCGATGAAGGAGAACTCAGAGTCGATTGGGCTCGCTCAAGGATGCCTGTTCTAGCCG
>DAVI01000115.1:0-2984 GCA_002505495.1 Euryarchaeota archaeon UBA59 | reverse complement strand
GGCTGCAATCCGCTCTCGACACAAGACGATGTGGCTGCGTGGCTAGCCCGCGAAGGCTACCCAATCTACGCCTGGCATGGCCAATCGGTAGAAGATTTCTACTGGTGCATCGACAAGACAATCGACGCAAAACCAACTCTCACCCTTGACGATGGAGCAGACCTCATCTTCCGGGTCCACGACGCCCGCACGGACGCTTTGGAGGGAGTCATCGGAGGTACGGAGGAGACCACCACCGGGGTGCACAGGCTGCGCGCGATGGGTGAGGCTGGCCAACTCAAATACCCGGTCATCGCTGTCAATGACGCAATCACAAAGTGGGATTTCGACAATGTTCACGGCACGGGTCAGTCAACTCTGGACGGGATATTGCGCTCAACTTCGGTACTCTTCGCTGGCAAGACTTTCGTAATCGCCGGTTACGGTCACTGTGGAAAGGGCCTCGCAAACCGGGCTCGGGGAATGGGCTCCAATGTCATCATCACTGAAATTGACCCGCTCGCTGCGCTGAAGGCGCACATGGACGGCTTCCGAGTGATGAAGATGGACGAAGCCGCTGTGGTCGGTGACATCTTCTGTACCGCGACCGGAATGGTCGATGTGCTGGTCGCTCGCCACTTCGAGTCGATGAAGGATGGCGCGATCATATCCAACACCGGTCACTACGACTGTGAGATCAACATCGAGGACCTGGAAGGGCTCGCAACCTCAGTCCGCACGATACGCACCGACAATGAGGAGTTCACCCTCGCTGACGGTCGCCGAATCTACCTGCTGGCGCGCGGCCGACTGGTCAACCTAGCTGCCGCGGAGGGTCACCCCTCCGAGGTCATGGACATGTCATTCGCCAACCAGTTCCTCTCGCTCTGCCGCTTGGCCGCGGAGGGTGAGGGATACGACAATCTGGTCTACGACATCAGTCATCAGCAGGATTCAGAACTAGCTGCACTCAAGTTGTCTGCAGAAGGCAAGGGCCTCGATGTCCTGACCGCTGAGCAGAAGTCCTACCACGAGGACTTCAGCCACGGTACCTGAAGCCATCCGAACAGGTATGACGCTCACCCGGTGTTCGGGGTCATCGCATCTGACCTGCTTCGATTCACTCCTCTTCTTCGATGACATAGTCGGCGATGATGACGCCGTCTTCGTCTGTCGAGATGGTGGCGTCAGGGCTCTCCCGCCGCCACTTCAGTACAAGTTCCCGCGGAACGTCGTAGGCATCACCCACATTCTTCAGGTATGCCTGTTGCATCACAAAGATGCCGGTCCACGCATCCATGTAGCCCTGCTGAATGGGCCAGAGACGGAATCCGCTCTGAAAGATGACTAGGTCCTCATCTCCGACCCCGTTTTCCCGCAGTTCTCTCCAATTTCGGCGTGAAAACACACCTCTAATTCGGTTCATCGGCTCTTCGCTTTCGCCTTCACCGATTATCCAGTAGCCTAGAGTTCCCTCTGGGGGTAGGCCTCCCGATGGGTTGCTAATATTGTCCATAGCCTTCGGCCGGGTTCCGGGACGGGTTATCAACGTTCGGCCCGGTTTCAAAATTTCACATGTGAGGGTGGATTTTCGCCCGCGCCAAGGGTGAACCTACTCCTCTTCGAAGTGGCCGAGATCAACCTCAGTCATTTCTGGAATGTGCGGCTTCCAACTCTTTGGCAGCTGCTCGTCGGTATCGACTATTATTTCGAGCCGGTCCCTGAAGGCAGGTGTCCTGAACTTCAGCAGAGCTTGATACAACTTCCCACTGCGCCAACTATCTGGGAAGCATTTTCGCCCACTGGACATCTCGACATCGACCGCCCGAACCACATTGAATGCGGGCCGGTTCATTTTCATGGTCAGCGCCTTGGACCATTTGACTCCAACCAGTACGGTGACGAGCACGAGCAGGAAGCCCCCTATCATCGGAATTAATTGCGAGCCGGAGAATTCGAAGGAGTTCCAGAGCAGGACTTCGGCCATCACGAGAGGGCCAGCCATCATCAGAAAAGTCATCTGGTCGTTAGCCGGTTTGCGGTTTTTTTGGAATTCGATGTCCTTCCAGCCGTCGTGGTCTCTGTCCCACGGTTTGAACAACTTTTTCTCCTCGCGAAGTGCTGCTTTCCGAACGATTGTGCTCAGTCTGGCAGCTCTCAACATCTGGTCGGTCAGCATCGGATCACCCGCCTGATTGTTCAACACTTCCAGCCGCCTCGCCGCCTCCTTGTACTGCCCCAAATCCGCCAATATGGCGATCTGTTCGATGAGTGATTCCGGGTCACCAGGTGAGACCTTTCGCTTGCTTTCCCACCATTCCAACGCCTCCTCGAGCATACCAAGTTCCTCGACGAGGATTTGTCCGCCCCGCCACCACGCCCGCCGGTTGTCCGGGTCAAATTCGACAACCTTCCGACAGGACCGAAGGCACCGGGAAACTTCCACTAGCGAGGGAAATCCTTCACTGGGAAGTTCGAGTTTCGCTCTCATCCACCAAGCGTCTGCGTGAGTCGGGTCCGCTTCGATGATGTCGTCAGACAGACGGCACATCTCATCGCGGTCATCTTCGTCCTGAGCGTCCAGCACCTCAAGCCAGAGCATCTCCACATCGACTGCCATTGGCACTCCGAGAGGCAACGGGTTCTCAATGCCTCGGTTCGGCAACCCACCGGAGTTACAGGGAGGGGGCACTCGTGAGCCATGGGGGTGCGGGCAGTTTCTTATGGGTCGACGGATGGGCGAGGTGCGGGGTTCAGATGCCGAAGGTTCGCAAGCCGAAGCGAGGTTGGCCACGGCTGCTCGACCCGCGAAGATTCAGATTTCGCAGGAAGCGACGAAACACCGGGATGCCACCATGCCCTGATTGCGGTAGACACTCAGTCGAGAGAGACGAAAAGATTGGTGAAGCGTACTGCACCGACTGCGGGCGAACCCTCTGATTTCAGTCGTCGCGTCGCTTGAATGGGTTATTCGGCGGCCTTCTATGAGCATGATTTGGCCCGCG
>DAVI01000106.1:27416-27892 GCA_002505495.1 Euryarchaeota archaeon UBA59 | reverse complement strand
TTTCCAGCCAGTCGGCGAGGCGAACGGTCTGGGTGTCCACGAGAGCCAGAGTCGGTTGTGGGAGAATCAGGTGGGCCGTTCCCTTGCCTTTTGCGAGTGGTCGTTTCCGCTTTGGCAGCAGTACTTTCCGGCAAACTTCGAAAATGTGACCCCCGAGATGCTCTGGCAGGCAGTCAATCAGGTCGAGCCGAGTCTGATTCGTGTCGAGGCGGACGAGGCGACATACAATCTTCACATCATGATCCGCTACGAAATCGAGAAGAAACTCATCAACGGCGAGCTTGAGGTCGACGACCTTCCCGATGCCTGGGATGACATGTACGATGAGTTCCTCGGTGTCCGCTCACCCACTCGTACTGAGGGAGTTCTACAGGACATTCACTGGTCCTTCGGTGCCTTCGGTTACTTCCCGACCTACACACTCGGAAACCTCTACTCCGCGCAGTTGCTCCAAGCCGCTGAGAAGGATATTGGCA
>DAVI01000106.1:23581-27285 GCA_002505495.1 Euryarchaeota archaeon UBA59 | reverse complement strand
GAGGAGGCGACCGGTGAGCAGCCCAAGCCGGATGCGTTCGTCGCCTATCTAGCCGACAAGATTGGTCGACTGTATGGGGTCTGAACGGGCGAAGTGCAATAGCCACCGACGCATCATGCGTAACCGTGGCCTCTCTCGAAGACTATGCATGGTTCGTTCGGCAGATGCCGGCAGCCGCATCTTCAGTTCTCCTTGGGCGCACGCGCTTGTACGCTGGCGACTGGGATGGGAACCTGCGAGCGTGGGATTCGGAGGGTGAGCGCATCTGGGATTCTGAGGCCGAAGACCGGGTTGAGAGGATGGCTGGTGCCAGTGATGCAGAGCCTCCATTCATCTGTGCTACTGCCGGAGCCGAGGTGGTCAGTTTTGATGCGGCGAATGGTGAACTCCGCTGGCGCCATACGTTGGGTGGTTCCTCCGACCTAGTCGCCTGCACGGATGATGGAACTCGCATACTCGCAACCTCCTCGGTGTACGAGTTGGAGTTCAACGACTTCATCGAGTCAACCTGTTGGAGATTCGATGGCGATGGTGAAGTTCTGCGCGAGGATCCCTTCGATGAACGGCCTTGGCATCTGCTGCTGGATGGCAAGGGTCTTGCTACGATGGGCCTCGGACGGCCTCGCTGTGGCTTGATGCAGCAGACAGACGACGAATGTGAACACCTCCAACTTTCACCAGACGACCCGATTCTATGCGGCGCCACCATCGATGGAACCACAATTTTCGGACACGCCTCCGGTGCCGTGTCAAGGCTCGGAAAATCGGGAAGTGGGCTCAAGACTTTGGACAAAGGGGCAGAAGAGAGTGTCCTCTCACTCGCCTGCGACGGAGTAATCGCCCTTGCCGGGGGGGATGATGGCGTTGTGCGTGCTGTGGCTGCGAAGGGCAGAGCCCGGAAATCTCTCTGGTCCCAGAATGTCGGTGCCGCCGTGGATGAATGTGCGCTCGGCTTCGAAGTGGCCGGCGAGAGCAGCGCATGGGTCGCTTCCTGGGATGGCATGAGGGCCTCGCTCCACTGCCTCTCCTGTGGTGACGGGTCCATCCACATGAGCTTCGAGGGTCTGCCCCGAATCCGCTCGCTGACGAGCCGCGCTGACAGGGTGGCAATCGGACTGGATGACGGCCGAGTGATTTTGTTGAATGAGGCGCTCTTTAATCGAAGAATAACCGCTTCTGAAGAGACAGATGAAGATTCTGATAATTTGTCAGATGAACTCTCTCGGCGAAGTGCGCTGCAGGAGCGCCTGCGCGCGTTAAGAGGCTGAATCTAACAACAATTCTCCACCGGAATAATAGGTCAAATGAGTTAATTTCCGTTGGAAAAGTGGTGATATCACCGAAACATTTATTGGACTCCCCCGTCCCTACGAACTTTGCTGCTCCTGTGGAGTGGTGGGGGGCCGCTTCGGCGACCTCCCATGCCCGCCTGCCGGCGAGGGCCTCATAGGGGTAGAAGTCGGCCACGACGGAGAGAGATCTCTGAAGTGAGACCGGAGGGGACTCGGCTTCGGTCGAGAGTCCAAAGGTCACGCAGGAAAGGGGAATCGCTTCGGCGTGAACCCACCTGAGTGCAGGGGGAAGGCAACCTTCGGGAAACCTGACCCAAGCAAGCAGGTCTTGGGAGGGAAAGTGCCCTTCGGGGTGCGGAACCAAACACTGCCATGGCAAGGGAATCGAGTGGACAATCGATGACCGGAAGTCGGAACGGAAAGCGGAGGAAGTCGAAAGGCGACCGAAGAAGACCGGGAAGACGGAAGGAAGTCAGTCCAAATCTCGGCTACCGAACCGAGGGAGCGGACCAACAAGCTCCGAAAGGAGACTTGGGAAATCCACCTGCGAACGGGGAATCGGCACCACCTCGGTGGAGTCGTGAAACCGACGGATGGGGAAGTTGGAAGGGCAACCGACCAACGGAACTGTTCGGTAGGGAAAGGGATGCAACCTCACGGAAGCAAACCGGAACCTGCAAACAGCGGAGGCTGTGGGGTGGGGAGACATCCTCCCCGGACGAACCCCACCCCACAGCTCTCCCAATCCCCCGCTATTTTCCAACGAGTTGAGTCGGTCCCGTTCGTTCCGGTTGTAATGGTTACGCCGACTGTGTAGGTCGAGCGTCGGTTTTCACAACCCCTCGCTTCCCGCCGACAATCCAACTACTGCTTGGGCCCAGTCATCTCGTCTGGTCTGACCCATTCGTCGAACTGTTCGTCGTCGAGCATTCCGAGCTCTGTCGCACTCTGACGAAGGGTGATGCCCTTCTGGTGCGCGTTCTTGGCGATCTTCGCCGCCTTGTCATATCCGATGTGCGGGTTGAGTGCAGTCACTAGCATCAGCGAATTCTCAAGATGGCTCCTGATAATCTCCTCATTCGCCTCCAATCCCACAACGCAACGGTCGGCGAACGAGCGACAGGAATCGGAGAGCAGTCTGATGCTGTGCAGTAGGTTGTGAATCATCATCGGCTTGAAGACGTTCAACTCGAAGTTCCCCTGACTCCCGCCGATTGTTATCGCAACATGGTTCCCCATCACTTGGCAGCAGACCATCGTCAAAGCTTCTGCTTGGGTTGGATTGACCTTTCCGGGCATGATGCTCGAGCCTGGCTCATTGGCCGGTAGAGAGAGCTCACCAAGTCCGCAGCGAGGTCCGGAGCCTAGCCACCGAATGTCATTTGCAATCTTCATCAGTGAGACGGCGAGAACATTGAGTGCACCCGAGGCGGCGACCACCGCGTCGTGGGCGGCGAGTTGAGCGAACTTGTTGTCGGCTGAGATGAAACCCAATCCGCTACGCTCGGCAATTCTTCCCGCAACCTGCTCGGCAAACTCGGCATGGGTGTTCAAACCGGTGCCCACAGCGGTTCCACCGAGCGCCAACTCCAGCAAGTCCTCCAATGCCGCTTCGATTCTGCGAACATCGGCGTCGAGCATGGCGACATAGCCGCTGAACTCCTGGCCGAGGGTGAGTGGGACGGCATCCATCAGGTGGGTTCGACCGATCTTGACTATCGACGCGAACTCCTCCGTCTTGTCAGCGAGTGCCGACCTGAGATGTTTGACGGCGGGCAGCAGTCGATGATGAACCTCTTCGGCTGAGGCTATGTGCATCGCCGTGGGAAAGGTGTCGTTACTTGACTGGGCACGGTTGACATGGTCGTTGGGATGAACCGGCGACTTGCTGCCCAACTCCCCTCCGGCCATCTCGATGGCCCGGTTCGCAATCACCTCATTCGTGTTCATGTTTGTCTGGGTGCCTGAACCTGTCTGCCAGATTCTCAGTGGGAAGTGGCTGTCGAGTTCACCTACAATCAACTCCTCGCAGGCGGCGACAATCAACTCACCCACCTCAGGTTCTAACTCTCCGAGATCCACATTGGTCCTCGCCGCCGACTGCTTCAAGATTCCGAATCCGCGAATCAGGGCCCGTGGCATCACATCGAGACCGATGTCGAAGTTCATCAGTGAGCGAGCGGTCTGAGCGCCGAAATATCGGTCCGCTGGGACCTCCAATTCCCCCATCGTGTCCCGCTCGAGTCGGACTTCGTCCGCTGCCGCGGACGCCACCCTTGGTTCAACCTCCACATCCAAGTCCGGGGCGCTCGCTTCAGCCTTCATTCCAAGTTCCACAAGCCTCGCAATCGTTGCCGACCTGCCCTGTTCCCGGCCTCGCCCGACCTGTCGGTCTAGCCGCTTCGCCAACTT
>DAVI01000106.1:16852-23461 GCA_002505495.1 Euryarchaeota archaeon UBA59 | reverse complement strand
TTACTTAATAAATTGACGCTTAGGTCAACGGTTTAGTTCTTAATAACCTGTCAGCCCTTCGGCTCGCTGATTGACCCGATAAAGCGCAAAATCAACTACTGAAATCCGCTTTACTGAGAAAGTCCCAATCAGGGAATTCGCTTCACGGAGATGATCTGCACAGGCTGGTTTGGCTTGTCCTGAGTGTCTGTCGGACTCCCTTCAATCGCTCGCACCACATCCATCCCTTCGACGACTCGGCCAAACACTGGATGCTTGGATGGCGTGCTTCCATCCCACCAATCGAGGAACGCGTTATGGTTCGTGTTGAGGAAGAATTGTGAGCCGCCACTGTTCGGCTGTCCGGTGTTCGCCATCGAGAGAGTTCCCACCTCATTGGAGTACCTGACCCCTGAGGGGTGTTCGTCTTCGACTTTGTAACCTGGCCCACCAGTTCCGCAGGCCGGAGAGTTCGGGTCTGAGGAGTTGGGGCAACCCCCTTGGAGCATGAATCCCTTGATGACGCGGTGGAAGTGGAGTCCGTCGTAGTATCCCTTCTCCGCAAGTTCGAGGAAGTTCCCGGCGGTGATCGGCATCTCGTCGGTGAACAGTTCAATCGTGATGTCACCCATGCTCGTTCGCATCTGTACAGTTGTCATGGCTCCCGGCGAGTCTCCACCCACCTTGATATTGGCGGTCGGGCTTTCTGAGGATGAGTTGACAACAGAAATTGCCTCCATCGGGAGCTAGCCGCTCATTACTCAATCACTCTCAACCAACTGATACTGAATGTTGTCAGTTGTCGGGGTTGAATCGAATTTTTCTGTTAAGTTGATTTGAAAGTCCCACAGTGTCAAACTCTGTGTTCCGTCGTTCTAGAATCGCACCGTCGACCACTCTCCAGACATCGACAACCTCTGTCACAACTTCTTGACCGGTTGCATCAATCCCGTTCACATTACCCGAATGGGTGCCGGTTGAACGTACGCGGGAGACGACATATTCACCCGCTTCAAAGAGTTCGATAACTTCGCAGCGAATGTCTGGGGCTGCCGAGAGCACTGCCTCTGCATACTGCCGATATGCGAGCCTGTCGAGTTTTCCATGAGGGCCGCCCTCAGCATGGAATTTTGTCGAGAACAACTCTTCAATCAAATCGAAGTTGCCTTCATTCCAGCCTTCCTTGAACCAACGTCGAATGACTTGAGCAGGGATTCCTTCACTCATCGGCCAGCATCCCCCAACTTTCCGGGTGTGGGTCGGAGTATTATCCCCTTTCGGAATGAAAAGCCCTCGCTGATGCGGTTCCCAGTCCGTCCCGCCCTCGGATGTGAGAGCCGTTGAAGCTCGTCTGCTCAGCCTTCGACATCTGAAAGTGTGCTGAGTGGATGCAGTGGAATTCCCGCCGCAGCGAATGCTTCTGCGCCACCCTCCTCCCGGTCGAGGATTGTGATGCAAGCGACCACTTCGCAGCCGCAATCCTGCAGCCTCTCGACCGCCATCAGTGCCGAGCCGCCCGTGGTCGTGACATCCTCCAAAATGACACACCGGTCGCCCGAGTTCAAGGTTGAACCCTCAATTCCCGGTGGATTCCCGGTCTTCCTGCCACCACGGCCCTTGGGTTCCTTTCGGATGAGGAAACCGCGCAGGTCACTCCCCGTGACAGCCTTGGCGATCACTATTCCAGTCAGTGGGACTGCACCTAGTTCCAAACCTCCGACCGCATCGATGTCACCAATCTGCTGAAGTTCGGCGTGGATGAGAACGCCGAGCAGATGGGCGCACTCGGGGTCCATCATCACCGGTTTCATGTCGAAGAAGTGCCGGCTTGTTCGGCCACTGGCGAGCGTGAACTCCTCGTGGTCGGAACGGAGCCAGGCCAAATCTCGGATTTTCTCGACCAATCGCTGTCGCGCCTCTGCTACGGCCGTGTGTTCCGACATCTCTCTCTCTCCATTTTCCACCTCTTCGGCGCGGGCGCATCAAGGTTGCGTGAGACGGCTGCCGGAGTGTGAGTACGCTCTCTAGTGAGAGCGAATGACTTTGAGCGTTGGTTGTCCGAGGTGGGATGTTCGCGAGCGAACGAGTGGTTTCAGATGTTGCATCCATGGGACGAGGAGCGTCTTACTGAGGAGATGGAGGCGTATCAGAAGAGTCTCGATGAAGGCTGTGAAGTCGCCTATCAAATCGCCGAGGCGGCACGCGCCCAGGGGAAGGACCTCGTCGACAGAGTGGAGATTCCACGCGCTGCCGACCTCGCCGGCAGAACCGAGAAACTGCTCGAAGAGTATCTCGACGGGCTCGAGTTCGAGGATGAACTCAGAGAGCTGTTGGAGAACGAGGACAGAGAGGCCGCTTCCATCGAGATGAGCAAGCGGATCGCACAGCGGATGCATGTACGAACAGGCGACCTCGTAAAGGCGATTGACATCGGACTCAGAGTCGGATTGGCGATTCTCACAGAGGCGGTTCTCGTCGCTCCACTCGAAGGCATAAGCAATGTCAGGCTGCTCAACAATGCGGACGGCTCGCAATTTGTCTCGGTGGACTTCTGTGGCCCCATCCGCGCTGCCGGGGGGACCGCTCAGGCCCTTGCCGTGCTGATAACTGACCTAGTACGCCGTGAGTTGGGAGTTGGTCCCTATGTCGCCCGCTTTGAGGAAGTCGAGAGGGTGAAGGAGGAGTTCGGGCTCTACCGGAAGAACCTGCAGTATCGACCGACGCCCGAAGAGCTCGACATGATCGTCCGAGCTTGCCCTGTGATGGTAAATGGCGAGTCCACTGAGAAGGAGGAGTGTGCCGGCTACGGGATTTTGGAGAATGTTGACGGAACCCGCGTTCGCGGTGGTGTCATGTTGGTCATCGGTGAAGGCCTCTGCCTCAAGGCACCGAAGGTGCAGAAGCACACCGAGCGGTTGAAAGTCGAGGGCTGGGAGTTCATCGGCCACTTCGCTGACAAGGGTAAGTCTGATGGTGAAAATGGGGCGGAGAGGAAGCGCCGCAGAATTGAGCCAAATACCCGCTTCATGGAGGATATCATCGCTGGTCGTCCAGTCTTTGGTCAGCCGTCCAGGGCAGGCGGATTCAGGCTCCGATATGGTCGAACTCGGGCGACTGGGCTTGCCGCCGGGGCTCTTTCTCCAGTTTCCATGGAGGCGCTCGGGAAGTTCATCGCGGTTGGAACCCAGATGAAGATTGAGCGGCCGGGCAAGGCGTGCGCGGTGACTCCGTCTGATGAATTGCAGGGGCCGTGCGTACTCCTCCGAGACGGGCGCTTCGGTCGGATTGACTCTGTCACGCAGTTTCGGAAGGTGTCGGAATCAGTGGGAACGATTTGGGACAACGGAGAGTTGATGATAGGCTACGGCGAGTTCTTGGAGAACAACAAGAATCTGGTTCCGTCTGCTTACAATCGAGATTGGTGGGCGGCAGACATCTGTGCGACTCTGAGCGATGAGTCGAGCGTCGAGAGTTTCGCCGAGGCACTCGGCTGCGTGAGAGAGGACTTGCCACCCGGAGCACCGGGGTCTCCTCGTGAAGGTGGGATGGAGCAGTTCCATTATCATCGAGCGTGGGTCCGGTTCCTCGTCACTTTGGATTTGGACTGGCCAGCAGTTGTCAGGGTATGTACAGCCTTCAACTGCGCAGTTCCGCCACCATGGAATCCCTTTTGGCTCGACCTACCGCTTCAGTGGCTACCTGTTCTCTCGGAGACATTCTCCTCTGCGACCATCGAGGTGGCAGATTCGAATCCCGACGGTCAATCTCCAACCAGAGGCTGGAACGATGACTGCACCTCTTCTCACTGGCTCCGACTCAGCGGCGCGGTAGACGGATGGTCTCATCCGGTGGCGGGCGACAAGCCACCCGAGGAATCACCTGGCCAGCCCCTCACACTACCAGAGCCGCTCACCGGTATCTGGCGTTCGGGTAATTCTCACCAATGGCATGGAGTGATCAAGTCATCCTGCATGTTGCTCGGTCTTGAACACCACCACGATGGTGACGACCTTGTCCTGACCCGTGGCTGGGAGGGGGTGGTGGATGGGCTGGGTCTGCGAATCAAGGATGAAAAAATCATCTCAAAGTCAGATATATCGAGCCAGATGGGAGACCGCGTAGAGCGACTCTCGAACGCCCTTGAGGTCCTTTCAGCAGAGCGAATCCGCCTCGACGGTCTGGAGTCGAGGCGTGAGAGGGTCAGCACAGAGGCGAAGACCGCCGCCAGACAGCGTGGCGAGGGGATTGCAGAAACCGAGCGCGCCGGGGAGGCCGCTGCCTCCGAAGTCCCCGATGAGGGCTCATCCGATTCCACTGTGCTTGAGGAGGCTGAGAGGCTGCTCGACGAGCACGAAGTCGACGGTTCGCTATTCGTTGTCCGCCGCACCAGCGACTTGCGCTGGGAGCACTTTGCACCGGTCCGAATCGGGGCTCGCATGGCTCGCCCCGAGAAGGCCGCTCATCGGGTGATGAAGACCGCGGTCAACTCCCTCTTCCCAGTCTCCACTGAGGGTGGACCTCAGCGACTTCTCACAGAAGCATCATCACGAGGAAACCTGCGCGTCGCTGTCGGTGCCCGAGAGTGTCAGAAGTGCGGCCGCCCATCCCCATTTGTCCGCTGCCACCACCGGCTGGTTCCTACAGAACCGGTCGCCTGCAACGGCCGCACCCGCGCAATCAAATCCAACAATGGGCATTCAAGACGAAGCCGAGGCGGAGAGTTCCAAACGATACCCCTCCGCCAAATCTTGGAGGTGAAGTTGGAGGAATTGGACCTCGACCGGATACCCAAGGTGAAGTGTGTGAAAGGGTTGAGCTCGCGTGCAAAGACCCCTGAACCTCTGGATAAGGGCATTCTTCGGGCCAAGCATGGTCTGCCGGTTTTCAGAGACGGAACCGTCCGTTTCGACATGTCCGACATTCCAGTCACGCACTTCCGCCCATGTGAGATCGGTACCCCTTGGGAGCGCCTCTCCCAACTCGGCTATTCACATGACATCGATGGAATCCCACTAACCTCAGATGAACAGATATTGGAACTTTATCCACAGGATTTCATCCCTAGCACGAAGGGAATCGAGCATCTGGTGAAGACCTGTGAGTTCGTTGATGACCTGCTTGACCGGTTCTATGGAATGGAGCCGTTCTATCTAGTCAGAAATGGCGACGACTTGGTTGGAAAACTGGCCATCGCGCTCGCCCCGCACACATCTGCAGGGGTCCTCTGTCGCATCATCGGCTTCACCGGAGCTTCCGGGGGGTACGCCCACACTCTCTTCCATGCCGCGAAGCGTAGAAACTGTGACGGAGACGAAGATTGCATCATGATGCTGCTCGACGGTCTGCTGAATTTTTCGAAGGAGCTCCTCCCTGCGAACCGCGGCGGTCGCATGGACGCCCCACTAGTCCTATCGACGCGGCTTAACCCGACGGAACTGGACAAGGAGGCACTGAATGTAGACACCTCGTGGTTCTATGAGCGCGGCTTCTATGAGGCGACCCTTGAGCAACCGCATCCGAAGGAACTCGCTGACAGCATGGACTTCGTCGAGCGCAGAATCGGCACCATCGGAGCGGTTAGGGGCTACGGCTTCACCCTTGGACTCTCTTCGCTTGACGCAGGCCCCGAAAACTCGTCCTACAAGATCCTCGAGACCATGATGGACAAGATGGACGCGCAAATAGAGTTGGCACAGATCCTCCGTGCGGTCGATGTACGAAAGGTCGCTTCGTCGGTCGTCGAGTCGCACTTCTTCCCAGACCTACGTGGTAATCTGATGGCCTTCACCCGTGGAAAGGTACGGTGTGGCAGGTGTGGTGAGAAATATCGGAGAGCGCCACTCGCTGGGAAGTGCATCAAGCAGCCGAAAGTCGCTGAGAGATCAGCAATCACCACTTCCCGCGGACCAATGCAGTGTGGAGGCAATCTCATCATGGCGGTCTCGGAGGGTTCAGTTAGAAAATATGTGAAGGCGGCGACACATATGATGGAGGTTTACGGCACTTCGGACTACACCAAGCAGAAGTATGGCTGGCTAGCCGAATCACTCGATTCACTCTTCAAGAACGATCGCGTGACGGTTTTCACATTGGATGATTTTCAATAACGAATTCGACGAATATCGTAGTTTTGAATGGGTAAAGCGACTCCATCCGGCTCATTCTTTATTATCTCTACATTGATTGCTCATCATGGTTAGGCTGGAGTGCCGCGATGTCACTGTTCTCCAAAGGTGCCTCAGCTCGACCTGGATCGTGATAATCACACACGGTCCTCACTCAAACCGGGCCTCCGCCGCCCACTGCTGACGAAATGGGCCTCGTCACTTTGGGCGGCGGTGCGCCCACCTGTTGGGGGGTATGGCTTGCTAGGTCCGATGTGAATCTGGCAAGGCCTCACACTCAATCTGGCCGGCGAATCCTTCCACCTGCGAGGAAGCCGATGATTGGCAACATGATTGAAGTCAGAACCACCGCGCCAAGCACTCCCTCTGATACTTGGTAGGAGTCGAAGTACTGGTTGATGAAGTCAAGTGCGAATGTGAAGCCGACCAGTGCCACCAATCTGGGTATAGCAGCGGCCAGCCCGGTGAACAGCCCTGACCAACGGCCACCATAGTAGGCGGCGAG
>DAVI01000106.1:15866-16788 GCA_002505495.1 Euryarchaeota archaeon UBA59 | reverse complement strand
GGGAAGGCGGTCACAATCAGTAGGATTCGGAAGAAAATTGAGATTCCGTACACTTGCCGCATCGCCCTACCGAGCGCCTTACCGTCGCCAGATGGCAGCGTTCCGGTGTACTCCGCCTGCGCCGCCAACTCGTTGCAGAAAGAGGTCTTGTTGAATCCGGAGACAAACCGCATTCCCTTCCGTACCTGCTTCAGGTAACTTTCGAGATCACTCATCATTTCCGCCTCCGAATAGCAATTCCATCCCGTTTGCGAGAGGGATCCACGCCGCCTTCAACTCCTGCAGCCTCTCGACTCCCTGTTCGGTGAGTGCGTAATACTTGCGAGCCTTCCGCCCCTCCACCTCCTTTCGAAGTTCTGGTTTCAGTAAACCCTTCTTCTCCAGCCTTCCAAGTGCCGGGTAGAGAGCCCCTTCGGTGATGACCAATCCCTGGGCCGTCGCTTCTGCTAGACCCGATATCATCGCGCCGCCGAAGTCTGTCTTCCGGTTGAGGTATGCGAGCAGGGCAAGTTCGAGCGCACCGCGCCGCAACTCGCTTACTGCATCGACCTTGCGCGCCACTATCACCGTCTCCCTCAGCGCACCATCCACGGTCGTCCGTCATAGCCTTCGCCCCGCATCACATCTGCTCCGGGGGCTGGTGGAAAACGCCTGCGGGTACTCCGGCTGGTGGGACGGAGGCGGCGGTTCTGAATGGCGTGTGTCCCCTCGGACGTGTGGCCGACTTCCACATCTCTCCGACCAGTCCCTTGGTGAAGCGGAAGCCCGCTGCGATTGCCTTGAACGGGTGACGGAGGACCCAGAGGGGGTTGCCCATTCCGCGCATCGGATGGAGCAACTGAGCAGTCATGCCTTCTGGAATGTACTCGTCGACACCATACACCTGTGGACGCTTGTCCTTGGGCATGTAGTAGGTTCCGAA
>DAVI01000106.1:15293-15583 GCA_002505495.1 Euryarchaeota archaeon UBA59 | reverse complement strand
CGGAATCCGCTGGCCCAGTCGAGGTCCTCGGTCGAGTGGTGGATAGCATGGAACCTCCAGAGGAACGGCACCTCGTGATACCAGCGATGCGCCCAGTAGACGACGAGGTCGAAGAGAGCGAATGCTACGAAGGGCATTAGGATGGGCGGAATCATGGCGACCAATGGTCGAATGAGAAGGCCAGGAATCCAGGCGAGGCTGACAATCGCAATCAGTATGCCCACCGCCAGTCCTATGGCGTTGAGCAGTGGGGAGGCGAGAGCATAGCTGACGTCGGTCGCGAGGTGAGG
>DAVI01000106.1:12487-15172 GCA_002505495.1 Euryarchaeota archaeon UBA59 | reverse complement strand
CGTGTGAACTTCTTCCCCTTGTGGCGAGGGAACAGCTTCTCGAATGGGACCACGATGATCATCAGTATGACGACCGTGTACAACGGTTCAAGGCTACTCATGTACAGTCCGGCTCCAACTAGCAGGAGAGCGACCCCTCGTGCCAGCCACCGTAGCCATGAAGATCGCTCAGTGGGCTCCACCTTCATCGACTCAGAACTTTCACCGGGAACNNTTCGGTCCGCGTCACCAGAGCGGGCCCGAAGGCCCGCCACCGCCGGGCGGTATTCCGGCATCCAAGTCCAACATGTCAGGAACTCCGCTGGATTCTGGACTCGCCGCAGGTTGAGAGGCGACCGGTGCGGCGAGTGGTGCCGCTGTGGCGTGGCCAGCACCGGCGTTTGTAGCCACCCGGTTCTGAGCGAGATCCGCCAACAACCTGCGGTGCCCACGCTTGCGCATGGTTATCCCAATCAGGCCGAGCACACCGACCAGTCCTACAATCACGAACTGTAGGCTGACCAACTCACCGGAGAGGAGCAAGCCACCCAGTTGGATGACGTCGATGCTCGCAGCGTAGCCCGGGTCGTGGAAGATGTAGTTGGCTGCCGGATAGATTGCGCCACCGATTGCGATGTAGAGCGAGACGCTGACCGCGTCGTTGCTCTCTTGGAAGGCCTCTGACTCATGCAGTTGGAAGGTTACGGTTGCGGGATGGGTGTTGACGCTGTCACTGCCAACCTCCGCAGTGTCGACCCAGTGGTACTTGTCTGGCACCTTGGTGTAGTCGTGGCTCCAGGTGAGCGAGGTTCCTGCGACCTTGTTGACATCGTTACTGTCGCCGGTGGAGAGGAGATTTCCGTCCTCGTCCTCGAGGTCATATGCCATCTGCTCATCGAAGCTGCCTCCGCTCTCATTCATCACCTCGTCCATGAAGTCAGCGATGATGCCGAAGGTGAACGAGCCGCGGGCGATGACCGACTCGACCATCAATAGCGAGTCGGGGCTGTTGAAATCCCAGCCGTCAATCGTCTGGTCGTACTTGAAGTCGGTACCGACCCTGACACCACTCCAGGTGAGGTCCTGCTGAGGACCGATGTCCTCAATCACGAATGGCAGTTGGTCAGCGAGTACATCCGAGTCCTCATCGTGGTTCGGATTCGGATCAAGAGTAACAGTCCACCAGGGGATGACCTCGTCGGTCACTGGAATGATATCGACGCCGAGGTGGAAGGTGAGGGCGATCAACTCGACCACATCCCCGGTGGCGGTCATCCACCATCCGTCGCTGTTGTCGTATGGCACATCCTCCGCCATCAGGGTGAAGTTCCAGCCCATCGAACTGCCGTCAGACCACTCCTCTATGCCGTCGTCAGACATGTCCCAGTCCAACTCAAGAGAGACTGCAGCGTGGACGTCCTCTGCACTAGTGATGTTGAAGTCGGTTAGGCCAGTACCACTGCGGGTGTAGTCGAACACACCGTTTCCAGAGGTGTTTGCCTCGTCACCGGGAACTCCAGTGTCCTCGAACTCAATGATGTGAACGAGGCTGGTTGCAAAGACAGTCGCTATCGGCAGAGGTACTCCGGGCACCGACATTCCCTCGACAGGGAAGTCCTCCAGGTTCACTCCTCCAAGGTACTGCACCTCAAGAGCTGCGATGCTGATTGGCCCGGGATTTTCCTCCGAGCCCCAACATACCGCGAAGTAGGAGAAGCGGGCGGTGACATTCAACATCACGAAATCGCCCATGCACCAGTCATCCTGGTCGTCGTCGTTGTCTTCAAAGGCGTCCTGAGTTCTGATGTTCTGGCCAGCCTCTGCACTGGTGATGAACTCGACGTGGTCGAGAGGATCCATGCTGGAGTCAGATTCCAAGTCCGCAGCCTGAGCGCTGCCTATCGGCCCGAGGAGAGCCTCAAGCCAATCGTCAGCGATCTCATTGCCTGTGTCAATCGAGATTGCAGGTGAGGTCAAAGTCGCTATCAGCATCAGCATCACCAGCAGACTCGAGCGCACTGCGGTCGGTCTGCGGATTCGTCCATTCATTCGGTTCAATCGGGGTGTTTCACTCATCTTGTTCCGCTCCACTTACTATCCTTGTGTCGCAAGTTTGGTATATACCTTGCGTCACAATGTTTACTCACCCAATAAATTATCCATGGCCTCAGTACATCGTTTGACGGGCGCTGTGCGTGTACCGTGAGCGGCGCAAGCGCATACCTGCGCGCGAGTCGATGTGAATCTGGGGTGAACCCGGGAGAAAATGGCTGTGGACCCGAGCACAGTCTCGTAGGAGAGGGTAGTTGTGTGACCCGTTGGCATCCCGGTCAGTAATCCTCATCATCTTCCATGCGCTTGTAGATGTCACCCACGGTACGGATGTCTTTGTCGACCTTCGCCTCTCCCTCAAGACCACTGATGGTGCCTTCTCCGAGTTCCTCGGCATCTGCCTCGATTTCACCTTCGTCAATAGGCTCGTCATCCTCTTCGATGGCCGCCGCCGCTTCGGCGAACTGCTTCCGAATCCGTTCACGCTCCTTCTCGGAATCGGAGCCCATTTCGATTTGGAATGATTCGACGACAGCATCGCCCTTACCTTCCATCCCCTCATTCAGAGCATCCCACTCCTCTCGGTGACGCTGCTTGTGGAGTGGTATGCGAGAGAGCACGGCCAACCGCCTTCTCTTCATCCACCTGCGGGCA
>DAVI01000106.1:8614-12359 GCA_002505495.1 Euryarchaeota archaeon UBA59 | reverse complement strand
TCGTAGAGCACCTTGGTTCCATTGGCGTAGAAAAATTCGATTCGTAGTTCGTATTCACCCGGCCGCACTGATTCGTTCAACCGTGAGCAATCCTTGTCTATCCTACCCAAGTGACTCGCTTCTGGCGCGTACGCATCGTCTCCTCCCCCGAAGGCTTCGTTGGCCGCTTTGTCCTCAATGTTCCACAGTGTCCAGGAGACCGTCACCCCATCGAATTGGGGGCTGACTGGCTCGACTTCGCAGGCGACCTCCAATCGGAGTGTGTTGCCCATCACGTCGGGGACGGTCATCCAGTAGTATTCGCGGTGTCCGCCATCTTCGGATAGCACGGGTTGAGGGGTGCCGATGGGTGAGAGGCCCATCCATATCATGTTGAGCAGCAGCCAGGTGATGAGCGTCGCCCAAGGCCGTATCGGAGCGTTCGGGTCCACCTTCCGGCGCCGCTTGCTACTCATCGTCTCCCCACCGTGGTGAGTCTTCTGAGCACCTCATCCATCCATTGCAGTTTCTGCATCTTGATTATCGGGTCAGTGGCCCCTGTCCAGCGGCCAATCCGGTCACTCCGGAAGCCGACTAGCGAGAGTCGAGAGTGGTTGACGCCGAGGGCGGCGAGCAGACAGGCAGCCCTGTCTCCATCGGTGAATCCGCCGGGATTGTGCATTCCCTCGATGGTGGTCGGACATTGATGGGTAAGCAGCATCAATTCACAATTCCCTGCAAGTTCTGCGAGCAGAAGAGCCCACTCACCGGTGTTGTCTCCGTGGGCGTGGAGTGCGAATGGGATTCTCCGCTCAATCGCCCCCTTGAGTGCCTCGCCGCCATCTCCATCTGAGACCACGAGAAGCAGTCTCTGCCACGCCCTTTCCCGAAGCTCCTCAGGAAGTTCTGAAATTACCCCCACACTTCCGTCCGCAGCGACGAGAAGGCAGTCTTCCGGCAGTGCCAACAGGTCTTCGACAGCGACCGCAGCACCGAGAACAGCCACTGGGCGCTCACCCGAGAATAGCTCTCGCAGTCGCCCGACGCCACCATCCAGAGCCGCCGCCAAGGCGACCCCTTCCCCTGAGCCATCCCGCTTCGCCGCCGAACCGGCAGCCGCCAAAAGCCCCTGCGCACTCTCCAAGTCCGCTTCAAGCGACCACCCGAAGGCTTCGCGCACCTCATCTTGGATTGTCACGAGACCGGGGCCGAGCGGCTCAAGAGTTGGATTGACGACGGTCACCATCTCGCTCCCACAGGGTGGGCGTGGGACTGAGACTTCAAGAACCCGGGCGTAGAACCCGTTCCCCAATGCCGATGCCGAGCCGCCCACCCGAAATCGAATCACCGGTGCTTCTCGCCCGGTTTCCCTTCTTGCCGCAGGGCGAACCATGGATGCAATCGCTGCTTCACGACAACCAAGTTGATTTCGAGACTCTAGTAAATGGGGATTGGATGGAGGAGGTTCGGGCGCGGGGCAACCTGCGGATGTTGGAGTCGATCAAACATGACGAAGGGGTCAATGTGGCAACCCGTCAAGATATCCATACGGAGTACGGCCAGATGATAGAGGGTCTCGGCTTCTACTACGCTATGTTCGTCGTCTGTGCATCATTCGATGAGCGGCTGATGAAGCGCTGGATTGAGGGCGAAGCGAGCCGCGCCGACTCTCTGCTCGGCAGCACCGTTGATGGAGAAACATTCGATTTGGTCGCTCGTACCTACCTCTCAGACCTGCGTCAGCAACAGACAGAGAGCAACGCCACCTCGATCCACACCACCAGCGCGCCCATCGAATTGTTCGAGATTCCAATGGTTGACTTCATCGAACTCTCACCACGCATAACTGGCACGTATTGGCGCCTCGCAAACCGCCCGCTTAGGGATGGTTGGGTGACCATGGACCCAGCCAGTGGGGAGAATTCACGTCAGAGGTTGGCGAGGTTGTTGAAGGAGCGCATCCGGGAGGTTCTGGTCGCCCGCTGCAAGGCGAACATGGAGCGACTTGACGAGGAGACCGCGGCGAAGTTGGCAGAACCTGTCGGAAGAATCGTCTCAGAGTTGCAAAGCCAACGGAGTCACGATGTGCAGGTCACTGCAGCGAACGAAGGCGATTGGCCACCATGCATGATTGCTGCGATAAATGACTTGGATTCAGGAGAGAATGTCAACCACGCCGGCCGCCGATTCCTCGGAAACATGTCGCGTGCGCTCGGCCTGAGCCGCGAGCAATGCTGTTCTTTCTTTGTTAACGCACCCGACTACAAAGCGGAGACGACCGAGTATCAGGTGAACCAACTCTACCAGACGGAATACACACCCGAAAAGTGCGACACCCTCCGACTGCACGCCCGCTGCCCGGTTGCTTCCGGACTTGTCGACGACCAACTATGTCGTCGCGAATGGCTGACTCATCCGCTGAAATACGTGCGCGCTCAGCAGCGTCGGCGAATTCGCGACGCTCCTCCACCCGAACAGCCGGCTGAGTCCGATTCGGCAGCTCCCGACCCGCCGGCTGAGCCCGCTGCCGAACCTGCTACGCAGGACAATGCTTGATAGCAGACCCATTCCCCTCCTCGAGGCGAGCCAAAGGCTCGGGAGTGGATTTCAGCGTGACCCGTACACTTGTGCTGTGCATCGACAGGGACGACGACCTCGGCAAGAAGGCGGGGATTCGCGGCCCGGTCGTCGGTCGCAAGGAGGTGCTGACCGCGGCCCTCCGCCTGGGCATCGCCGACCCGGAAGAGAGTGACACCAACGCGATGCTCGGCGCCCTTCATCTTCACGACCAGTTGAAGGAGAGTGCCGAGTCGAATGACGCAGTCGAAATCGCTGTACTGACCGGTGATGAGCGGGTTGGAGTGAGGTCAGACCGAGCAGTGTCACAGCAGTTGGAGGAGGTCATCGAGAAGTTTCAGCCCGACAGGGGGATGCTCGTCACCGACGGCGCGGAGGATGAGAGCATCCTTCCCATCATCCAGTCGCGGCTCCACATCGACCATGTTCAGAAAATCATCGTCAGGCAGAGCAAGGGAATCGAGGGCACCTACTACTACATCGTCAAGGCGATTGAAGACCCGAAGTGGCGAGCTCGACTGCTTGTGCCGCTCTCCGTCTTCCTGATTCTGATTGGCCTTGGGATGATCTTGCCCAACGGCGGCGTAATAATTGGATTGATGCCGCTTCTCATCGGAATCTATCTGATGGCGAAGGGGTTGGGTGCTGAGCAGCATCTGAATAGCATCATGAGAGATATGCGAGAGAACGCCGACGCCGCCTTCGTCTCCTCTATTTTATGGGCTGGAACCGTCTTCTGTGCAGTGGTTTCCCTCGCAGAGGGGATTCGAGTATACAGATCTCAGATGAGTGAAACACCGACACCCGGTGGGCTTGAAATCATCCTCCTAGTTTTACAGGGTTCACTTACTTGGATCGTTCTCGCCTTCCTCACACTCGCACTTTCACTGCTCGTGCTGAAGATGAATCGTGGTACCTTCTCTGGGCGAACTTTGGAGGTCATAGCGCTCGGCATATTCATCTGGACCTTCGGTGGCGCAGCGCTCGGCATGGCTCTGAAAGTGCTCGACAGCACTTACTCCCTCGAGCCGGCGATCCTGTGGGAGGATTGGGATAGAGTCTTGGGCGCTCTGGTTCTGTTGTGGGCTGTCCGTCAGGCGGTCCGTTCAATCAACGAGAGGGACAAGCCCTCTGGCAAATACTGGGGCATCTAGAATCCTTGATTCGGTGGCTGCTGACCTCCGATGGG
>DAVI01000106.1:2130-8454 GCA_002505495.1 Euryarchaeota archaeon UBA59 | reverse complement strand
ACTGTGCCCTGCTGTTGGACCAGTAGCATCTGTTGCTGCTGTGGGTCCTTGAGTGTGAATATGAAAATCACACCTAATCCTATCACACAGAATGAACAGCAAAAGCCAACAATCCCACCGAAGATGCTCAATGCACCGCCTAGGTCCACATCCTGTTCGGTCAGAACAACTCCTCCTGTACCGTTGAATTCAACTTCCCAAGTACCCGGTGTGAACACAACAATCCGACCAACATATGTGTGGCCTGCCCAGTCGTAGTAGTCACAGTCAGACCCTTCCTCGCAAGGGATGAAGCGGTTATCTTCGTCACCTCCGACAAGAGTGACATTAACAGTTTCTCCATCCTCAACAAAGACGAAGTATGAATTCATGATCTCGAAATTACCTTCGTAACTATCCGGAGCAGTACCACTCCACACTTCAAACCCGTTTGGATTCTCAGCCAGTTCAGTCACAGTTGAGCCACCCCCTGCCACTGCTAGAATGACACTGCCGATGAGCAATGCAACTCCGAGGCCTAGGGTAATCTTGGTGGCGATGTGCATGAGTTCTCCTTCAACTCGTTCCCATTTGGAACTTTGCAGGGACGGCCGGTCAACTTCAACTGTTGAATGTCGACTCATTCATGCAGTTGGGGCAGGTCACCTTGATTGGCCGGACGGCTGGTATTCCGAGCGGTGCACCACAGTGTGAGCACATAATCGCCTGGTCGATTTGCGCTTGTCTGGACTGCCCATCATGGCTCGGGTCGTAGCGGACGCGGTAGCGGTGTGCATCTTGAAGGTAGTTCGGATTGGCTCCAACGGGTGCCGCATCTTCTGGTGGGGGCTGTACAGCTGCCTCATAGTCAGCGGCCGGGTCGAGGGTTTGCGCTCCTCCCTGCTGGTACGCTTTGAGTTGGGTCTGCACCTGCTCAGCAGTCATGTTGTTCTGCCGTGCTATTCTGTCATAGGCGAGCGTTCTGTCGTAATCATCCATCGCTGCGAGTTCCTCCAGAGCCGCTGCTGATAGTTGTGTCATCATCCTTCGGCGGTGTACCCTCAGCCATCAAGTTTCGCACTCTTCGGGAGCCCTCCTCACCGCCCACCCAAACGCCCGTTTGTTTGATATAGGGTCGGTCGTCCGGCCCGCCACGAGGAGATAGTATGAGCTTCATCAGAGCACGAAAAAGCGGAGGCACGAATAGGGTGACCAGGTCTACAAAGAAGATTGCCAGTGAGATACGGGAACTGACCTGCGGACGGGTCATGTTGGCTGCTCACGAGGTCGACGAGATGGACTCCATCGACTATGTCGTGAAATTGCTTGCGGCGAAGGATTGGGACCATGTCATGGTCACCGACGACCGGGGAAGCCTGGTCGGTCGGGTCCACGCTGTGGACCTGCTGAAACTCATCATGAACAAGCGCATCAACCGCGACCTTCACTGGATGGAGGCAGTCCCCATTTCACAGGCGGTGACCCTACCACCGTTGCAGGTTAGGGCCAACACTCCGCTCATGGTCGCTGCGACCCTGATGCTGACTCACGACCTCAACCAGATTGCGGTCACTGACGCCAAGGGCTCACTGGTGGGATATGTCTCTCACGCGGTCGTTGCAAGGCATCTGCCCCGCTTCCTTCTTTGATTGTTCAGGGGACGAGGTGTACTCGCAGGAATTCAGCGAGTTGTGAGGCCAATTCCTCATACGACCTGTTCTCTGACTTGACCGTCACCGAAGTCTTCGCCTCGGTTCCCGAGTTGCGAATTCCGATGCTCAGACGCTCGCCATCCACACTCCCCTCCAGTAGCAGGAGGTTTGACTCGCCGGCAATGTTCCCTCGGCGCAGGGTCGCTGAGGGCAGCGCCTCCTCGACAAGTTTGACGACTTCGTCAGCGAGTTCGTTTCTACCGTCCCAGCGAATCCTGTCGACATCCTTCACCGCGATTCGTCGCTTCCAGCCCCTTTCGAGAATTTTTCGATTGCTGCCTAGTGCTACCCGCGCACACAATTGAGAAAGCAGGGTTGCCGCACCATCGCCAGTGAGGCCCCAGTGCCTGGGCTTCAGGGGATGGGGTGAGGGCATGACTAGATGACCAGAGTCTTCACTTCCGCAGATGTTCGGCATTGAATCCCCGACCAGTAGCTTGCCGGAGCCATTGGGTGAATACATTAGGGCGTTGGAGAGCCAGCGGTCACCGACGGCTGTCTGAATGGTACTGACTCCAATATCGGAACACGCAGAGGAGAGATACAGGTCAGATTCAATGCTATGCGCCAACAGTTGCCCTTCCAACCCAACCAACCGACCTGCTTGTAGCCAATCATATGCCATTTGATCACCATCGACCACACAAATGCCATCTTCGGTTGCCTCTAGCAGAAGACAGCGGTCTCCATCCCCATCCAGAGCTGCTGCAACTATGTCACCCTCCGACCAAGGTGGTATTCCATCGTTGTTTTGCATCTTCTCCGCAAGCGCTTTCAATAGTGCGTGGTCTTGCTCTGAGCCCATCAATTCGTCGTTTGACCACATATCGGTTGGATTGAAACCACCAGCCCCACAACCTTCGTTGATTGGCTTCTGTCGTGATGACACCTCATCGCAATCGATACCCCTCTGAGAGAGTTCGTAGCAGAACCAGTCGGTTGCAACGCCTCCGCTGGAATCGAGTAGCATTCCATCGTGTGGTATCACTCCTGACCACTGCTGTGTCGACACGTCAAGCATCGAACAGATGATTTTCAACCACTCATCCAAGTGCTTTCGGTAGGCTCCCAATCCGTCGAATCGAGGTAATGTGTCACCATCCCCTTCTCCATCCATGGAGGGTGTTGAAGTCAGACTCCACGCTTCGTGTGAAATCAGATTCTCCAAGTCCGGCATCGACTTGCATCCATCCCTGTCCAGCAACTTGACCCCGGAGTCGGTTGCCGGGTTGTGACTGGCCGTCACCATCATTCCAGCGTCAGCATCGAGTAGCAGTAGACAGTGATGTAAGCCTGGCGTCGGCACTTCGCCGACCCGTTGAGTGTTACAGCCTGCCTTCAGTAATCCCAGCTCAAGGGAATTGACCAGCGCTTCGTTGCCATCCCGCCTGTCCCATCCGATGACAACCAGTGGAGCGAAATCCTCGGGCTGAGGTTTCCCTACCTCCTGTTTTCGAAGAACAATCCCGGTGGCTTCACCGATGATAGCAAATAGTTCAGGTGAAACTTCTCGTTGGGAAATCAATTTTTCAATTGGATTTTCATTTGCCCCGCAAGTTCCGACAAGGCCTCTGATGCCATCCGTTCCATGGAGCCTCTCGCCGGCCATAGCCTCACTCCCTGAGAGTTGAATCGGCGGAGTGGACTCCGCTCACTGTGACATTCGGCCAGACATTGCTATTTGAGCCGATGATCACACCGGGATTGGTGACCGCATTGCAGCCGATTGCCACGCCGTCACCAAGTATCGCGCCAAACTTGCGCAGCCCTGAGTCCATGTCACCGCCGGTCAGTCCACGTACGAGCACCGAACGCTCGTCATTTCGGAGGTTGGAGAGTTTGCATCCCGCGCCGAGGTTGACCCCTCTTCCGAGAATCGAGTCTCCGACATAGTTGAAGTGAGGAGCCTTTGCACCGGGAAGAAGCAGTGAATGTTTCATTTCGCTCGAATGTCCGAGAACCGAGCCCTCGCAGAGCCAACTGTTCGGTCGCACATAGGCTCCATGCCTGACCTCCACATCAGGTCCGATGTAACAGGGTCCTTCGATTCGAACACACTCCCCGATGTTCGCTCTATCGTCGATGCAGACCAGGCCCGAGGTTTCATCGATTGACACAGAGTCGGGTACGGAGTCGGGAACCACATGCCCGAAGCGGTCGAGAAGCGTTGCCAACTGCGCCTTTAGTCCAGCATCGTTGTCAGGGTCGAGAATCAGCCAAACCGGCTCATCATGTTCTGGTACTTCTGGGACCTGTCCTCTGACCTCCGACCTTGCAAAGCCTGGCCAAAGCGCCTGTGCGGTCAACTCACTCAGCGGGGTTGCCATCAGTTGGCGGAGCCGGCCAACAGGCTTGATGCTTTCACTCGCCCGCGAGCCGCGGTGCAGCGGCCAAAACCGCATCACTGCACCCTGAAGCGAACTGTTCGAAGTTGGAGTTGAACATCTCGGCGAGGCGGTCTGCGATTGCATCGTAGGCGGCGCTATCTTCCCAGGTGTCTCGAGGGCTGAGGATCCCTGCTGGGACGCCCGGACAGGAAGTTGGTACACCAAACCCAAAACGCTCATCGACGACGAATTCAACATCGTCAAGAGTTCCGTCAAGAGCTGCGTTCAACAGAGCGCGAGTCCACCGAATCTTGATGCGCTCGCTGTTGCCATATCCGCCTGCAACCCAACCGGTGTTGAGCAACCAACAGGAGGCGCCGTATCGCTCCACCTTCTTTGAGAGAATGTCGGCGTACACACTCGGATGCATCGGCATGAAGGGCGCCCCGAAGCAAGCCGAGAAGGTCGCTTGAGGCTCGACGACACCGACCTCAGTCCCGGCCACCTTGGCGGTGTATCCAGAGATGAAATGGTACGCCGCCTGCTCTGGCGAGAGCCGGGAGATAGGCGGCAGGACGCCAAAGGCGTCGCAGGTCAGGAAGACGACATTCTGCGCGTGTCCACCCCTACTGTCGAGCACCCTGTTCTCAATCGCCTCTATCTGGTACGACCCGCGGGTGTTCTGGGTCAGTGAGATATCGTGGAAGTCCGGCACCCCGTCAGCGTCGAGAATGACATTTTCGAGGATGGTTCCTGGCATTCGGGTGGTGGCGAAGATGGCAGGTTCGTCTTCGGCCGAGAGGTCGATCATCTTGGCGTAGCATCCACCTTCGAAGTTGAACACGCCGGTGTCGTTCCAACCGTGCTCGTCATCACCGATGAGAGGTCGCTTCGGGTCGGCGGACAGAGTCGTCTTTCCGGTTCCGGATAGGCCGAAAAATACAGCGCAATCACCCGATTCGCCGACATTAGCGGAGCAGTGCATCGCGAGATGTCCTCGAGATGGGAGGAGATAGTTCATGATGCTGAAAATCGACTTTTTAATCTCCCCGGCATACTCGGTGCCGCCGATGATTACGCACCTTTCGGAAAAGCAGACAATCACGAACACCCCGGAGTTGACGCCATCCTCCTCAGCATCTGCTAAGAGACTCGGAGCGTGCAGAACTGTGAATTCGGGTTGGTGGTTTTCCACTTCGCTCGCGCTTGGGCGAAGGAACATGTTTCGGGCAAAGGCGGCGTGCCATGCATTTTCGGTCACCACTCGAATCGAGAGCCTCTCCTCCTCGTCAGCTCCGGCGTGCAGGTCTTGGACGAACAACTCGGGTTGGGTGTTGAGGTGAGCCCTCACCTTTTGACGCAGATTGTCGAACACCGCGCGGGTCGTAGGCACATTCACCTTACCCCACCAGACGGTATCCTCGACCACCTCTTCTCGGACGATGAACTTGTCATTGGGTGAGCGTCCAGTCCTATCTCCCGTTCGGGTGACCAACACCCCATGTGCAGAGAGGACACCCTCCTGGCGAGCCACCGCCATCGAGATGAGTCTCTCACAACTCACATTCCAATGAACATCCCCGGCAGGGTTCAGTCCATGAGAGTCCAATCCGACCGGGCCTCTCGGCCCGCCTTCCACAGGAAGGGCACTTGTCATGTCGCGGCCGGGTCGCGGCACGTCTTAGAATCCATCGGCGGAATACCGCCGCTTTTTCCAAGGTGGATGTGCCGCGAACTGAGCAGGGGCCACCTTGATGGAGGAGCCTAATCCTCAAGCATAGCGATGGCGGACGGGGAGGAGTCGAAAGATGACAAGGTCATCCGGAAGCGGAGCTTCGCCATGGGAGGTGGTATGGACCTCTCCGGCTTCCTTGACGCTGATGCAGTCGATGAGGCAAACGAGACGCGCGAGGCGCGAGGTGCCCTACCAGCCCCTACCACAGAAACCGAGGTTGAGGATGTTGCGATGGGTGACATGTTCGACCCGTTCGCGACCGGTCCACAACCGGGCGACGTTGAGCGAGACGGCTCGATTCGACTTCCCCCTGATATGGATACCGTGACAGAGATTGCCACGACTGGCGAGAAGCGACTCCATTGGGGCATAATGGTCGGCATGATTGTCGTCTATTCGCTCGTCGGCTGGCTCGTCGGCACTACCCTCGACCCCCTCATCGGACTGTTCGGTCTGATTGGACTCGCTGCCCTCGGCTTCTTCCTCGGCGAGCGCTGGGTTCCGGACCCGGCGATGAGGATGCTCGGCATCACCTGGGTCATCATCACGATGAAACTGCTGTATGGGCTGG
>DAVI01000106.1:0-2015 GCA_002505495.1 Euryarchaeota archaeon UBA59 | reverse complement strand
GTCCTCGTCGGCCTCAATGTCTTCGTCGCATACCACCATGACGAGGACGCCATCGCCGCACAAGCGACCCTAGTGCTGCTCGCCATAGGTTCTGGTGCGGGTGCAGTCTACGGTCAGTTGGGGGTCGCGGGTGGAATCATTGTCGCGACACTTCTCCTGCACGGCATCGCCATCCACCGCAAGAGCGGCAACCTCGCCGCATTGGGAATCGCCTTTTCGAACATCTGGATCGGACTGCACGCCTTCTCCTCAGGGTGGAGCGTCGGAGCGCTCGAAATCGTCTCATTCGATGACCCGCTGCTACTCTTCCTACTGCTCGGCGGCATCAACGCGGTGAACGCGGCAATCGCAGCCCACTTCGCCCGCGCCGAGAACTGGTTTAGCCAAGCCCTCTCACTGGTCGGTCTCGGAAAGCCCGGGCTTTGGTCGGTGTCGATTGGGTTGGGCATGGGTGGTGCGCTGTTGGCCATCGCCGCACACCGGGCGGAGACCAGTTACTCACTCGGTCTTGTCACCATGCTGCTAGCCAGTTTCGGAGGTTCATACCTAGTCGTGCGAGGGGTGGAACTGAAACGTGTGGTGGTTCCTCTGGCAGCTGGTCTGGTGCCGATTATCTTCATCCTCATCCTGATTGAAAGTGGCCTTTTCGAGATGCCGTTCGAACTGACGGGATACGATGTTTTCACCGCTTCAGCATCATTGCTGACAGCCGGAGTTCTGCTCTCAAACCAACAGGTGGTCTCCGACCATGTTCTGTGGGGTGGGAGCCTTGCCATCATGCTCTTGATGACGATTCTGATTCCTGCTCAACCCTCTGACCAGGGAGGTGACGGGGCGTTGCTTCTGCTCGCCATGATGGGGCTCATGCATCTCGGAACCGCCGCTCTTGCTCTGAAACGACAATCTCCATCACTCGCTGGGGTCACCATCCTCGCTCCTTGGCTGTGGGTGCTCATCATCACCTTCTGGTCAGCCGGTGCAAGGACCTTCAATGCGACCAACCAAGAGTGGGAACTAGCCGCTGGTGTGGTCGGTTGGGATGGTTGGGTGCTTGTCGGCTATCTCTGTTTGGTGACTCTTCTCCAGTATCCCGTCAACCGGGCGCTGGGTGATTCGGGAGTCAATCTCGCCGCCCGTCTAGTCGGTCTCTCTGAGGTCGGGGCCCGTCTGCGTGACAGCGGAATGATGCAACTGTGGAATCTCGGATTCATCCTCTCGCTGGCCGTCTGGGTATCTGCGACCCGTCCCGGTGAGATGCCAGGACTCGGCCTTCTCCTCGGACTCGCCGTGCTGATGGCCGTGCACATCTTCGCGGAGTGCCGTGGCGAGCATCAGGACAACCCGCGCACCCTGCTCGTTCTGTTCGGCGTGACCGCCGCATGGATGCAGTGGCGGTACGACCTCGACGCAGCATGGATGGTCCTCACCGTCGCCTCACTAGGCTCGTTGGTCATCTTCGATGAGCGCATCGAGCTGGAGGATGTCCTGACTCTTCTGATGGGCTTCCTGACGGTCCAGATGCTACTCTTCTCACTCGACCAGAATTCAGAGTCCCTGCTCGGAGACGCCGCCCTCCTAACTGATTCAGCAACCGGCTGGGTCGCCCTCGCCTGCGTCACCCTCACCCTCGTGCTCTATCTCCCGCGCGCGGGCACCATGGAGAAGTTGCTGAAACCAGCAGCATCGTCAGTAGTCATGCTCGTCATCACCATCTGGGCGTTTCTTGGCGAATCGTCGACTATCACCCAACTGATGATCGCAGGTGCGCTCTTCATCGGTTCTGGCATTTGGTTGTCCGCCCAAGGAGAGTTGCGCTCCGAGTTGAAGGCGGTCGGCAAGCGAGAGGAGCGGTCTGCCCGCTACGCTCAGATTGCAGCCATCCAACAGGGTCTTGAGACCGTCGGTGTGCAGCCGAAGTTGCTGCCTTCCTCATCCGACACCTCAGCCACCAGTGGCGACTCGACGGCTCCACCTGCCTCAGCCGCCGCCGAACAGCCCCTCTCCGGAGAGAGCCC
>DAVI01000090.1:15557-20979 GCA_002505495.1 Euryarchaeota archaeon UBA59 | reverse complement strand
ATCGTCATCATCGCCGGTGCGGTGGTGCCAGGGAAATACCTGCGCGGCACACCCATCTCGCTGCGAGAAACCGACGAACTGCTACGTACCCTTCCTCGAAAACCACCCATGATTGCCGGCGGTTGGGCAATCCGCGGCTGGCGTCAGCAGGGTTGGACTCCGCTGCGCCACAACCTGTTCCTCTGCGTACAGGACACGGATGCGACCCTCGAACATTTTCTTCAGAGCGGAGAGATGGCTCACCGCAGGAGGACTCCGGAACAGTGGACTCTCTGGGCGGGTGCGGGGGCGAGCAGCAGAGCGGTGACCGACCACCCTGACTTGGGCGGACCCCTAACCTACGAAGTCGAAGTCTACCAAGGCTGCGTACGCTACAAGCAAGGCTGCAAGTTCTGCATCGAGCCGAAGAAGGGGGTGCCTATCTGGCGGACTCCCGAAGAGGTCATCGAAGAGGTCAGTACGGCCCTCGACTGCGGCGTCACGAACGTGCGACTGGGAGGCATGACAGACGTCTACACCTACATGGCCGAAGGAGTCGTCGAACTCGAGTACCCGATTCCAAATCCCGAGCCACTCGCCAAGCTACTGCACGGTCTGCGCGACGACGAACGTCTCCAAATCCTCCATGTTGACAACGGAAATCCGAGCATAATCGCTGAAAATCTGGAGCCAGCGGCCGAAATCACTCGTACGCTCTGCGATACTCTCAGCGACGGCGGAATCCTCTCTTTCGGGCTTGAATCGGCCGACCCTACCGTTCACGAGCAGAACTGGCTGAACTGCGACCCCGTCCAACTCAAGGCAGCCATCCGCCTGATCAACGAACACGGCCGCGCCCGCGGTGAGAGGGGGCTTCCCAAACTCCTCCCAGGACTCAACTTCATCGCTGGACTGAATGGAGAGACTGACAAAACATACGAACTGAATCGGGAGTTGCTGTGTAGTCTGCGCGCCGAGGGGCTGTGGCTTAGAAGAATCAACATTCGACAGGTCGAGGGCGAGGGCTTCCAGGAGATACCAGAGAAGCAATTCCGCTCCTTCAAGGAGTGGGTGCGCAACGAGATTGACTCGCCTCTTCTGGCTGAAATGCTGCCCGTCGGACAGCGCCTCAACGGGGTTCGCTGGGAGAGTCACGACGGCAGGATCCGACTGCCGGCTCACACCACCGATGGCTCGCATCGAGCAGAATCGTGCCGCGGAAAGGCGGGCGTCACCTTCGGCCGTCAAGTCGGTGCCTATCCGATTCTCATCGGCTTGCCCTACCATGTCCCGCTCGAGACCGTCTCAGACGTGCTCGTGACATCACACGGCAAGCGCAGCATCACCGGCGTCGAGGTGGGAATCGACCTCAATACCGCCACCGAGAAGCAGTTTCAGGCGATTCCGGGAATCGGCGAGAAATCCGCTTGGAAACTGGTCAGCGCCCGCGCCAAGGAGATGCGGGACGGTGATGGGTTCTCATCGGTGGAGGAGGCGTTTGAGTTGGCTGGCGTTGAGATTCCTGAGTTGGCTGCGGCTGTGTTGGAGGTGAGAGCGTGAAGTCGTTGGTTGATGCTGCGAAAAAGTTGCACAGTGCCTGCTCAACTCTCAAGGACGAACTCGGGCCGCCACTCTCCTTCACTTACGAACCGCTCGACTACGCCTGGCAAGTCCACGAGCAGTACCTCACCAAGTATGGAGGTCAAGGGTGCCAAAGACCGTACTTCTCGGAATGAACCCGGGGCCATGGGGCATGGGGCAGACAGGTGTGCCATTCGGTGATGTCTCAAAAGTAACCGATTACCTTCGTTTGGCAGGCGATGTGGGCTCGCCAACGGAAACCCACCCCAAGAGACCTGTTCACGGCTTGGATTGCACGCGGGGAGAAGTTTCGGGAACTCGCCTGTGGAGTATCATCGAGGAAATCTACGGCGATGCCGACTCCGCTCATGAACGGCTGTTCGTGGTGAACCACTGTCCTCTTCTGATGTTCGACGAAGAGGCCAGAAATCTGACTCCCGACAAATTGCGGGGGGTTAGCGCAAAGGCGTTGTTGCAGGTCTGTGATGAGCACCTGCGCGAGGTTGTCACTGCACTTGGTGCTGAACGAGTCATCGGAGTTGGGGCGTATGCCAAGAAACGAGCGGAAATTGCCCTAGGCTACCTCCCCGAAGGTAAAGTCACAATTGATTCCATACCCCATCCGTCACCGGCCAGCCCGCTCGCAAACCGTAATGGTGGAGCCGATTGGAGAGCCGAAGTAAGGGCAGTTCTGCACTGACATAGCAGGGAGAACGCTCATGAGGCCGTCCGCGCCTCCGAGGGGCGGTGACGACTTGAGCGAGTCCAGAGAATCGAAGAAAATGGCAATCCATCCGGAAGACAGGGATTGGAGTGGTCCGCAGGGTGATGACCCGCGCACCTTGAACGAATTACTGACGAAGGCGGTCGGTAGAAACCAGGGCGAACTGATGTTCGGGACCATTCCCGCACCCGGCGCCCCACGAATACACCTGACATACGATGAGTTCGGCAAACTGGTTGACTCCTGTTCCCGCTCACTGAGAGATGCGGGCGTAGGCAAGGGTGACCGCGTGGCGCTCATCATCGACAACTCGGTGGAATGGGCTGCTGCAGCCTACGCCACCAACGCGCTGGGCGCAGCCTACACCGCGATGTACACACATCAGCACGGCGCAGAATGGGCCTACATCCTCGGCGACTCAGAACCGACGATCCTCGTCGCCGCCAACACCGATGTTCTCGACAAACTATGCGAACACCTCCCAGCCGACGGCTGGCCAGCAGCGGGAATCGTTCTGCTCGGAGACGATGTGCCCAACGCATCCCCACCAGAGGGGGTCCTAGTTAGACCGTGGAGTGAATTCGTTTCCGCGGGTGCCGCTTCAACACCGCTTGGAGAGGTTGCTAGTGACCCTCATGCACTGGCGACTCTGATCTACACAAGTGGAACGACGGGAAATCCGAAGGGAGTCATGCTGTCAAACTGGAACATCCTCCACAACATCCTCGCAATGCAAGGCAGATTCCCAATCTACAAGGGTGACCGAACGGCCTCCTTCCTACCTTGGGCCCACTCCTTCGGCCAGATGGGTGACCTTCACTTCATGGTCCATCAGGGGGTTCACATCAACCTAATTTCCGATGTCTTGAAAATCGCTGACGAGTGCCAGGAAATCAAGCCGCACGCACTCTTTGCGGTACCCCGCGTCTGGAACAAGCTGTACGGCAAGGTGATGGCTGGACTCAACGCCTCTCCGATCAAGAAGAGACTCGGAGCGGCCGCCTTCAAGAAGGCGAAAGCGAGAATCGCGGCAGATGGCCGCGACTGCCTCAGAATCGAGCCGAAGGGTTTCCTCGACAAGAAACTCGACAAGATTGTCCTCGGCAAGATTCGTGGCCGGTTCGGAGGAGAAATGCGCTTCTGCATCTCCGGCGGAGCCGCCCTCTCACCCGAGGTAGCCTCCTTCATCCAATGCGTCGGCTTCTCGATGTTCGAGGGCTACGGCCTGACCGAGACTTCTCCGCTGATCTCAATCAACGGCTGGCAGGAGGGACACCCCTGCAAACTCGGTAGCGTGGGAAGACCCATCTGTGGCGAGAGAGTAGTCATTGACCAGGACGCTTGGGATGACCCAGACAGTAGCGACGGCGAGATTGTCGTCTATGGGCCCAACATCATGCTCGGCTACTGGAACAACCCTGAGGCGACTGCCGAAGTCATGACCGAGGACGGCGGTTTCCGAACCGGCGACTTGGGTCGATTGGACGATGGATTCCTGATGATTACCGGGCGAGTGAAGGAGCAATTCAAGTTGCAGAACGGCAAGTATGTCGCGCCTTCCCCGCTGGAAGAGTCGCTAAAGTTGTCTGCTTTGGTTGAGCAGTGCTGCGTTGACGGAAGTAACAAGGTGCGGACCTTCACGATTCTTCACCCCAACGAATACGCCCTCAGGGACGCCCTGAAGGCTGCTGGACTCAATTCAAGCGGCGAGTTTTCGGACTTGTGCGCGGCGGAAGAGGTACGCGCCTTTGTGCTAAAGTCTCTCACCGAGGAAATCATGGGGCCGAATTGGAAGGGCTTCGAGATATCTGGCAGCGTGATTCTCGACCCTGAAGAGTGGACGACGGGCAACGAGATGATTACCCCCTCACTGAAGGTCAAGAGGCGAGCCCTGTTCGACAAGCACAAGGACGCTATCGATTCGCACAACTGAGGAACCTAACGAAGCCCGAACTGCGGCAGTGTTGGTGACGACGATGTGTCATTCGAAGTCGTCAGCGTAGCGCCACTGTTGGAAGAATGAGCCGACTAGGATGCATGCGACGATGATCATCGCACTCTGACCGGTCACCGGGTCGAAATCGTCGAGACCCTTCATGCCGGCCGAGGTGATTGCCACACCGGCAGCGACTGAGATGCCGCCCAGAGACGCTGAACTGACGAAGGTGACCGCCTCTTTGGCATCCTTTGCGAGACGAGCCCCAATTATGAACGAGATGTCGAGTGCGACCGCCGCCACAATCCAGTTGAAATCGTAGAATTCGATTAGCAGTGAGAGGATTATCGCCATCACTCCCATGCCGACCGCCCCTCCGACGATGATGTGGAAATACTTCCCAAGTGACTGGCCAGAGTATCCTGCGAGCATTCCCACTCCGATACCGATCCAGATGGCTATCCTAGCATCGACCCCAAGGAAGGCGTTGGCGACCGCTCCCGCGGTGAAGGCGAATGGGATGAACAGCGCCCAAGCGGTGAGCAGCGGGATGAGGCGCGGTCCGGCGAGTGTCAGGGCGATTCCGAGCAGGATGAGCAACATGCCGACGATTGGGCCGTAAGCTGTCAGAATCGCATCCAACTGCTGCTGTTGGTTCAGCGCCATGCCGCTCGATGGGCGTCAGCCGCTTGAATCCTCGGCCTCCTGCCCCGTGTCCTTTGGATACCCTTCCGAATTGCTGATTTGCTACGAGGGACTCCGCTGAACATGGTGAGCGGAGCCGATGGCGGTGTTGAGGCCTCAACCGGTGTGTCCGGCGGGGGTGCCAACATGCCTCGTCGAATCGTGACCGCGGCCTCGCTGTTCGATGGGCACGACGCTGCAATCAATGTCATGCGACGCCTCATCCAAGCCGCGGGAGCCGAGGTGATTCACCTCGGACACGATCGCTCCGCGAAGGATGTCGTTGACACAATCATCCATGAGGATGCCCACGCAGTCGCCCTCTCATCCTACCAAGGCGGCCACATGGAGTACTTCACCTACATCCGGGAACTACTCGATGCCGCTGGGCGAGAAGAGGTCAGGATATTCGCTGGTGGTGGTGGCACCATCACTCCTGTCGAGATTCGAGACCTGCACGAGGCGGGAATCACTCGCATCTACTCCCCCGACGACGGTCGCAGCATGGGTCTGGTCGG
>DAVI01000090.1:13338-15458 GCA_002505495.1 Euryarchaeota archaeon UBA59 | reverse complement strand
CGAATCGCCCGACTCATCACCCTTGCAGAAAATTGTGATGAGGAGACCTTCCGCACCGCACTTGCGAAATGCCGTTCAACAGAGGCCGACAGGAAGGCACCCGTGGTTGGGCTGACAGGAACCGGTGGGGCCGGTAAGTCAAGCCTGCTCGACGAACTGATGCTGCGAATCATCCGCGACGAGCCCGACCTCAGAGTGGCATTCCTCTGTACCGATCCGACCCGCAAGCGCACAGGTGGGGCACTGCTCGGCGACCGAATTCGAATGAACTCCCTCTCAAACTCAAACTTCTACATGCGAAGTCTCGCCAGCCGCGGCTCCGGCAAGGAGGTAAGTGACCACCTCGGAGAGGCAATCGAAGTCTGTCAGGCAGTAGGCTTCGACCTCATTTTTGCTGAAACTAGCGGCATCGGACAGGCCGATGATGCAATCACCAACCATGTTGACCACACTCTCTACGTGATGACCGCAGAATATGGCGCCCACACCCAACTCGAGAAAATTGAGATGCTCGATGTCGCTGACATCGTCGTCATCAACAAATTCGAGCGGCGGGGAGCGGTCGACGCCTTGCGAGCGGTGAGAAAGCAGGTTCGCCGCAACCGCAACCTGTTCGGAATCTCCGACGAGGAGCTGCCCGTCTGTGGCACCATCGCAAGCCAATTTGCCGACCCTGGCGTCGACGACCTCTGGGCTCGCCTCGCGGTGATCATGACCCTAGCAGACGGTCGCACCCCCACAGCACGCGCCGCGACCATGCCACCCTCTGGTATGCCCGAGCCTCGCCACATCATTCCACCCGAGCGGGTCCACTACCTCGCTGAAGTCTCAGCAGCGGTCCGCGACTATCACAATCGGACCTACGGCGAGGTCCAGAAAGCGCGCCTAGCACAACAGTTGGCAGAATCTGCAAACCACCTAGAGGCACTCGGAAAGGGCGACCAGTCTAACGAACTGAGGCGAGAGGCCACCGAAGTATTGGAGGATTTACACCCGAGCGCGAGGAACCTTTTGTCCGACTGGCCCGACACTGCCGAACGGTACGACAGCGGGGTCTATACCTACCAAGTCCGAGGGCGAGACATTGAGGCAGACACCAAAGTCGAATCGCTCTCCGGTAGCTCGATTCCACGCATCGCCCTGCCCCGCTTCGAGGACAAAGGGACTCTGCTCAACTGGCTCCGCCGGGAGAATCTGCCCGGAAACTTCCCCTACACAGGAGGCGTCTTCCCTCTCAAGCGGACCGACGAGGACCCGACCCGAATGTTCGCCGGCGAGGGGCCGGCCAGCCGCACCAACGAGCGCTTCCACCTGTTGAGCAAAGCCTCCCCGTACGCCCGCCTCTCGACCGCATTCGACTCGGTCACCCTGTACGGGCGCGACCCTGACCTTCGTCCCGACATATACGGAAAGGTGGGGGAGTCCGGAGTCTCTATCTTCACAGTCGATGAGATGAGCCAACTGTTCGACGGCTTCGACCTGGTAGACCGCAACACAAGTGTCTCGATGACTATCAACGGCCCAGCTCCAATCATTCTGGCCATGTTCTTCAACGCCGCAGTCCGTCAACAGGAATCTGTTTTCCAAAAGGAGAACGGTAGGCCACCCCTGCCTGAGGAGGTTCGGGAGATTAGAGAGAAGACCCTCTCGACTGTCCGTGGAACCGTTCAGGCGGACATCCTGAAGGAGGACCAAGCGCAGAACACCTGCATCTTTTCGACCGACTTCTCCCTGAAGTTGATGGGCGACGTCCAGCAGTTCTACATCGACAACGACGTTCGTAACCACTACTCGGTTTCCATCTCGGGATACCACATCGCAGAGGCTGGCGCAAACCCGATTTCACAACTCGCCTTCACCCTCGCCAACGGCCTCACCTACGTTGAGTACTACCGCGCTCGCGGCATGGACATCAATGACTTCGCCCCCAACCTCTCCTTCTTCTTCTCAAATGGGATGGACCCCGAGTACACGGTGATTTCAAGAGTCGCCCGGAGAATCTGGGCGATTGCGATGCGCGACCTGTACGGAGGAAATTCTCGCTCACAGAAGTGCAAGATGCACATCCAAACAAGTGGCCGCTCGTTGCACGCGCAGGAGATCGACTTCAACGACATTCG
>DAVI01000090.1:8940-13249 GCA_002505495.1 Euryarchaeota archaeon UBA59 | reverse complement strand
ACCACTCCAACTCCCGACTCCGTGCGGCGGGCCTTGGCGATTCAGATGATCAATAACAAGGAGTTCGGCTGGAACAAGTGTGAGAACCCGATGCAGGGCTCTTTCCTCATCGAGGAATTGACCGACATGGTCGAGGAGGCGGTGCTGCAGGAGTTTGAGCGGATCAGTGAGAGGGGGGGTGTTCTCGGCAGCATGGAGATGATGTATCAACGCTCCAAGATTCAGGACGAATCGATGCACTACGAGCACCTCAAGCACTCTGGCGAACTACCAATTATCGGCGTCAACACCTTCGAGAACCCAGATGCGGTTGCCTACGACGAGTCGGCGGCTGACGACTTCGACATGGAACTCACCCGCGCCACGCCAGAAGAGAAGCAGGGCTGCTTGGACCGGCTGGAATCATTTCACAAGGAACACGAAAAATCAGCCCCGGCGGCCCTCACCCAACTCCAGGAAGTGGCTAGAAACGGTGGCAACGTCTTTGCCGAACTCATGGAAACGGTCAAAGTGGCATCGCTCGGACAGATTACAGAGGCTCTCTTTGAGGTTGGCGGTCAATACCGCAGAAACATGTGATTCTTGAAAACCAAATCATGCCTTCCAATTACACCAGGTGCAGTCCGGATCTCTTGAGGGCTCGGAACCAGAGATGAGTTTGGCACCATTCTCGTAGAGTTTTCGCACGGCCTTCCGAGCCTTTGCAGAGGTATCGACCTCTACCCACTTGTAACCAAATGAAATCTCAAGACCGTCCTCTGTGATTTCGGGCCAAACCAGCATCAAATATCCGATATCAGCCACCTTGTGCCCATTTTTCTCCAGAAGATACGCATAAGCTGCGACTTGGGTGTGATTCCCAACGAAGTCCTGGCCCTTCGCGCTGCCTTTCGTCTTGAAGTCAATCACGATGAGTCCATTGGGGCCTTCAAGTAGCTCATCCAGCTTGCCGCGGAACTTTACTCCATTATCTTCGAGGGAATCGGGCATATTCAGCATCTGATTGCTGACGAGACTGGCATTCGCGCAAATTTTGATTGATGAACCCAGTGCAGAAACGCAAGGTGGTACTGTGCCGGCTTTCCTATGCTTGTCGAACATGGCCCTCATTGAGCGATCAATTCCGTTTGTAATCTGAGGGAATGGGCTACCGGGTTTTCTGACACCGGTATAGGCACGTTGGTTCCAGAAGCAGTTCAGGCACTCAGTAGAATCATGTAATTGAGATGGCGATAAGGATAATATCTTGCTACGGACCATGATTTCACCAATCTCCCCTGACTATTAAATTAATTCGGCGACTTACTGTTGTGGTAGTAATGACTCGTATCATTCACTCCCCTCCCCTACCTCGTCGAGATTCTCCTTCCTGAGTTCCTTGTAGGCCTTCCTCTGCTTCTTGTCTGCCAAAGCCATGCGACCCATCTTCTCAACTGCGAGACGGTGTGTGGTGCGTGCCCCACTCCTCACCTGCTGCATCAACTCGTGCCACCCGTTCTCACGGGCGAAAAGTACGTCTTCGGGCAGGAGTATGGTAGCCACCTTTGCCTCAATAAACACATCAGTTGGATTCCAATCAACGCTTGTAGGCATCCCCTCGAACTCCAAGAGCTCAGTCATGTAATCTGCCAACCCGATGGGGAGTTCCTCTCTATCAATCTCGTAGATGACAGTCTTCCCTCGAAGACCAGTCAGCACCAATCCCAACACAAGTGGGTATGGGCATCGCTCGTCATCGTATGCGACTATTGGATAGACGAGGTATGAGGATGTCCGGCGGCCGTTGTAAAATCGCCCTGGCCTCTGCAATCCCTCGACCCCGGCTAGGCAGGACATCTCATTCACTTGCATTTGGATGATGTTCTCCCAATTCTCCTCATCCACCTCCATGTCTAAGGTGTAACCCACCTCTTCCTCGTCATCGAATTCATCCATCATGTCTACCACATATCCCCGAAAACCATCGAATCCTCATCTATGTCGAGAAGTTCGGACTTCTGCTTCTCCAACTTCTTGACTTCACTGGTCAAATACATCTTCTTCTGATGCAGCCGTTCAACATGACTATCCTTGTCTACGATGAGTTGCATCTCTGCAATCTTTACCTCAAGTTCCTCCTTTTCCATGCGGAGTGCCTTGAGCTCGACGTGCACCTTCTTGGCCTCGTCATGGTAGCGATGCATGTCGTGCTTGTCTTCGAGAGCTGCCTCCATGCGATTACCATGTGTCTGCAATTCCTCCAACAGGATTGCGAATATCTTCTTGAAATACCACAGATTAAAGATGCTCAATTTGCCCAATGCGACACGGCACTCGTCAAGAGATGAACAGTAGTAGCGATTGGGGGCCATTATGCTACACCCCCACCACATACAGAACCCTCTCCAATCACAACATTACCCTTTTTTCCGACACACATAACTACAAGCAACTCGGTATCACCTATATAAAGCCATCTATTAAATTGGCATTAATTTGTATTCTAACCATTAATTCAACTCCTTTAAGTACCCTCAGATTCAGGGGTAGTCAACCGGAGAGAGAATTATGAGTGACAGACGATTGTTCGATGAGGATGGTGAGGTGATTTACGCCGGGCGTGGAGCACGCTCGAAGAGGTGCCGTGAGATGCTCGGCTTGGGCCTCGCGTACGCGTTGAATGAAGAAGATGGGGAGCTGGTGTGGATTGAGCCCGACACCCCCGCAGAGCCCACGGTCTCCGAATCCGCTGAGAAGATTCGCGATGCCGCAGAGGAACTCGCCGACACCCTCGGCGTCGAGGTGACCGGCTACGAGGTGCGTATGGAGTCTGGAGACAAGACCTTCATCGCAGAGCTCGGCACCCCGGATGTCCACGTCGTAAACGGACTAACATTTGATCAACTCGCCGAGATGGCGAACACAATCATTGGTTGGATGATGGCCCGTGGCTTGCGCTTCCACGAGTACCAGGAATTGATTGAGAAGGTCCATCGCCTCCTCGCACGCCACCAACTCCCTCGAGGAATTCTTCAGGGATTGACGCCCACCATCCACGACGCTGCCGCTGATGCCCGAGAGAGCTTCGCGGTTAACCAAGTGCCCGGCACACCTTCTCAAACCTGCTTCGACGAGTTGTGGATCCTACCCGGAATGATGCCCTACGACCACGTTTGCCATCCCCACTTCGAAGGCATCGACGAGGTCCATGTCGAGGACCTGCCTCCGATGAATGAACAGGAGGGTATGGCCGACTGCCGAGAGTTGTGGGAGGGGCGCGTCAAGGATGTTGCCCCTCAATTCGTCTGTGACAACCTTGCAGTTGCTGCCCGCTCTCGCTGCCTTAACCGCGGCGCCAACAAGGTGGTGCGCATCTTCCTGCATTGGGAGGGAGGGCTCACTGACACCGTGCCCATGATCAACTACCCAAACCCGGCATCGCAACAATACCGTGACTGCCTTGACCGCTTCATCGCTCACTGCTCAGAGTTGAAGCAGAGCGGCGACAACCCGAACCTGCGCCTAATCATCTATCGCACCAACGGCATGACAGAGGAGGTGGACTTGTGAACGGATACCGCGTCATGTTGTCCAACCCAACCCCTCACAGCCGTGAGATGACCATACCCGCAGGCCGCACCCTCGGTGTGAACGGGGGTGCAATTACGACCCAAGACAGCGTCTCTGTCGAACTCGAACCCTACTCACGTGTTGGCATCATCTACGACCGCCACGGACATCGTGTGTCCGATCGTGCGACGATTGATGACATCAACATCATCCACGAGGACATCGAGATAATCGACGTCTCGGGAGGGACCGCCTCTCGCGTGCCGATTGGCATAGAGGCGGGCGAGCTCAATGGAAACAAGGCCTCGCGCGACGACTTCCTAACACGCGCCCGCGAGGCGTACACAGGAGTCCCTGAGGATTCGGCAAGACATCTTGGCGGATTCCAGTTGCTCGCGCAACTCTCCTACCTGCGCTCACAGCGTGACGGACAGGACGTGGGCCTCTATTCGCCCGAGGCTCTGAACATGCGTTACGATCGTGGTGTCGACACCATCTACTCACTCGTGCGTGCAGGTGACATCTCCCTGACTTCTTGCATCGGGGCTGGATACAACAACGCCGGTGCTCTGCAGATTTCCATGCGCAACAACACCTCACGCGAGATTCGCGTCCGCATCCCTCAAGGTTGCATGTTCGAGCAGGCAGAGTGGACTGGAAACCAGAACCTAGTGGTGACAAACGAGGAGTTCGTCATCATCGGGCCGGCCAAGGAGGAGACCTTCCCGCTCCACGCAAGTTGTGCGAACAGCAGCGCTGG
>DAVI01000090.1:5434-8856 GCA_002505495.1 Euryarchaeota archaeon UBA59 | reverse complement strand
GGCAGAAACACTAGCCTCTAATTGAGTTTTTTTCGTTCTCGGAAGCGATCGTATTCAGTGTGGTTGCCAATGAAATTGACTACCCAATCCCCATGAGTTTCCTCTACAAGTGACATTCTCCAACTTGATGTGACATCCCAGAAAAACCACGATTTCCTGGCGGTCTTATTCCATCGCCGATTTCTCTCAATCTCCCCCCATTCACGCAATCTTCTCATGGATTTCTTGAACTGCTTCCTGACATCGTGAGGGGTTTTCTTGTGTTTCACCCTATCCAATACATCAACTAACACTGTGATATTCTTGAATATGCACATTGGCAGAGCTGGTGCACATGGTGATATGTCGGTCGTATCATGTACAGGCACTTCCATCCTCTTGAATACTGAATTAGGGTGACTGAACAATCCATGCCCAAAGGTGTATCTGTTGCTGCGAGAAAATGGTTTGCCGGTAAACATGCTAGCCAACCAATCCAACCCTCTCTCGAAACGGAGTTCTGACTGATATTCCCCATAGTCACGATATCCAGGCGGGCAATCATCCATTAATCCGCGGAGGCCATCCTTGTACTGCTTGCCCGGGATGAAGTCTAGTGCGAAACTATTCGCCAATGCCTCTTCCAAGGCTTCATCTGCATCCCCACTTACGAGTCTGTCGAAATATGGACGATAGAGTGGGTTAGATGGGTTAGAATTTTCTAAAGTAGTACAGGCAATTTCAGAGATGTGATGGAAAAATTCGTGCGCAAACAAGAAGTCAAATGCCAATCCAAGAGCCTCGCCGGGATCAGTTCTTAGAAGGTCGGGGAAACATCTGTTTGCGATAATTCTAGGGCCGATGTCGCGGATGTAAATCCCCCATTCACTATCGGTATCATGGAAGGGAATGTACCATGCCAGAGCCTCAGTCCCATCTGTTGCCAATGCCGCAGCAAGAGGCGCACGATTAGCAAGTAATATGTCTACATCAAACCGAAGTTGATACTGCTCCAGTGCCGAGTGATGTCCCTCATTTTCCTCACCTTCTTCTTGGTCTTCGTGTCCAAAAAGATACCATGCAGGCCTTGAACCGTACTTAGAAATCAGACCTCGAGGTGGCCGAGAAGTGACTAAACCCAACTCTTCCAACCTGTTGTGATCCCATCTGACCTGATTAGTCTCTTGATCGAACGATTCGAATTCAGCTATCTCGCCCTCTGTCATCAACAACTCGCGCATGCGCCGGTGGGCAGGGTGGCCATCTGGTAAATCGAATCGATTCTCGCCGAGGGCATCTCGGATTTCGTCATCTATGATCAATTAACCACCTGCGCCCTTCCAGCAGCCGTTTATCCAACATAAAATCATCAACGATGCCGTCTGCAATTTCGATTGGTAACAAGCCCATGTTGAAAAACATCCTCGAAAACCACTTTTGTACCGCGATGCGAGCTGCTTCTCTCACGTGTTCGGATTCGTCATCGCCTGCAGCAGCGCAGAGAGGGTCCCTCACTTCAACCGCCCAACCCTGGCATCTTTCTGCAAGGTCCCCCAATCCATATGCGGCGCTCCATCTCACTTGCTCATCGGGGTCATTCAAGGCATTTACGAGGGCACCGGCAGTATCTCTCTCAGCAATTTTCCCCAATGCTAACGCGGATTGAATGCGGTCTCCAATCCATGGCCGGCCATCCTCGCCGCACTTCGGGCAGCTCTTCTCGGGCACCCCTGAAATCCACGGCCAATCTTCATCGGGGTTGCTAGCAAAGCCGCATGCATGGCACTGCATCGGTGCCTTGGGGTCTGATTCACCGTTCAGAAGTTTGAGCAGCGGTTCAACTGCCTCCTTGGCACAGAAATGGCGCGCGGCACTAGCAGCAGCAGCCCTCACCTCGAGTACGTCGTCATCCAATCTATTGATCAGTTCAGTGACTGAGTCTTCCCTTTCCATTTCCATTAGATTTTCGATGATGAGGACTCGAATCAATCCCGCCCCAATGTCCAATCTCTTTGGATATCGAGATTCCCTTAGGTATCTCTCGAGTTCCTCTATGGCCCTGTCATCGTGCTCTCCAATCGCCGCTAGTGCGTATACTGCGCTCTCAGCCAGGATTTCGTTCTGACCAAAGCGAATATGCCGCCGCTCAAGCCAAAGTGCTCGGACTAGAAAGTCAATGGAGTCGCTGGCTCCGATTTGACCAAGCGCCTCAATCACCACATTGCACACTTCCGCTTCGCACGGAACGAAGGGCCCCTGAGTGAGCCCGAATCTAGACATGTCATCGAGAAAATCGTGTAGCAGCCCAAGAGCAGCCGGGTCACCAATCTCGCCCAGTGGCTCAGCGGCAATCTTGCGAAGTCTCCAGTTATCGTGTTCGAATACATCAAGCAGAAGGATGACAAGGTCGGGGGCGTCGACTTCCACCAATGCCTTCACTATACTTTCCCGCACACCGGTGGCGATGACATCCTTCGGATGAGGATCCATGTTGTTGAAATGTTCAGTCATAAGGGCATTGTAGAAATCCCATAGAGCGGTTGAGGATGATGACTCGCCAATCTTGCCAATGGCTTCAGCGACCCGAGCCCAGAGCGGCAACTCCCATTCTTCCCATTGCCCTCTTTTCCAACGATCTGAATATTGGCGGGTCAGGGATTCCAACCTAGGCAGAGCGTCGCTATGGCCAATCTCGCCAATTGACCACATCGCCCAAAAGGATGTCTGGTTGATGAAGTCTCCATAGGGGGGGTCCACATCGAAGCGACAGGCTTCCTCCCACTCATCTGTGTCGAACTCAAAATGAATAAAATGTGCTTCAAATGCACGGAACAGGCTGTCGATTGCGCCCTTGTCTCCCACCCAGCCTAGAGCGCGTGCTGCTGCGGTGTTGCATCTCCCATATTCGAATCCGTCTGTATTGGGCCAGCCTTGCGGCCTCATGTTCCAATTATCAAGCATCACTGCGGACAATGCTGGCACGACTCTCGAGTGAAATGGCTTACTACTCGTCCATTCGCAACAAACGTGACCCAAGGCTTCTGCGGCCTCAGCGAGGACACATACGCCACCTTCCTGTTCATCGTACCTATCACTGTCAATGGCCTGCAGCAATGCATCAACCGCGCCCCAGGTCGCAAACTCAAATTTCTCCTCGACGGCCCTCAATGCCATCCTTCCCAGAGAGGTGGCTGCTGACTCCTGGACATGCCGGCTGCTGTCTTTGAGAAGGCTCTCACAGAGAGGTTGGACCGCGTGTTCGTCCCCGTGGTCACCAAGGAATCTTACCGCCTCAAGGCGAACTTGGGGGTCTTGGCTGCCCATGTCCGCCAGAACGCGCAGAATCTCTGAATCTGCATCCATTCTGTCCAACCTGTGACATCGAAGTACGGAAAGTGATTTGGCGTTTACCCTGTGAACACTTTGGAGTAAACGCTACCACC
>DAVI01000090.1:951-5368 GCA_002505495.1 Euryarchaeota archaeon UBA59 | reverse complement strand
ATGAACGATAGCACGAAGGCCGGAACGATGCCGACCAGCATCCCTGTCCCGGTCTGACTCATCCCAGCTTGGAAGTTCACGACGATGCGCTGAATCCAGAAACCGAAGAGTACCAATCCGAGCAACATTCCTATGCAGGGAGCAATATCGTAGATCCAGTTCCCGCCATCGTCCCATTCCTCACTGTATTCAGCCATCAGCACCACGCCCTCGTCCAGTGGCTCGTTGAGCGTAAGTTCTCCTTGGCCAGTCTCACTGTCGAAAATCCCCACCACATAGTTGACATCCTCGCCATAGGATGCGTCAGGGCAGTTCGAAGGTTGATAGCCCCACTGTGCATTTCTCGTCCAGTAGTGGGTCCAGTAAGGTAAGGACTCGCCCTTTACGGAGACCTCCAACTCACACCTAGGCCAATCAGTTTCGTTTGTGGCAAACACCAACTGTGAACTGTTGGCGTCGAGCGCCTGGGTTGGGAAGACCAGTTCCTGATATCGATTCGTCTGTTGGTTCCAACCCGCAACACTCAGCGTGACGTTTTCACCTACGCTGTATACTCCATCGACTGTGACGGTGAAATTCCCTTCTGAGCCCGCACCCCCCTGATACTCCACGAACACCTCAAAGACATTTGACGTGATTCTGCCATCGCAGTCGGCCCATGCTTCGAAGGCCCCGCCTTCGTAGTTCCAGCGGTTGCCAGACTCGTAGAAGTTGAGATTGCACTCCTCAACGGGAGCGTATTCTACTTGGAAGGTCCCGTTCAGCCCCGCAACATCCCACTGAACATTGATCTGTTCATCGTGCCAGTCGTCATCCCATTGACTCTCACTCCAAAACATGAGCGCCATCGGTACGAAAATGATGGCAAAGCCGAACATGCAGGTGATTCCCATACCCTTCCAGAACGAACCAACGGTCTTGGCCCCCTGCTGAACTTCCCACACATCCGAATCGATGGTGCCGACAGAACCGGTGAGCGTCGTACCGGCAGCCGGCGCGAGTTGAGTCGGCATCTGGTTCTGCATCTCCGTGTTGATGGTCATTCCCTCAGCACCACCCAGTACGATTGGTGCTGGCGGGCTGGCAGCAGCCGACTCAGAGGAGGTCTCTGGAGATTCGTCCCACGGACTACTAGCGTCTCGCCCGGGTTGAGCCATGGCATCGCCAATACGGGAGACCATATCACCCTTCAGCCTGCATGGACCACTAGTTCGAAGGGAATGAATCCGAGTGCCATCAAATCAAAGCGGAGCCCGAATCGTTCACTCTTCGGCCATCAGGAAGCGCTCGTAGAGCAGCGCGCAGATTCCCGCTCCGATGATTGGTCCGACCCAGTACATCCACGCATCTGCAAGCAACCCCTCGAACAGAGCGGTTCCAAGATGACGGGCAGGATTCATCGCAGCTCCGGTAAGTGGACCGCCCATGAGGATGTCAACGGTGACCATGAGGCCAATCCCCCAGCCACCGATAGCGGGGGCGCGGGAGTCCACCGCGGTACCCATGATGGCGAACATCAGAAGGAAGGTGAGAACGATTTCGATGGCGACGACCTTTGATGCAGAGAGTGTGATCCCCTCAATCACACCAGGCGCAGGCGTTCCACCATAGTGGTCTGCTCCGAAGATGAAGAAGAGAATGCCGCCAGCAACTATTCCTCCAACCAGTTGAGCGACGATGTACATGCCTGCAGTAGCCCCATCTATCCGTCGAGTCATCAGGAACGCGAGGGTGATGGCAGGGTTGATGTGACCACCCGAGATGTTCATCGTGGCTGACACCGCGATTGCGAGTACCAACCCATGTGCGATGGCTACGGTCAGAAGGGGCGCCTCGCCCTGATTCAGATTACCAACGATGATTGTCCCTGCTCCGATGAAGGTGAGCGCAAATACGCCCAACGCCTCCGCCACCAACTTGCTCTCCAAACTCGCTTCACCCATACTGTTGACCTCCGGTCAAGACGAGGGGGGTAAACCAAGCCCTTGAACATCGCCATACATCGAAGAGAGGAAGTCCGAGGATAATTGATGAGAAAGACCCGATGCAGAGAGACTACTCTGCTGCTGGGGCTAAGAGGTGGGCATAGTGTGAAGTGGGGCCCGGAGACCCCACTTCACACCGTTCGCGTGTCTTTGTTTGTCTGGTTAGACTGCTGAGAAGAGATTCACTACTCTTCTTCGCCGAGTAACTGGTCGCCGAACATCAGTGCGACGTAGCCGCCGATTCCAGCCAGAACCATGCCGCCGAAGACCGAAATGATGTGTTCGCCGCTCCAGGCCGAGTCGACCAGCATTCCGCCGATATCCCCTGCGCCGGTCAGAGAGGCTCCACCGAGCATTACCATCCATGCGAGGACACCGACTTCCCAGCCGCCGCCACAGCGCTCGTACACCATCATCAGCAGGAAGCCGCCAAACAGCGAACCAACCGCAATCACAGGTCCAAGTGCATCCACGCCTGCCCAGGCATTTGTTCCCCAGGCATCGGTCTCATACGCAAACAGTGCGTATGCTAACACACCGCCGAGGATCTGCATTGTGAAGTCTAATGCACCCTCCTCGATTTCGTCTCGCCCTGCAGCCATCTTCGCCAATGTGAACATTGGCAATATCGTCCCACCCATTGCAATCATGAAGATTGCAAGAACAAGGCCAGTCACCATTGCGTCCTGTGTAATTGCAAAATACACAACAGCTAAACTGCCAATCAGTTCCGTCAATACTCTTTTTTGATCCATTTTATTTCCACTTCTCCATTTTCTTCTTCGCACTTTGCGATTAACCGGCTGTGATTCGTTCTGCTTATGAATCGTTCCGTAGCCAATCTGCATTAGAGCGCTGTTTTTCGGGGTTTTTCGAATCGCCGGTGCAGTGAGTCAAAGCAGGTGTGCAAATCCACACCAGAAAGTAGGATATCCACATCTCAGACAAATCAAACTAATTCAAGCCAAAAGGAAGTAAGGCGGGAAGGCCGGGGGGAAATCCCCCCGACCTACCGCGTTCGACGGCGTAAAGCCGGCTGTGTGTTCTGTGTTCAGATGGCTTCATCGATCTTGACGCCGATTAGAGCACCAATTCCGACGAACAGACCATCGCAAACCCAGTTTGCTGCGGTGTCTACAATTCCAGCACCGGAGCTTGCAATCGACGCGCCCATCTCGTGAGCGCCAGATAGCACCATTGCGCCACCGAGTACCATCAAGCCGAAGGCACTAGCCCACTCTGAATCGCATCGAGTGTGGATTTGCCACCAGACTGCACCAGCTGCAATCGTTCCTATAGCGCCCCAGTAGCCATCGGCAATACCGGTTATCCACATGTCAGTTGCAGACCAACCAGCATCTATTGCGCCAAATTCGGTTGCCAGCAAAATAGCGAGCAGCGCACCAAATACTTGTGCTACCAATCGCAATCCGTTGGCCATCCAGTTACCCTCTGTATCAGAGAGATCCCCGGTTAGCATGTTGCACCAAGTGACAACTGGTAGGACGTGAGCCCCACTAAATGTCATCCAGACAACAGCAAGAGCGAGCGCTCCTACCAAACTGCCTAACCCAAATCCACCAGCTCCAAGCAGAACCCAGGACACCGCAAAGGCGCCTCCAAGCTCTGCCATCATTACTTTCTTATCAATTTCCATTTTTCTCACCTTTTGTTTCCCATCGCACTAGGCGATTGGTCCGCTCCGGCTCGGTCTGCTTATGAATGATTTGCCGAATAATCAATCAATAAATGCGATTATGAGATGAAATCGAACTTTCCGGTGTCCCCCTTGATAGCAAGTGTAGTCAGACTCACCTACACAGAAAAACCATGATTCCGTTAAAGAATCGGTGATTGTCGGACCGCCATGTACCAATATTGCAATATGATGGGGGTTATTGAGGCTGAAGAAACTACTATCTCTTGAAACTGTGTTTCAAACGAAACCGGATTATTGTTTGATTTGTGTGGGCCAACGCTAGCGTTGGCATCGGGGACAGAAGAATGTCGAGCGCCCGCTCTGGACGATTCGAGCCACCACCCCCTCACACCCCTGCCGGAGGCAGGGCTCTCCCTCCCGGCCATAGACTCGGAAGGAGTGCGAGAAGTAGCCGAGGTCACCGTCAATGTTTGCGAAGTCGCTTATCGTGGACCCACCAGCCTCAATCGCCTCCTCCAACACCTGCTTTGTAGCCGCAGCTATTCGCTCACCTCTCAGGGTCGCCCCTGGTCCAGCACCGCCAACTGTGGCAGCGGTGCGCTTTGGTGAGACACCTGCTCGATTGAGAATCTCACAGACATAGATGTTACCTAGACCAGCGACTAGACGCTGGTCGAGCAGTGCCGACTTCATCGGTGTCCTCTTGCCGCGCAGCAAGTCACATAGAGCAACTCCATCAAAATCGTCGCTCAACGGCTCCGCACCGAGCCGC
>DAVI01000090.1:0-810 GCA_002505495.1 Euryarchaeota archaeon UBA59 | reverse complement strand
CCACCATCGTCAAGCCAGATGGCGAAGTGGTCGTGTTTCCCCACCTCATTCGGCCCTTCGCCCGCCTCAAACAGCGTGAACTTGCCCGACATCCCGAGATGGATCAGCCACGAATTGCCGTCATCCAAACGAGCGAGCAGGTACTTCGCACGCCTGTCAATCCGCTCGATTCTACGCCCCTCCATTCTCTCAGCCATATTCTCAGGAAATGGAAACCGCAGATTCCCACGGCGCACTTCCACCCTCTGAATCGACCTCCCAACCAACCGCTTGACGAGACCCCGGCGAACCGTCTCTACCTCAGGGAGCTCGGGCATCCGCCCTCACTCCGCCCCGACATCATCTAGCAGTGTTTGCACATCTTCAAGGAATAGTTCAGGAACGAATTCTGCGTTGTCCCAAGATACCCGCTTGCGGTGTTGGCTGTCAACGAGCACGATTGGTTGGTTGTGTACTATGACAAAGTCATCTTCCCCATCCTCTGCAGGCGCGGTTTCCAAAGATACCCCGTAAGCACCCCAGACTGATTCAAGGTCGAAGTAGCGCTGCTTGCTCATATTGCCAGCATCAGGACTGGTCAAATGCGGCCAGTCAGCATCCTTGCTCGATGCGAAATCAGCCATGGTGCTCACACTATCGTGCCATGGGTCAAGGCTGATGGACAGAATCTGGACTCTTGCAGAATCATTCTCATCGAGATTGTCGAGAAGCCACTTCATCGATTCTGTCTGTGCAAGGCATACATCCCTGCAGCGGGTGAATACAAAGGTGAAAATAGTCAGGTCCGCATCGATATCTCTACTGTCGAAT
>DAVI01000062.1 GCA_002505495.1 Euryarchaeota archaeon UBA59 | reverse complement strand
GAGTACGAGCAGCAGCTCGCTGACCTTCAGGAGCGCGAGCGGCAAGCCTGGGAAGACGCCATGGAAGAGTGCGACCGTGCATGGGCTGAACTCGATGAGCAGTACATGATGATGGTCGAGAGTCTCGAACAGCAGATGATGGATGAAATCGAAATGGAGCAGTTTGGGATTGACGATTCCCTCTCTATCCGCTACGATGAGTACGATGTTCAGTACACCGAACTGCTGATTCAGTTGAGTGAAGCAGAGGACGAGGATGAGGCTGCTGTCATCATCGAAGAGATCCAATCTCTCAGGGAAAGTGAGCAGCAAGTAATCGAGTGGGTATACGAAGTGTATCATGCCAGAATCGCAGACATCGTCGAGCAATATGATGCCATGATTGATGCCCTTGACGACGAGGCCTTCGAGTCACTAAGGCACGGTGTTGAGACAGATTGCGAAGCTCTGTTCGAGGAGCTTGAAGAGCAATTCGCAGCCGAGTACGACGCACTCGATTCGTGGACTGAGGACGACCACCCCTGCAGCAATGAAGAAAGATGCAATAATGGAAATGAGGACATCAGGGAGGACTACGGCATCGGTCGGTCGGTCCCAGGATTCACCGGCCTGCTGTCCGTCATAGCAATCTCAGGAGCCGTGCTGCTGGCTGGTCGCCGTGGCCTTCAGGAAACTCAGGGACGAGCTAGTGAGGTCACACCGTTCAACGATGCGGAAGAGTGAGTAGTTCGGGTTGGGACCGACATCCGGGCGCTTGTGAGTCTAAACCTCACTCCTCTTCGGCAGGCGGCTTCTTTGAGAGCATGATTGCGATTGGCTTGGTCCGCTCATCGTTCTCAAGAGCCAACTTCATGATGACACCGAGAGGCACCCCGAGCACCATTCCCATGATACCCCACAGCCAGCCCCAGAAGGCGACGAGCAGCAGCAGCGCAATCGGCGAGATGTCGAGTCTCTTGCCGGAGAGTTGCGGCTCGATGAAGCCGCCCCAGGTCTGCTGATTGGCAACTAGTAGGACCACCAGCAGGGCGAGGGTGGCGGGCTCGAACAGCACGAAGCCCAGAATAATTGGGGGGAGGGTGGCGATCAGCCCGCCGATGTAGGGGACGAAGTCGAGCAGGAAGGCGATGCAGGCCCACAGAAACCATCCCGGTATTCCGAAGAAGTAGAGGATGATTGCGACGACGACCGATTGTCCAAACGCCACAGAAGCCCGAGTGATGACATAGGTGGTCACACTCTTTCCGGACCCCTCGGCGATATTCAGGAATCGAGCTACTTGTTCCGGGTAAGCCGCCTTCAGTCGGTTAGGCAGCGACTCCGCCTCGAGGATGATGAAGATCAGGAAGATGAGAGTTGTCACCACTCCTGCGGTGAAGCTCGCCAACGAGCCGAGGAAATTCTTCGAAATCGCTTCGATGGACTCGACTCCGAACTGGTCCACAACCGTGCCCAACTCTATTGAGTAACCAAACAGGCTCAGCCCCTCAAGCCAAGCGACCTTCTCATGGAACTGCTCGGTGAGTTGCGGGACTTGGTCTGAAAACGACTGCAGATTCGCATACAGCAGAACCGCCGCCAAGAAGATGAATCCGATCGTCAGAAACACCAGAATTCCGTACGCCATCAAGGGGTGACCATAGCGCTTCTCGAGCCACTGGGCGGGAGGGTAGATGAGGAAGAAAAGCAGGACTGCGACCACGAATGGCTGAATCACGGATTTCAGGTGAATCAGCGCCAACACCGATACCAGCAGCAGCACCGCAATGTTCGCCGCGGTGCTCAATCTAACTCCATAAAATCGGTCTATCTTCACCATCTACTCACCTCACACCTCAACCTCGCGCATGCTGGTCAGGTTGGCCAACATCTCGTCGACCAAATCCTCCAATCCAAACCGTGCTTCCCACGCCCAATCCTGCCTCGCGGCCGAATCATCGACTTCATCTGGCCACGAGTCGGCGTACTCCTGCCGCTCGTCTGGCTCGAAGTTGCAGACGAAGTCCTCCAACCGCTCGCTGATGGCAGTGGCCAGTTCCCCCGCGCTGAAGGAACAGCCAGCGAGGTTGTAGCCGGAGCGGGCGGGGCCGAGGGAGTCAGCGGGAGCGTCCATCAATTCGAGCGTGGCGCGGATGGCGTCTTCCATGTACATCATCGGGAGCCTTGTTTCGGCACTCACGAAGCAGGAGTAGGTGCCGGTTTCTATTGCATCGTGGAAAATCTCGACCGCATAGTCGGTGGTCCCCCCACCCGGTGGCGCCTTCCAGGAGATGAGCCCGGGATAGCGAATTCCGCGCACGTCGACGCCGTGGACTGCGTGGTAGTAGTCAGCCATCAGTTCCCCGGCAACTTTGGTGATGCCGTACATCGTGGTTGGATTCAGTGGAGTTTGTTGTGGGGCGAGAGGAGGGCAATCCGGTCCAAAAACAGCGATTGATGAGGGTGCGAACAGGCGTAGTCGGTAGATGCGAGCTAGTTCGAGAACATTGACCATGCCGCCGATGTTGACCTCTTGACAAAGCCCCGGATTCTTCTCACCAGTTGCTGATAGTAAAGCTGCCAAATGGTAGATTGTTCCAATATCCTCGTCAACGATGAGGTTCTCCATCGCCGCCCAATCCAAGACATCTGCGACAATGAACGGACCTCCCGAAATAGCTGGATGTCCTGCCACCTCCCGAATGTCCGATGCGAGCACAGCCTCCTCCCCATGACGGTCGCGTAGTGCTGTGACAAGTTCCGTGCCGATTTGGCCGAGCGCCCCGGTCACAAGGATTCGGGAGCCGTTGGGTGATGCCATTAGCCGGCTGTAGCCGAGTCGATACTTCAACTTGAGCCGGGATGGGATAGAGGGATTCGGCTGCTGAAAATCGCCTCAACCTTGATAGGCTATGCATGAGGGGTCCATATCCCGTTGAGTGCCATGCGGTTCATTGTGGTCAGCGGAGGGGTCCTCTCGGGGCTGGGCAAAGGAGTCACTGCGAGCAGCATCGGAGTGCTGATGAAATCCATCGGATATCGGGTCTCAGCAATCAAAATCGACCCCTACCTGAACATCGACGCCGGAACGATGAGCCCCTTCGAACACGGCGAGGTCTTCGTGCTCGACGATGGTGGCGAAGTCGACCTCGATCTGGGCAACTACGAGCGCTTCCTCGACATCACACTGACGCGCGACAACAATCTGACTACTGGCAAAGTCTACTCCGCAGTAATTGAGGCTGAACGGAGGGGCGACTATCTCGGCAAGACCGTGCAGGTTGTTCCCCACATAACTGATGAAATCCAGAATTGGCTGGAGCGGGTCGCGGCGATTCCGGTCGATGGAAACGGTGCTGAGCCAGACATCTGCATCGTCGAGTTGGGTGGGACTGTCGGCGACATCGAAAGCGCCCCATTCGTGGAGGCGTTGCGTCAATTCCAGTTCAGGGTAGGCAAGGAGAATTTCGTGCTGGTGCATGTCAGCCTAGTGCCGGTGATTGGTGTGGTCGGTGAACAGAAGACCAAACCGACCCAACACACGGTCAAGGAGTTGCGAGCAGCCGGTCTGAGCCCTGACTTCCTCGTCTGCCGTGCTGAGGAGCCGCTGCTTCCTGCCACCAAGGAGAAACTAGCCCTCTTCTGTCATGTCGAGCCGAGCCACGTGCTGAGCGCCCACGACGTCTCGAACATCTACCGCGTTCCACAGATGCTGAACGAGCAGGGTGTCACTGAGATGATTGCAGAGAAACTCAATCTCGAGATTCCAGAGTCTCGGCCATTGTACGATGACTGGGTTGCGATGGCTGACAGGGTTGACTCGCTTGAGAAGACAATCAACATCGCGATGGTGGGCAAGTACACAGGCCTCACCGACTCCTATCTGAGCGTCATCAAGGCGCTGCAGCACTCCGCCTTCAAGGTGGGTGCAAAGATGGAGATTTCTTGGGTCGAGGCTGCTAGTCTCGAGGCCAAATTCGAAGATAAAGACTCGGAGAAGTATGCTGAGTCGTGGGCCGCGCTGAAGGCAGCCCACGGGGTACTTGTTCCCGGCGGATTCGGGATTAGGGGAATCGAAGGGAAGATTTTGGCCGCTCAATACGCGCGTGAGAACGGTGTGCCGTATCTTGGAGTCTGCCTAGGTCTACAAGTCGCGGTCATCGAGTTCGCCCGCAACGTGTTGGGACTTGAGGGGGCGAACAGCACCGAGTTTGACGACAAGACGCCACACCCCACTGTCATCTTCATGCCCGAAGGGAGCAAGACCCACATGGGGGCGACGATGCGCTTGGGAAGTCGACAGACCAATCTTCACACCGAGGACTGCCACGCATTCCGACTGTACGGCGGAGCCAAGAAAATCCACGAACGTCATCGCCACAGGTACGAAGTGAATCCCGACATGATCGCCGACTTGGAGGCCGCAGGCCTACGATTCGTCGGCAAGGACACTGAGGCGCAGCGGATGGAGATCATCGAACTTGCAGACCACCCTTACTACTTCGGGACACAATATCATCCGGAGTTCAAGAGCCGGCCGAATCGGCCGAGTCCGCCATTCCTCGGACTTGTCGAGGCCGCCTTCAAAAGACTCTGAACAGCGCTTGTGAGCTCCCGCGGCTGCAGCGGCGACTACTCCTGAGCGACCTTGACGAGCCGGGTCGTCCGATAGCCCTGCAAGACCTTGAGGTACTTCTTGAGCCGGAACTCATCGTCGAGAGTCTCGTCACCGGAGTCAATTCTGAGCGCCCTCAGCGTTAGCAGTTTCGCCGGTGTGCCAATCCCGAGAACGCCGTCAATCCCGACACGACGGATGACCTCGGGAGAGATTTGCAGGTTTCCCCGTCCAATCAGGAAGCCTTGACCACCCATGGGGGATAGCAGGATTCGCGCCCCGCCAGTTTGCCCACCAGTGTGCCCATCGAGAAGTTCGAGAAGGCTTTTCTCGGTGACATCCGAAGCGACGATTTTCCCGCCTTTCATGACATCGATTCCGAGCACCGTCTTGGTGAGCCCCAAGTGCTTTGCCATGGTCCGCAGTGTCCCACCAGTGCCCCAGATAACGAGCAATTCAGGCTCTTCCTCCATCATCTCCCCGATGTGCC
>DAVI01000021.1:5293-6507 GCA_002505495.1 Euryarchaeota archaeon UBA59 | reverse complement strand
CAGCCGACCGTGAAGGTGGAGACCATCGAGCGCATCAATCTGGCAGGCCTCATCTGTGACGCCGAGACGCCCTTGAGTGACTTGGTGATTTCCAGCAACAACCCTGCATTCAGGCAGTGGGACCCTTCAACCGGCGAGATCGAGGTCATGTTTGACCAGGTCATTACCAACCCCTCGGGAGAGGTATTGTCCCAGCCCATGCAATTCAGCATCTCTGACGGAGAGGACACCAACAGCGGCACCCTGAACATCATGGTGATCGAGAACGGCGCACCACGCTGGGCATCCTTGCCACAGCAGTCATTCAACGAAGGGGGAAGCACCTCGCTCATCCTGACTCAATATCTGACAGACACGAACACTGAGGGCGTCTCAGTTAGCCCGATGGGTCTGTCTCTTTCAATCGTCGATGTAGGAAACAACTCACTTCTGTCTGCGAGCATGAACGGCCACGCGATCAATATCGATGCAGTCAATGACGATGTGTTCGGCTCAACCGTGATGACCATCCGAGCAGCCGACGCTGATGGCCAGTTCGCCGACACGCAGTTGTGGGTCAATGTGGCTAATGTCAACGACGCACCGACCCTTGATGTCAGCGCCTTCGACGGCCTTCGCATCAAGGTGGGTGACCAGTTCGACTTCGATGTCATCGGCAACATGTACGATGTTGACGACCCGGTCGACGCCATGTTCGTGACCACATCATCGGACACCTGGAAGATAGGCTCTCGGTACAACCCACTTTCTGGCGCCATCACTGCGTGGTATGAGGAGGAGGGAATCCACACCATCACCATCGTGGTCAGCGATGTACACGATGCAGCGACTGCATACGATGTGACGATCGAGGTCATCGACAGCCTGCCCTTGGTATGGTCGGACAACCCGGAGACCGGCGACCTGATGATTGAGGAGTCCAATATCTATGTTGGCGAGAACCCTTCATTCGTCATCACCGAACACGGCAACCTCGGTTTGACTGACATCGACATCGAGTGGCAGATTTGCAACATGGACACAGGGGTCTGCACCGACTTCGGAAAGGAGGCTCCGACCTCCTTCGCCACACCGTTCGAATTCCAAACCAACAAGCCAGACGGCGCTATGTTCCGTGACTATGTCAAGGTCATCGTCACCGCTGTGGATGGAGATGGATTCGACCGAACGACCGATGGCAGCGCCAAGTACGACATCACCACGGAGCGCCCGGT
>DAVI01000021.1:3263-5220 GCA_002505495.1 Euryarchaeota archaeon UBA59 | reverse complement strand
GTGGCAATCACCCTCGCGGTGATGCTCGTACGCGGCGGCAGGGAAGAGGAAATCGGCATGGGCTACGGCGCTGCTGACTCACTCAGTCCAGCAGCCGGCCTAGGCTCAGTACCAGACTACACGCAACTCCCGACCGGCGGCTCCTATGTCACTGCCGAGGGCGGCCAGACTGTCTACCTAGCACCAAACGACACCGATTGGACGATGCAGACAGACAACTCGTTCATCCGCACCCGCTGAGTGAACGAAGCCAACAGTCCCTCTGGGGAGGAAGCCCTCTCCAGAGGACCTAGACAGGGTTGAGCGTGCGGTTTCAGGTGCGTCGCAACGAGTCGGAGCGTTGAATTGGTCTGCACGGCGAGCGGGATTGATGGCAACCGGCCCACGTGCTGACGGTGACCCCGCCCGTGAGCGGATAGTCCACTTTCTCGAGCACAACCAAGGGGCTCATATCTCGGCCATCGTGAGAGCGTTGAGACTCGGCAACCATCAGGCGGCGATTCATCTGAAGACGTTGGAGGGGTTGGGGAGCCTCTGGGGGCACAGAGAAGGGAGGTTCCAGCGCTACTACACAGCGTCGATTCCTCCGCACACGCCAGTCGAGCAACTGCCGAATCCCCCCCTCGCCTTCACGCCGGACACGATGCAGTTCCAAATCATCGACAGGCTCGCTAGAAACCCGCCCGGCACCACATCCACCGGGCCCCTCACTCAAGGTCAGTTGGCCATACAGCTCGGCTGCACCCAGCAGTTGGTCAGCCATCATCTGATTTCCCTCGAGGGTAGTGGTTGTGTACGCTCAAAACGGGCTGGATTCCGCAAGCAGTGGCGGGTTCTCGCGCCTGGATTGCAAGCTATCACTGGTGGTTTGCAATCACTTTCCTCACTGGACCATCACGACCTGGATTCTCTGATGCAGCACTATTCCCAACAGTCTGTGTGATGTCACTCCGAGCCACCACAAATCGGTAGGTTTCTCACATCACGAACAGGCGGGTTCGGCACCGAATAACATGGATTCAGTCGCCTGAATGAGGAATGGGTCGGAGCGAAACAATATAGGGCGGTCGAGCGGGCCACGGGAATATGACCTCAGTAAGTCAGCAACTGCAAGAAATGATTGACGGCCTCATGGCTGCTATGAAGGATGCCGAAAAGCACGAGAAGGGCGTAGACGCCGCTTCCCGCCGCCTGCGCGGCAGCCTTTCTGGAACTGCAAAGACGTGCAAGACAATGCGCGCACAGATCCAGTCCGAGCGCAACTGAGCGCCTTCAAGGATTTTCGAACCCGTCGGGCCTCTTTTTCGTTTCAGGCCCGAGACGCCGGGGATGGGTTGATGCCCGTCGGGCCCCTGCAACAACCGTGAGCGAACTTCCGGTCAAGAGGCGCGGCAGAATCCGTCGAACCCTCGCCGCAATCCCATGGGCGGCTAGAGGCGCCTACACCGTAGCCCGCAAACTCCCCAAGGAACAGCGTAAGGAACTCGTCGAGGTGGCGAAGGACCCCGAGAAATGGGGCGAGGCTGTCGACAAGGGGTGGGACATGGCGAAGGTGGAGGCGGTCGAGGCGAAGGACGCCTTCGGAACCCTTGGCAAGATAGTGCTTGGAAGGAAGACCGACAGGACGGAGCGCAAGCAGGCAGCGGAGCAACTAGGTCTTCTCGGAATGGTCGTGCTCCCACTCCGGGTATTCATGATTCCAGGCAGTGAGATACTGCTCGGGGTGGCTGCCTTTGTCATCCCGTGGCGACTGGTTCCCGACAAGTGGATTCCATTCAAGTCGCTGCGTGAGAATCCCGAGGAAGAGGTTGCGAACCAGAAACGCAAGCGAAGGAAGTTGTTTCGAAAGAACCGCCAAAGAATCGTCGACAAACTCGACTAGTCAGTTGACCAGAACCTCGTCGTGCGTGGTCCAAATGGTCCACTCTCCTCCACCGTTCATGAAGTCAACCTCTCC
>DAVI01000021.1:2751-2975 GCA_002505495.1 Euryarchaeota archaeon UBA59 | reverse complement strand
GAAATCGGCAGAATCAACAGGCAGCCGACCAGCACCGCCTTGGTACGCTTGGTCGGCTGGTCGAAGAACGGCATGGTTGAATCGAGAGACTTGATTCTCGTCAGCAGCATGATTGTCGGCACCATCACCAATGAGACGTATCGTCCGTTGTTGCCCATCGTCCAGGTTACCCATGGCCATGGTGAGTCCCATAGCAGAGATTCGTAGGTCCACAGCGCCGCCAC
>DAVI01000021.1:1235-2546 GCA_002505495.1 Euryarchaeota archaeon UBA59 | reverse complement strand
ATGTCAAATGCGGAAATCAGCAGTGCTGAGGCAAATCGCGCTGGGGCGCTGGCGATCACCGCAAGCGAACCCCCGTTCCCGCTCGCCCCCAGGGCGAGCATCAACAAGCCGACAAGCAGGACAGTCACCTTGCCGGCACGCAGGGGATTACGGGAGATGTTGTGGAACGAAGGTTGGTTCCAGTCCAAAGCGAACCAGACCATCATCAGTACGCCAACTGGAATCGCCATCATCATGTCATATCCTTTCACGGCCAAAATTCCCGCCAGCATCACAGTGGAAACGATTACGGCGAGCAGACGATTTTTCCGGCTACTTTCTACATTGCTCAGCAGATGCGGAATGAGTGCTGCAATCAACAGGGTGGCGAGAATCGACTCTGAGTACCCTCTGCCGGTCGAGAAGATGAAAGTCGGATAGATTGCGACCAGCGCCGCGGCTCTGATGCCAATTCGCCGAGAGCCATCGTCGCCACGAACCATGCCAACCGATGCATAGGTCAACCCGATCAAGAGCAGCGTGAAGAGCAGCGAGATGATGCGAATTCCCAACTCACCTCCAAGTTGGCTTCCGAGAGCATCGTATCTTGTCGCAGAAGTGGTGGGGGAGTAGTCGGAGTCGCTTGCCTGCGGGTCGATTGGCCGAGTGTGACCCCATGGAAGTTCACCTTCATCAGCTGCCATCCGAACATGGGTGTCAACCCCCAAATCACTGGTGAAACAGACTGTGACATTGAGGAGGACGCCAATGATGAGCAGGGATTTCCAAAAGCGGTCGTCACCGACGTCGAGCCACCACCGCTCCGCCATGTGTCTCGCGCGTGGCGCGAGAGTGTTTAGGTTAGGGTTCCTAGAAGTCGAAGAGTGAGGTCTGTCCACCCTGACGCAATCGCCCGGCGTTGTCCATCCGGTTGAGTGCCCTCTCCATCCTTCGCTCGGAGAAGTTGTGGCCGTCGACGAGCATCTCACGCAGACCCACTTCGTCGCACATCCTACTCGCCGGAAGCGGCTCATCACTTGCTGGATGGTTTAGGAACAGGGCGCGAATCTCGTCCAGCCGCTCTGGAATCTCCTTCTCCTTGACAGCGCACACCTCCTCGATGGTGCCGTGCTCACGGATGAGTTTGAGACCGGTTTTCGGGCCAATCCCCCTGATTCCCGGATGAAAGTCGGTTCCGACCATGATTCCGAGGTCGACCAACTGTTCCTGGGTGATACCGTGCTCCTCCAACAACTCCGCCAGGACGATTCTCTCCGCCCGCACCACCTTCCCGAACTTCCGGGTTCCGTGGCTGACGAGGTTCCTCACCAT
>DAVI01000021.1:0-1136 GCA_002505495.1 Euryarchaeota archaeon UBA59 | reverse complement strand
AGGTCGAGCATCTGCCGCGTCTCAGCAACCATTTCGCGGGTGTATACAGCGACTTGTGCACCCAACTTCTGAGCGGTAGTCCAGTCCTCAGCCTCGACGGCTGCAGTCCACTTCTCCCTCGCCTGGTCTTTTCGAGCCTTGCGCCCGGCGAGCGTCTCAAACTTCAGTTCATGCGGTCTGCCGTCGAATACGAACACCGGGTCGATTCCCGCCTCCACCATCACCGTCGCTCGGTCCAGAAAGCCCATGAGGTGGGAAACAGGGTTTCCGTCGGGGTCTCTGAGAGGCCCCCCATCCTGACCCTCTCCCCGTGCACGAAGTGAGGTGATGAACTGGTAGGCGGTGAGAAAAGCGTCAACTGCGACCCTTTGACCGGACAGGTCAGTGAGTTCGACAGGATGCGGCGTAGCCAAGTCCCTCAGGTTGCAGCCCAAGGAATTCACCTCCCCCTACAAATCGAAGTCGAGATCGTCATCGTCGAAGTCGTCATCCAAGTCGAAGTCATCGTCGTCATCATCGTAGTCATACTCGCGGGCAGCAGGTTTGCGACCCTTGTTAAGTTGCCATATGCCAACGCCGCCCATTGCGATTCCGACAAGAACCAACAGCATCGGGTAGTACTGCCAACTGTATGAGACACCGACAATCTCCAGCACCGTGGAGCCGTCCGCCATCTTCTCGGGGATGACCCAGCGTCCTCCGAACTCAGGGCTCTTGACCCAAAACTGGTTTTCCTCTTCTCCGGGGACCGCCCATTGCGGAACCACCCTCCCCTCACCCTCGGGGCCGGTGATGTTGATCATCTTGACGTTGATGATGACCGCTGAGCCTGCCGTAGGGTCGATGTCCAGCAGCGAGAAGTAGAGTTGCACATATTCCCTTCCTCTGGGGGTCGTGTCTGTCGGGTCACCCAAAGAGTCGGCGTACGGCTCGAATCCGAGTCCGTAGTGCCAGTCTCCATGTCCTTCGACATCCTTGGCTCGATAGACGGTGTCGTACTCTATCCAGACCTTGAACTCGTCTCCCGGAACCAACTCTCCAAGGAAGGTTCCCTCCCTCTCCTGAAGTCCGGCCAACTCGTCGATGGTCCACACGCCCGGGGCGTTTTCGTCGATTGCCGAGGAGAGTGCCACCGG
>DAVI01000061.1:19489-19723 GCA_002505495.1 Euryarchaeota archaeon UBA59 | reverse complement strand
CATGACAACACCGGGCAGATGATAGATGTCGAGCAGTGCGCTTTGGGGAACCTTGTCGAGGGCAATCGAGTCGACCCAGTGGTGATGGAAGAACTTGGCACCACCCTCCTCGCCAATCCAACCATGCTCATCGAGGACCGCCATCAGTTGGTCGACTTCCTGAACTCGGGGATTCCAGGCGTAGTCGACATTGATGGCAACGGTCAACTCGCCATCTGCACCGATGATTGCCGA
>DAVI01000061.1:19074-19291 GCA_002505495.1 Euryarchaeota archaeon UBA59 | reverse complement strand
GTGGGTCATCTAACACCTCAATCGGCTGCTCAGAGTCGCCCAACTGAGCGGAAGTCGAAATGAGAGCGATACTCGGAGCGAGCATCAGCGTGGTGAGAATAATCGCCAGCAGGTGATTTCGATTGAATGACACCCTAGTTCCTCCCGGAGTCTACTGACTCCGGAGCGGCTAATAAGCACGATTGAGTTAAGTTCGTCTCCAATTTCAACTGCTCCT
>DAVI01000061.1:17953-18960 GCA_002505495.1 Euryarchaeota archaeon UBA59 | reverse complement strand
TGAACCTCGACATCCAAGGAAGCGCCGCACTCAGGACACACCGCCTGCTCGGCCAACTCCTCGAGCCACGCCTGCCGAGTCTCCAACTCGTCTCCTTCGATTCTCAACTTCTCAAGCGACTGCGCAGCGGCGCCCTCCAGCGCCTTCCCAGCCACCTCCCAAGGGTCGGAGCTGACGCTACCCATCTTTCGCAACCGCTCATGCCTCTCACCCTTTTCCAGAGAGCCGGCACTAGGCCCTCCATCCCGTACTTCGGGAGGAGTCGGACCACCCTGAGCGATGGGGCGACCGACCACATAGCAGAAGAAGAAACCACCGATGTGGGCCAGGTTGGCGACCGACGAGGGTTCCGTGAAACCACCATGCAGCATCCCGACCTGTACGATTTCTAAGCCGAACTTCAGTAGCGCGATTAGCGCCACAGGCCACTTCCGAATGAGAATCAGCGGGAACTCGATCTCATCCCGCGGCCAACAGGCGAGATAGCATCCCAGAAGCCCGAACGCAGCCCCACTTGCACCGAGCGCGAGGCGATACTCACCCAAGTGAGAGAGCCACCATGCGACATTGCCGGCGATTGCTCCGATGAGGTAGATTGCGAGAAATCGAGAGCGCCCGAGTCGCTGTTCAAGAGGAACTCCGACCAGCGCGATTACCAGCACATTTCCGAGCACATGGGAGATTGAGAGGGCCCCTCCACTGCCGGTCGCATGGAGCCAACCTGCCGTGACCAACCGATAACTCTGCGAGATGTCCATTTGGACTATGGGGAGAACGGCGAAGGTCAGTTCTAGGAAGCCGTGTGTGCCCTCAAAGTAGGATAGCACGGTTTGCAGCGCCCAACAGGCTAGTAGAGAGATGACCATACCGAGTGAAATTGGGATTCGCTGTTTCCAAGCGACTACGAGGGGTGCGACCGCACACGCCAAGAAGGCGGCCATCAGCAACCACCCCAGCGGAGTTACGGCCGACCAGTCCCACACCACCATCTTCCTTCACCTTCTGGT
>DAVI01000061.1:15190-17870 GCA_002505495.1 Euryarchaeota archaeon UBA59 | reverse complement strand
TTCCCAACCTGCCGAGCCAAGGTGTCCCAAATCACCCTTCGGGTGGCGGGCGGAGGACTCAAGCGGAAAAGTCGAGTCGAAGAGTCATGGCCGCTACAACACCCCTACTCAGGGTCAGCGGCATTTCGGTTCGGCGCGGCTCTCGCCAAGTGCTTGAAGAGGTCGACTTGGAAGTGGCGAGAGGCGAAGTCGTTCTGCTTGTCGGCGAAAATGGCGCCGGCAAATCGACCCTGTTGGAAGCCGCCGCCGGCCTGCTTCCTCTCAACGCGGGTGAGGTCTTCCACGCTGGAGAGATGACGCGCGATTCGGAGGGCCGGAGAAACCGCCCCGCCCCTTTCGGGCTCACCCTGCAGAGTGGCGGCTTTTGTCAGGACGAACTGGTAGAGGAACGGGTCGCAACCGCAGTGCGCGTCGCAGGCCACGAACCTGATGAGGAATGGACTGCAGAGCGGCTCGAACAGTGGGGTCTGCGTCACCGCGCAAAGGACCGGATTGCTTGGCTTTCTGACGGAATGATGCGCAGACTCGGAGTTATCGCCGGTCTCGTCCCGGCGCTGGCCAGCGACGAACCTCGACTCATCCTACTGGACGAACCCTCTGAAGGTCTCGACGAAACGAGTATTTCGACGCTCTGCGAACAGATTTCGGGTCTCGCCGCCGCAGGCCACGGTTTTCTCATCGCAACGCATGACGCCGAGCTCTTTGGCCTCGCGACTCGGGCGCTGAGAATCAGCGGCGGGAACTTGACTGAAACGGGCGCTGCGCGGCACAGTGGCGGAGACAAAACTGAAACCCCCGAATCCACGCAACTCAAGCCGAGGGAGAAGGAGGGATTCTACACTGGAAATCTGTTTCAATGGTGCACACCGCTGGAGAGGAGAACCTACGCCTCAATCATCCCCGCAGTAACCGCTGCGCTGCTCGCCTTCATCCTCATCGAAGGGATGATTCTAGCCATCGGACTCCCTGAACACCGTGGTTGGGGTGCCGCCTTCGCCCTCACACCAGGCTTCCTTGCCGCTCTCACAGCCCCCGGACTGCTCCGCTTCTTAGCCGACTCACGGGCGGGTGATTGGTGGAATGCACACAATGGCGGACACGTCCAGATGGGTAACTGGATGTTCGTCTCTGTGTGGGGTTTTCTGGTATCCGTGCCGATTATTTACCTCATTTTAGGGACAATTGACGCACAGACTATTCTAGCCGCCCTTGGCGTCGGATTCATCGCTTTCGGCTCTGCCAGAATCCACGCGATGCAAAGCCTGTTTGGCCGTCAAGGCGCGACCTTCCAAATTCTACTGATGTCAATCCTCATCTACCCATTCCTGCTAATCATCGATTTCCTGACTTGGTCGAGTTCAACGGCTTTGTCGACAGAGGGGATGATAGGCCTTGCACAGGGGATTGGAATCCCACTCGCCATCTTCTTCTTCCTGCCACTAATCGCTTCAGATTGACCCGCCCGTGCTCATGATTCCCGGACCCACTCGCCGCCACCTTGAAGCGAACGAGCCGTTGGAATGCAACCATGGGAAGGGTGTTCACCAACCTCGCCGTCGCCCTCACCATCATCGGACTGCTCTTCGCATCCATCACACTCTGGCTCGGATTCACCTGGGCACCCGCCGTCAACCCCGACGACTGGGCGGCTCCCGAAGCCTACCGAATCCTGTTTTGGCACGTGCCCGCCGCATGGGCCTCCTTCCTAGCCTTCACCCTACTCTTCATCGGCTCCGCAGCGTGGTTTCTCAAGCGTAAGGAATGGGGCTGGAAACTGCACGTGGTCGGCGCTCATCTCGGACTCGTGTATGGAATGTGCGTGATAATCAGCGGCCCAATCTGGGGGACCGCTGAGTGGGGAACACCGTGGGATCTAACTGATGTGCGGCTGAACACCTATGCGATTCTTGCGGCTCTCTCTCTCTTCCTCGTGGTCGGTCACCAGACTCAGGGCGACAACGAAGAGAGCCGTGACACCTTCGCCACGGTAGGCTTGTTCGGCTTCCTGTTGGTCCCACTCACAATCGTCGCCATACGAATCTGGCAGAACCGGCATCCCGGACCGGTCATCGGAGGCGGCTCGGAGGCAGGACTTGCGCCCGAAATATTGGCCGTCTTGCTTTTCGGTCTGTTCTCCTTCCAGGTACTCGTGATTGGTCACGCGATGCTCGTCTGGGCGGTCAACGACTTGGAACTCCGCTTGGCGAAAGTACAGATGGAAATCGACCGCAGGTGATTCACATGGCAGACGGCACCACCTTCCTCGCAATCGCCTTCATCGCGATGATCGGCATCATCGGTGGCTGGACTTGGAAGATGCTGCAAAGACTCAACGAACTTTCCGAGCGGCTTGCCGCCGCTGAGGCGACCTTCGGTCATGCTGGGGCAACCGGTTCGGCGGAATCCTCGGATTCCAGCGAAGAGGAGTGACCGCCCCCGTAGGGGGCGGATGTGCCGACGTTGGGTGAAAGGCTTCAAGCGGACTGCATGAGGCCGCAACCCTACAGGGGTTGCGTGGCAATGGCGTTGGGAGAGGCTTTCTGCATTGTTTGCGGCAAAGGAGGTGAACTCACCTCGGGGCGACTCTGCGAACCCTGCTTTCGAGAACGAACCACTCTCTCAAGTCTCACCGAGACGATGCAATTGTTTCGCTGCCCAAAGTGCATGATGGTCCTTCAGG
>DAVI01000061.1:13272-14985 GCA_002505495.1 Euryarchaeota archaeon UBA59 | reverse complement strand
GGCAACTACTACGAGGCGACCGTCCAGCTCCGCTCATCCGGTCGCCGCCTCTCAGAAGATGAGTTGGCGGTAGTGAGGGCAACACTCGACGAACTGCTGGAATCGATGGAGCCGGACCCGATGTTCTTCATCACCTCAGAGAGCGCCGTCACCGGAGGTTGGGACATCGTGATGGGGAGCAAGTCACTCTCCCGCTCGTGGGGGCGCTTCCTCATCAAGAGGTTCGGCGGCTCGACCAAGGAGACCAACACGGTGGTGGGCTACAAGGATGGCCAGGACATCACCCGGCTGACCCTTCTCTACCGAAAACCGGCATTCGACATCGGGGATGTGATCCGCCTGAGAAACGCTGACTGGCTCGTCGCCAAATGGCAGAAAGATGGTGCGATTCTGGCCTCCATCACCCGCCGCGAACGGACCGGCGTCACTTGGAGGGACTTGGAGAAATCGAATGTTCTGAGCCGCACCGTTGACCAACTCGACGTTGAGTTAATCAATCGCGATTCGTCCGCCGCTGAATTCCTCGACCCGCGAGATTGGAAGGTGCGGGCGGTTGGACTTCCCTTCGATGATGACGGTACAAGCGAGACTCTGCGGGTCGCATTATTAGCCGACGAATGGGTCGCTCTGCCCAACCTGTCCCGAACTGACGGAGGTGATTGAGATGAGTGACGGATTCGACCACGAAGCACTCCTCGCTGCGGTCGCCGAACTCGACACTGAGGATATGCTCGGACATCTGCGCAACTTCCCCGACGACCTCGCCGCGCAATGGTCAGTCGATGAGCCCCAACGCGTAACGCCCCCCCACCTCTTCTGCCTCGGAATGGGCGGCTCCGCCGCTGCTGGCGACTTCCTCGCCTCACTCGCTGAGCGCAACGGAAATGTCGGAGTCACGGCCCTTCGAGACTACAACCTGCCAAATTGGAGGGATGAAGACTCCCTCTACATCGCAACATCCTACTCCGGAAACACAGAGGAAACGCTCAGTTCGGCTGAACTCGCACTCGCTAGAGGGGGAGGTCCGGGTGGGGCCAATTGCATCACCATCTCCTCGGGCGGGAAACTCGCTGAGATGGGAGACAATGTCACGGTCCCTGGTGGCCAACCTCCCCGTTCCGCCTTCGGTCATCTGTTTGGCGCACTCACTCGAATTGCCGCCTCAGCAGGAGTGGTCGACAGCCTCGACGGTTGGCAGGAAGATGGGACGATTGAGGGGGTTCGAAATGCGGTCGCGGAATTCGACTTCGTGAATAATCCGGACAGCCCTGCACTCGCCATAGCTCGGACTCTGCTCGGCAAGGAGATCGGCATCGTCTCAGCGCACGAACTCGGCTGTGCCGGAACCCGATTCGCCAACCAACTCAATGAGAACGGCGGCATCTTCGCTCGAGCCACCACTCTGCCGGAGATGAATCACAACGAGATCATCGCTTGGACCGACCCCGCTGCGAAGGAGAGCCAAGCGATGGTTCTGCTCACTTGGGATGGGATGCATGAGCGGGTCGCAGAACGGATTGGCTGGATGACCGAGTCGGTCGAGGTCGACATCGCCTGGAAGTTGCACTGCGAGGGTGAATCGCTTCTTCAGTCAATGCTGTATGCCTGTGTCGCGATGGATTGGATCTCCTGTGCGGTCGCCATCCTGCGGGGCAAGGACCCAAGCGCCATCGGTGCCATCCGAGACCTCAAGGAACACCTCGATCAGTAGAG
>DAVI01000061.1:10662-13055 GCA_002505495.1 Euryarchaeota archaeon UBA59 | reverse complement strand
AGATGCCCGTAGAGAGCCCACAAGTCGACTCCGTCAAACTCGTGATGAGTGATGATGACATGGCCGTAGTCGCCCGCTTCCGGGTTGTAGCCGAACTCTGCAATCTCGCCGTCCGAGAACGCCATGCACGGTGTCCCGATCGGGCCCCCGACGTCGATGCCAATGTGAATGAATCGAAGACCCTCAAAAAGTTCGGTCAGATACATCCCCTTCCGAACCTCGTCATACTTGCCGATGCTAAACTCCAATTCCGGTGGCTTCCAATGTCCCTCGCTCAAATCGAGCACTTCGTATTCCTCTGGAATATCTACGACAGGCGAAAACTGATGCGAATCCCAATCAATTTCGGCAATCATCTCAACACTCCCAAACTGCTTCACCGCGACCTCTCGAGAGCGCTTCTGCACTTCAATTCACATCTTGTCGGATTCGCATCACTTGAAGAGTGATGCGCCACATCACACGCCATGGAGGGCGAGGGAGCGACCATTCTCTGGCAGGTGCTGATTGGCGCTGGGCTGGTGTTCGGTGTCAGCCTTTTTCCTAGTTTGGCCATCCTCAGAATCCTCGACCCATTCGCTGACAAGTTCCGAAAGATTCTGCTCGCCCCTGCCATTTCCCTCTTAGTGACCTACGGTCTGGCCGGCTGGATGGTCATCACCTCAGGTAAATTCGACCTCGGCTACCTTCTGTTGCTACTGATTATCGCCAATTGTGTGGCACTGCTCGCCCTTTGGGAGAGAGATGTAGTCAGGGTTCGGAGGCTCTCGAATTGGGAGCTGCTCGAGGAGAAGAACATGGCAATGGAAGAGGAAGGAGTCGAGGCGGAGGCTGCGATTGACCCGGAGTCAGAAGATGGCGGAACGAAGTTGACGGCCGCAATCAACGACGAGGAGACGGTTCAAATCGATGAGGACATCGAGGAGGAGGAGAGCCGTCTCCGTGAGATGATGGCCGGAAGGAACGGATGGTTGCCGATCGCTCTGGCGTCAGCGGCGCTGTTCACGATTCTGCCTCTTTTCCTGTTCGAGTATCCGAATGGAGTCGATTGGATTGGATTCTCCACTCTGAGCCACCGTTTGGCGACGGTTGGTGAGTTGTCACTGCCAGCGGTATCGAGTGGCAGTTGGACCTATCCACCTGCATTCCCGGCAATTGCCGCCCTACTTGAGGCGGTACTCGGATTGAGCCCTGCGAGTTCTGTCCATCTGCTCGGCCAACTCTCTCTTCTCGCTCTGCTATGGGGCGTTGCCGGTGCTGCAGACAGGTGGGGTGCGGGGGCACCTACTCTGCTCGCTCTCGCTCTCGCTCCGGCACTTTTCGTGAAGGCACATGACTCGGGATACCCGACGATTGCGAGCCAACTCGGACTCGTCATCGGCCTTCTGGTGTTGATGAGACCCGCCGCCGAGAGACGCCGTGGCCAGGATATCGCGTTCGCTCTCGGAGTCGTCGCGACTGGCGCAATTCATCCGACAGGCAGCCTGTTTCTCGGCACCCTGCTAGCCGCATATCTTCTGGTTCATCGATTCGGAGCTAAGAGCAACAAACAGATCAGTCGAATCGTCTTCACCTCGTCGATTCTACTCGCCCTCGCAGCCCTCACAGTGCTGCTCGCCTACGCCCCCCGACTGCTCTCCGAACCGATTCATTCAGAGTACGGCTGGCAAGGGGGCGCGGTCATGATTCTGTTCAACGGACCGGTCATCCTCGGGCTTGCCGCTTGGTCGGCGTGGCGAGGTAGAACTTCTCTCGAAGTGCTGCTCGTGAGTTGTTGGTTCGGCCTGAATTGGGTTCTTTCGCTGGTTCACCTGCTGGCCGGTTTCGTCGCCTTCCCGATTTTCACGCTGCTCTCCTATGTGCTCTACTCAATGGCCTTGCACGCCTTCCACCTGCCGCTCGCCGTGTTGGTCGGGCTGCTGCTCGCAAAGGATGCGCGGCTCACTCCACGGCTCAGACCTCTCGCAGTGGATGAAACAGGGGAGATGTTGGTTCAGGAGATGTTGGATGCCAGTCGGCGGTTGGGCGCCGAGGCGGTGGTCGAAAGCGCTGCGGCGGTAGCCGAGGGAGAGGAGGAGGAGATGTGGATTCCAATGGAACTGCCTGAACCGATTCCGAAGCGTTGGACCTATGCCGTTCTTCTCGTCGTGGTGATACAACTCGCAGCTGCAAACGCCATGCTCATCGAACTGTCCGGCCACCCGGAGTTGAGGCCTCAGACTGATGGTGACCGCGCCTTGATGTCGACGCTCTCCCTACCCGCCGGCTCTGTGCTGTTCACTGAAGATGCCCACTGGGGCAATCCATACGACCTCCCCGAAGAGGTTTCGATCAGCAGTTTCCCCAGCCTCGGTCTAGTGCAGGTAGAGTCATCCATTCAGGGGCAGGCACGG
>DAVI01000061.1:6636-10562 GCA_002505495.1 Euryarchaeota archaeon UBA59 | reverse complement strand
CGGACTGCGACCAGAGTTGTCAATGGAGAATAGACCCCTGGTGGCTGGTTGATGCCGACCAACTCCTCAACCGCCCAGATTCCCAACCCTTCCTTACTGACGGAAGCCTCACTCTGACGATTCCACTCGCCCGGGACTCAAGGGACCAATCAGTACGAATCAACGCAATGGTGGACGCTCCCGCCGGACTTGAGGTGGAACTCTACGTCATTGATGGCCACACGACTCAAGGCCGGCAATTCACGACTGAAGGTGGTTGGGAGCAGTTGACGCTCATCACACACACTTCCACAGCCGACTCCATCCAAGTTCGAATAGATGTCAGCGGCGGCGGCGACAACTGGGTAAATCCACTCGGCGCGAGCGGACGTGGAGACCGACTCATCGATGAGGATGGAGTCCGAATCCACTGGGTCGAGTTGCGACCAATGGTTGCATAAGTTAGCAGATAGAAGGTGAAATCATATGCGCAACCTGATGATTCTCTTTCCTGCTAGGAATGAGGCTGATGGATTGTCAGTCGTAGTCGACATGATTCCGACCGCCGAACTCCGCCGGCTCGGCTGGAATCATCGCATGGTTCTCGTCGATGGCCACTCCACTGATGGGACGGCGGAGGAGGCGCGGCGACTAGGAATGGAGGTCTTCGAACAGCAGGGCGAAATCGGTAAGGGTGTGGGATTGAGGGAGGCCTTCGACCACTTCCTAGCGAGCGGTGATGAAGCGCTTGTGATGCTTGACCCCGATGGCACCTATGACGCCCGAGACATTCCTCTTCTGTTGAATCGGATGGACAATTCGGACTACGATGTGGTCATCGGCAGCCGCCTCCGAGGGAAGATGGATGATGGTGCGATGGGTCGAGTGAACTATGTCGGGAATCACATCCTAACATGGACCGCAGTCGCCCTTTTCCGTCACTTTATCAGCGATTTGTGCACTGGCTTTTGGGCCTTCAAGAGAGAGGCGATTGCCGCCATGCATCTGAACTCGATCGCCTTCGAAATCGAGGCTGAGATGTATGCTGCGAGTTGTCACAACAAGTTGCATATCGGTGAAGTTCCCATCCACTACCACTGCCGAATCGGTACCGCCAAGTTGGGCTCCGTCCACGACGGCATCCGCATCCTCCGGAAACTCCTCGTTCGCCGATTCTTCCCGACCCCGGTGAATCCTTACATCCAAGATTGACAGCGCGGGATTCAACACCAAGGCCACAAAAAAATTGAAGCACCAATAGAGTACCAATCAAAGAGCGTTGAGAAGGTCGGCGAGGCCTTGCTCCAACTCGACCTGTGGATTCCATGCGAGGACCTCCTTTAGGGCACTCGGGTCGCCTTCAGAATCCCGTATGTCACCTGCTCGGGTGGGCTCGTGCGTCACCTGCATCATCTTCCCGGTATTGGATTCGATTGCCGACACCACGTCTAGAAGGGTGACAGGGCGGCCGGTGCAGACATTGAACGCTCGCGAGTGGAGGGGGGACATGGTACCCTCGACAAGAAGGGATTCTGCTGATAGGACCAGCGCATCGACCACATCTGTTACGTGGATGAAATCCCGGGTCTGCAATCCGTCGCCAAAAATCGTGACTGGCTCGCCGGTGACTGCGCGTGTGGTGAAGATTGAGAGCACACCGCTGTAGGGTGAAGAGGGGTCCTGGCGGGGTCCGTAGACATTGAAGAAGCGCATCGCCACAGCCGGTGGGGCTGAGTCACCGAGCGAACGGATGGCCGCATCCGCTGCCGCCTTGTCAGCGCCGTAGTGGGAAAGTGGTTCGATTGGGTGTGACTCAGAAACCGGGAGCTGCTGTGGATTACCGTAGATTGCGGCACTACTGGCGAAGACGACTGGGCATGACGCCTCGGCGAGAATGGCCAGACTCGCATCACGGTTCACGGAAGCGGACTTTTCGGGGTCCTCCTCGCAGGCGACCACAGAAGCGATGGCCGCGATGTGAAAGATGGCGTCACAGCCCGACAATGCCTCACTACGAGCAGTAGTATCCACCACGCTTCCGGATACAAGCCGAACCGAGGATGGGACTTGGTCGGCCTTTCCGGATGAAAAGTTATCCAAAACGACTACCGTGGCACCACAATCGACCAGTGAATCGACCAGATGGGAACCAATGAAACCGGCTCCACCGGTCACCCCGACAGTCAAGCCTGACCAGTCCATGACCTTCGGGCGCACGGCATGACTCTTAGCCGTTCACTCTTCTTCCTCGGCTTCGACTACCACCATCTCAGTTCTGGAGTCGGCACGAATCGCATTCATTTCAGCCTCTTCGGCCAACTTCCTAACACCACTCTTCTCTCGGAGGTCCTTCTTGACCTTGGCACCGAGTTCGGCCATTTGCTCAGTTTGTCGTATGACATTTCCTGGTCCGTCGGTCAGCCGAGTCCGAGCCCTGTCATAGGCTGAACTCGCTTGACCGAGTTCGAATCCAACCTCGGTGAACGACTCGAGGAACAAAGTGACCTTGTCGTGCAGAGAGCCCGCTCTCTTCAGTAACTCCATCTGATTGCGGGACTGGTTCTCCCGCTTCCATAGTTCTTGGATCAATATCAGAGTAAGCATGAACGAAGTTCCACTGACTACCTTGACCCGACGATTACCAACCAAATCATCGTACAGACTTTGGTCGGCCCTCATGGCGTCGATGAAAGCACTCTCCAAGGGCACAACCATAAGGACGAAGTCGAGTGTGTGGATTCCTTCTAGGTGCTCGTAGTTCTTTGAAGCCAATTCCTTTGCATGTCCCCGAATCGAGGTGCAGTGAGCCTTCAAGGCAGTTTCCTTGGTCTCGTCATCTTCTGCGTTCACATACTCTGTGTAGGCAGTGAGAGAAACTTTGGAATCGATGACAATCTGACGGTTGTCGGGGAGGTTCAAGACGAAATCTGTGCGCTTCCGTGTTTTGTCCTCAGCGGTTTCGGACAACTGCTTGACGTAATCTCGACCCTCAACGAATCCCATGCTCTGCAGAAGATTCTCGACTACCACCTCACCCCATGCACCCTGAGCCTGTGAATCTCCCTTGAGCGCCAAAGCCAACTCACGGGTCTCCTGGGCAAGTTGCAACCCAAGTTCGCTGACGCTGCCGACCTCCTTGCTCAGTTCGGCCGCCCGCTTGATGTCTGCCTTCTCGGATTCCTGAATTGCCTTGATGTAATCTGTCATGCTTTCCGACAAGGCCTGCGTAGCCACTGAAAACGAGGTCTCCTTCTCATCATCAGCACTTTGCACAGCGGTTTTGAAAGCCTCTGTGGCCGCGAGTTCAAAGGCGTCCTGCATCTGCTTTCTCATGTCGCTTTTAGCCACTGATAGTGCGCCCTCACGCGCTTCAGCGGCAGCAACATCAGCAGCACTATTCAACTTCGCTGACTCAACCAAACGAGCTGAGCGCTGAGCCATTATCGACCATACAACCAAAGCGCCTAATCCAGCGCCAATAACCACCATCAGAATACTAACTACTTCTACCATCGTGACCCACCAAAGTCGCGGACTACTTGAACGATTGGAACCAGTTGCGGCGGTTCAAGAGCATGTCGGCTCGTTTGGCGCCATGAAGAAGGAGTGGCGAATCAACCGGCGCTCCTATGAGGAAGAGATGAATCCACGGTCAGGTGTTGATACCTCATGCGCACGCGGGTGGCATTGTTGGGAGCGAGCGGGATCGTTGCCCAGCGATTTCAGCAGCGACTGGCAAACCACCCGTGGTTTGAGTTGGCTGCAGTCTTCGCCTCGGAATCCACAGCCGGAAAGAGGCTCGCCGAAATCCCCTGGAAACTGGAGGAGGGAAGGCCAGAAATCCCGGATTTGACGGTGGAGAAGTGTGAAATTTCCGAACTCCCTTACCAATTGGGTAAATTAAACATTCAATTGGTTTTCTCCGCCCTCCCTTCCGCCGTGGCCGG
>DAVI01000061.1:2236-6553 GCA_002505495.1 Euryarchaeota archaeon UBA59 | reverse complement strand
ATGCTTCTCAGACCACCCTTCCGACAACCCGGAGGCGGCTTCATCGCCTGCTCCACAAACTGCACCGTCGTCCCTGCCGTACTTCCCCTCAAACCAATCTGGGACATGATCGGAATCCGACACATTTCGGTTCGCACCGAACAGGCGCTCTCCGGCGGAGGCTATCCCCTGCTCAGTGCCGCTGACGAGGGTCCGGTCGCTTCTGAAATTCCCGGCGAGGCGGAGACGATAGCCGATGAGTTGAGCCGCCTTCTCGGCCGAGTAGGTCCAGATGGAATCGGCCTCGCCCGCTTCTCAACCGATGTCGAATGCCAACGGGTGATGCGCCGCCACGGTCACCACGTCGAGGTCGAGGTGACACTTTCGAAAGCTGTCGACCTCGAAGAACTCAACGACTGGATGAACCCTTATCGAGGCAGGGCTCAGGCACTCGATCTGCCATCTGCACCAGACCTCCCGTTCATCTTGTCCGACAAGCCAATCGATCCTGAGCTCGACCGCTGGTCCGGTTCTGAGGGCAAGGGTTCTCCCAATCCGGCATCGGACCTTAGAGCGGGGATGTCGGTGGTGGTCAGCGACCTATCCGTCGATGGGACGGTGATGCGATTCAACGCGTTTTCCGACAATACACTGCGCGGAGCTGCCGGCGGCTGCGTGCTCCTTGCTGAACTCGTGATGGCTGAAGGGCTGCTCGATTGATGCGAACTCTTCTAACCGGCCGTCCAAGTCGGTGCCCCGGTAGCAATGGTCGAACCTGAGATTCTTGAGCGGGTAAGCCTCTCTGAGTTGTCTGAAACGCTTCCTCAACGACTAGCATCCATCTGGCAGACTGGCCATCAGAGGACCCAAATTCTCATTCTGATTCAACGCCATCACCGAGAGAGGTTCGAGAGCCACGCAGCGGGTCTTGCACTACAACATCCAACCTGGTCGCTCTTCTACCGCCCACGCAAGGAGGCGGAGGAGATGGCGGAGATGGGCTTCGATTCAAAGAAGGCCTCATTCCTTTTCCTCGACATCGCGCTGGCTGACCTCGGACGCTACGTAGGACCGTTGGCGAAGGACGACTGGGAGAAGGAGGAGGTTGTGATTTCACCTGCTGAGGATTCTGAGGATTTCAGCGCTACGAAATGGACACTGTTCCGCGACCCTTGGCTCGCCTCCGTGGAGGTGCTGCCATTCGCAACCCCGCCGCTGGAAGCGATTGGAAATGCCTGGTTGACAAAAAACGCCGCAGCCGGCGCCGCGCCCCCCTCTTCAACCGCCCAGCCCTCGGCCCCCCACATGCCAGACACCGCCACCTCGAGCGGCGACTTCGAAGGGATGCTCGCCGGAGTCAGCCACACCTTTGGTGGGGAACCAACCGAGACACAAGCAGCCCCTCTTCCTGACTCACTTTCGGGGCAGGGCGCCCCACCTCCAACCCCAGCCCCTCCAGCACCGACGGAACCTGCATTTGAGATGCCGAGTGGGCCGATTTCCATCCCCAACTTCGGGAGTTCGGAACCCACCCCTGAACCGGAGGTGTCCGCGACCCTTGGGCCGGTCTCAGTGCCGACGCCTGATGAGATTCCCAAAGCAACACCCTCTTCGATGGGCGACGAGGACTCGTCTGAAGGTGATGGGGAAGCGAGCGTGGAGGATGAGACGGGTGACGAGGGTGACGAACTGCCGGCGCCGGAGGAGACGATTCGTGAGGAATTGGTGGACACCATCGAACTACTCGTGGTCGGCGGACTCAGCGCAGAGCAGATCATGGAGAGCCCCGCCTTCCAAGAGGTCTCGGAGCGAGCGGCTGCAGCCGGGCTTGACGTGTGGAACATCTTCTTGGCTAACGCAGGCTCCAGTTGAGCCGCAGACAAGGGTTCTGCGCCGTTAGATTCAATTGCAATCCGATTGCCACGCAGGTTGAGAGCCATGGTTTACTGTCCGGCCTGTGGCCAAGAACAGACTGATGAGACCAAGTTCTGTCGCTTCTGCGGAGATTCCCTTCCAGGCGCTGGAATGATGAAACTACTCCGCCAAGAGGCGTTGGAACTCGCAGCCAAGCGCAACGGCGGCCATCTGACCGAAGCTCAGGCTCAATCGAGTCAGACGATGCAGGCGGTTGAACAGAACAGGGCGAATGGTGGCCCGAATATAGTCCAAAACGGGGTCCACGCCCAATCTGCAAAACAGGCGACGGACGACCTGAAGGCGCTGATGCGCGAACTCCATTGATTGGCGCTCTAGGTGAGCCTCGACTTCCAAACCAGTCAGTTGACCAAGGCCTCTCCATTCATGGCCACCCCCCACCTCGCACTACCATGGCAGGGCTTCAGAGACAACTCTCCATCACACTGTCGAAACTTCCCAAACACCCGTGCAATGATGCTTCTCTTGAACAGTATGTGACAGAGGGGGATTTCGCCGCTCGCTGGCTGACGGCGATGGCGGAAGTCGGTGATCTACAGGAGGGACTGCGAGTTGTCGACCTCGGTGCTGGGAACGGGATTCTCGGCATCGGTGCGATTCTGTTGGGTGCCGCCAGTGCAACTCTGGTTGAAATCGATGAAGAGGCGCTCGGCGCTGCGCGCGCCGGCGCTGATTCTCTCGGGTTCTCAGACTCGATTACCTGCTTGGAAGCGGACCTCTCAGAATGGCAGGAATGGCCGAGCGAATTATCCTGCGATTTGGTGGTGATGAATCCGCCTTGGGGATTCCAGACTCACGCTGCGGACCGCCCCTTCATCGAGATGGCGCTCGCTTCTCCGGCAAAGGCGATCCATCTCCTGCACTCCGCTGAAGCGACCCACCCTGCGGCGATGGCCCGCGACGGGGGCTGGAAATCGGAGATTCTACTCAAAGGAGAATTCAGGTTACCAGCCTCATACTCCCACCATTCGAGCCGAAATCGCTCGACTCCGGTCAAGTGTTGGCGCTTCACACGATAGGCGGCTTCAAGAACCCCAGCCGGGTCGGCGGGCCATCCAGTGATTGCCTACGGCAATAGGAACCGGAGTCAGATTCAATGTCAGCAGCGAGTGAAGGAGAGTTCGTCACCCCTGGTCGGGAGGTCAGCGGCGGTGATGTCGGTGAGGGTGTTGCAGAGGTCGATGGACGGCTTGTCGCAACTAGAGTCGGCCAAGTCAAAATGGTCGACGGCTCAGTAACCGTCGATTCCCCAAACGACGGCCCACGGATGCCGGAAATGGGTGATGTCATAATCGGCGAGGTCAACAGACTCCAGACCAAGACCGCAGAGGTCAAGATCCTCCACATCGAGGGAAAACCGAACCGCGACCTGCCTGCAGAGCAGCTTTTCGGCGACATCTTCGTCGCAGAGGTTGTCGACCGATTCCTGCCTGCACCGGGAGACGCGATGCGAACCCGAGACCTGATTCGAGCCGAAGTCATCCAACTGAAGCCCGTTCTGAGACTTTCCACCAAGCACAAGCCACGCTACGGTGTGCTGCGTGCAATCTGCCCTGCCTGTGGAGACATATTGGAGCCGAGTGACGCTGTGGACGACTTCAACGTCGCCTGCACCCGCTGCGACTACACCGCCTACCGCGCTCTCTCCGACGACTACGGCGCCGGCTTCTCTGAGGGTGAAGATGGATTCAGCACCCTCAACCGAGGTGGAGAGCGGTGGACTCCAAAAGCAGAGGCTCGCCTCTCCCACGATGGCGCTCGCCCCTACCTCTCCATACTCGCTGACTTCCGCCGCGGCGAGAAGCATGAGATTCCGAAGGAGTTCCTCAACTCGGGTGGCGGTGGCCGTGGTGGCCGCGGTGGCCGTGGTGGTGACAGGCCCCGTCGCGAGATGACGAAGACCAAGTGCACCCTTTGTGGAGACAACTGCGAAGTCCCATTCAAGCCCACACCGGGCAAGCCGATTCGCTGCCGACCTTGCATGGACAAGGTCGAGTCCGGCGACGCCGACGCAGACGACTTGGCGAAGGAGCGTGGGGTTCTCATCAAAGCGAGGGATAACGCTAGAGAGGCTGATGGATTCAAGATGTTCATCGGCGGACTTCCCTACGAAGCTACTGAGGATGAATTGTCAGAACTGTTCGGCGAACATGGTGAGTTGAAGGAGGTCCACATCGCCACCGACCGAGAGACTGGAAAGAGCAGAGGGTTCGCTTTCGTAACCTACTCCGATCGGAAGGTCGGCAGTGCAGCACTGGCCAAACTGAAGGGCACTAAGATAGGTGGCCGCAGTCTTACCATTCAGGAGTCGAAGCCGCGCGATGGCGGTAGCCGTGGCCGAGGTGGCGGCAGAGGCGGTAACCGTGGTGGACGAGGCGGCAACCGCGGCGGTGGCGGTGGCGG
>DAVI01000061.1:211-2203 GCA_002505495.1 Euryarchaeota archaeon UBA59 | reverse complement strand
CCGAGAGCGCCGCTGAGACCCTCGACACCGTCGTAGAGGCTCACTGACGGCTTTTACAAAGCACTCTACGGAGCCGATAGGCTCTTTCACAATCACACTAGTGCGCATGTATGACCGAACGAATCTTGGCCCTCCTTCTCGTCGCACTCTTCTCACTCTCACTCATTCCGACCACAGATGTGTCCGCCCAATTCGGTGCCGATGTCGAAATCGACCCAGAGGTCGCAATTCCAGGCGAGACTCTGCATCTGACTGCTGACGGTCTCGGCACTGATTCAACCATCCTCTACGAGATCTGGGTAGAGGATGACGAAGGTCAACGGCGGTTTGAGAGGCACAACCAGAGTACGGGCAGCGAACGGATGGAGTGGGCTTGGCAGGTATCTCCAGCCACCCCTACCGGAGATTATCAGGCGTGCATCGGATACTGGTACTTCATAGAGGATGGAGACTGGGGTTCGGCTTTCCTACAGAATCTGGATTGTGATTCATTCTTGGTGAAGCGGCGGGACATCCTGTTGGTGCCCAAAGAGGAAGTCGTGCTCGCTGGGTCAACCATCACAATCGAGGGTTTGCTCAGCCATCCATGGACCGGAGAGCCGGAGGCGGCAAGTATAGTTGAGTGGGTTGCGACATACACCATCGATGAGGATGGGAGTATCGAGACGCGGGATCAGAGAGGTTCTCTGCAGAACGTCTACGGTTCCTTTGAGTTCTCGATGGTCACGCCACTCAACATCGCAATCGACAATTGGAACGGTGACATAGTCTCATTCCAAGTCTGGGCGAACGGCAGTAGTCAGGAGGTTGATTCTGCATCAACCTCAGTCGAAGTTGGCGAATATGAAATCAGTTGGCTCCAGCCAGCATATTCCTCCACCGTCCTACTCGACCAAGTTCTCCACATCGAGGCTTGGACTGAAGCAAGTTCATCGTATGATACCACACCACTTCCTAATCAGGTGCTTGACCTGAACCTGTGGCAGGAAGGGGCTGTCCGGAGTCTCAAGTCAACATTCTACTCGAGCACGAGGGGGCATGTGAGTGAACTTGTGGACTTGGGAGGGCTGATTGGGATACACTCAGGTGCAGCAACTCTCGAACTGGTCGGCTACAATCCCAACGACGGCGAGGAAATTCACTCAAACCAATCCATTTGGATATCCTCCACGGAAGACCTGTCGGGTCAAGGAATCGAGATGCGCGCAACGGTTCAAGATGGTCCATTCAACCCGGGAGACATAGTCTCCATCAATGTGGTCGTCACCGACCTTGCGGGTGAAGCCATCCCCAATTGTTGGGTTCACTGGTTCGCGTGGGAGGGAGATGATGGTTGGGTTGAATATGGAACCGTGGTGATTCAGCCACCCGTGGCAGTACAATTGGATTCGTTCGGAAAATCAACTCTTGAACTTACGATACCATCGGACTTCCGCGGTGACTTGGCAGACATCGAGGTCTGGTTGGTGGCGTACAACGCCACCGGCGAGAGTGACAGCGAGCAACTGAGCATCCCTGTCGTGGAACCGGATATCCACCTAGTTGCTGACCGCAGCACCTTCTCTCCGGGAGACCAGGTCACATACGAACTCGTGGCGGACGGCTTCGACGATGATGTCAGATGGACTTGGACCTCAACAGATGGCCAGAGTGGGGAAATGGTGGACACAGGGACTTCGACTAACATCATCCTGACAATCAGCGAGACTTTCAACGACTACGAATTCATCTTGTCAGTCTACGCGGTGGATGGCTCAGGCCACTCTGAAACCGAGGAAGCCTCCATCTTCAGCAGAGAGGGCTATGTGGTCAATGTCGACCTGCCATCGGGTAGGGTGAGGGCTGGTGAGGAGTTCACCATCACCTATGAGTTGCACAGCATTGAGGAAGGCGAAGCATTGGAGCTTCCAATGAGTTGGGAGACCACCATCTTGGGTTCAACCGAATCGACACGGATCGGTGTGGCCACCTCAGCCACCGGGACGCTCGTCG
>DAVI01000061.1:0-166 GCA_002505495.1 Euryarchaeota archaeon UBA59 | reverse complement strand
CCGGGACGCTCGTCGTCCAGCCAGCCTCTGACCTCGAAGCTGGCTCCTACATCCTCTACGTAGGGATTGGAACAGCATCCACCCTCCAAATCGTTGAGGTCGTGGACTCGGATTCATCCGATATCGTAACGACTGCTGGCGACACCGCTCAGACTGCTGCGCCGAC
>DAVI01000034.1:17295-17523 GCA_002505495.1 Euryarchaeota archaeon UBA59 | reverse complement strand
ACCGCGCTCTTCTTCGGCTTCTTCCTCGCAGTCATCGGGACCATTTGGTTCATCTCGCTGGCCAACGAAGTAGCGGCATTCTGGGCGGCGTTCAGCGTCGTTTTCTATGTCCTCATCTACACGATGTGGCTGAAGCGGACAACCAGCCAAAACATCGTCATCGGAGGTATTGCCGGTTCAACCCCGCCACTGATTGGATGGGCTTCTGCGAATGAATCACTATCGATG
>DAVI01000034.1:10765-17192 GCA_002505495.1 Euryarchaeota archaeon UBA59 | reverse complement strand
ATGTTCCTCATAATCTTCCTCTGGACTCCGCCCCACTTCTGGGCCCTCGCACTCTTCCGAGACCGCGAATATACCGCCGCCAAGGTACCGATGATGCCCTCTGTGAAGGGGGGTCCTCACACACTGGTCGAAATGCGCGTCTACACGGCACTTCTGATAGGAATCTCGGCGATGTTCATCGACCCGGTGATGTGGGGCTTCGGAGAGCGCGGGGGTGAGTGGTCCACCGCGTGGGCGATCTCCACGACCTACTTCGTAACCGCGTTGGTGCTCGGCATCTGGTACAACCAGTCGGTGCTCAACATCGATCTGCGTGAAACTCGGGATGAGAAGGGTAGAATCCCTACCGCGTTCAATTCGTTCATGGTCTCGATGCGCTACCTCGCGCTGATGTTCGTGACGCTGATTCTGATTCTCGCCTCCTACAAACTCGCACTCATCCTCCTACTCGTCCTCGGAGCCCGTGAATCGGTGAGAGTTGTCACTCGCTTCAAGTGACAAATCACCGGGTCGGTGGCGTGTCGTTGAGTCTAAACGCTTGGCGCGTACTTGGCGTGCTGCAGGCGTGACCGGCTGGGAGGGAAGTTAGTGAAGGAGAGCGACCTGATTTACGACTGGAATGTCGTCAACTACGACTTTTCGAGGGATGAATCAAACCATCCACATCCAATTTGGTTTGATGATGAAACGCTGCGCGACGGGCTGCAATCGCCGAGCGCTCGCAACCCTACCATCGAGGAGAAAATTGAGCTGCTCACCTACATGGAGAAACTGGGCATCCAAAAGGTCGACCTCGGACTTCCCGGAGCAGGCCCATTCCACATAGGTCACATCGATGCCATGCTGACTCACATCGTCGAAAACGACTACCAGATTAGGCCAGGCTGTGCTGTCAGGACGGTGGTTTCGGACATTGAGCCACTGGTCGACCTACAGGCGAAGCACGGGATGCAGATTCAGGCGAGTGCATTTCTGGGAACCAGTCCGATTCGGCAGTATGCGGAGAACTGGACGATGGAGCGGATTATTTCCACGGCGGAGAAGGCGGTTTCCTTTGCAGTTGACAACGATATTCCGGTGATGTTCGTCACTGAGGACACGACTCGCTCCAAGCCGGAGGATATCAAGGCGGTCTACACCCGGGCAATCGAGTTGGGCGCTGACCGAATCTGTGTCTGCGACACCTGCGGCCATGTCACTCCGAACGGCGTCAAGCAACTTCTCACATTCATTCAAGATGAGGTGATTCCAGACGCTGGAGTCAAACGGCGGGACATCGAAGTCAACTGGCACGGCCATCAAGACCGAGGACTCGGGGTGGCGAACAACCTCGCTGCGGCAGAGGTGGGCGCCGACGTGATTCACGGGACTGCTCTAGGGATTGGTGAGCGGGCTGGAAATGCCCCTCTCGACCAGACGCTGGTCAACCTCAGCCTGATGGGAGTCATCAACAACGACCTTACCTTGTTGAATGAATATATGTTGAAGGCGCACGAGTATGTCGAGGTGGCACTTCCGAGAAACTATCCGGTGTTCGGGAAGGACGCCTTTGAGACCGGCACCGGAGTACACGCATCAGCAGTTGTCAAGGCGATGAAGAAGGGCGACCATTGGCTCGCCGACCGAGTCTATTCTGGAGTTCCCGCAGCGGACTACGGCCTTCAACAGGTGATTCGCATCGGACACATGTCGGGCCGCTCCAACATCGTCTGGTGGCTTGAGCAGCGGGGCTACGAGGTGAGCGATGATCTGGTGGCGCACCTCTTCGAAATCGCCAAGAGCCAGCGCCGACTGATGCCCGACGACGAGGTCAAGACTGCAGTCGACGAATTTCTAGCCTCTTGAGTCGCTCATCCGAGGGATAGCAACATAACCGAGCCGCGTGGCCTTGGACCATGCGTAGGCTCGCAATCGCCTGTGTTCTCCTTTTTGCCAGTCTCTCACCACTCGTTGGCGCAACAATAGGTTCGGGCGGAGATTTGGCGGATGGTTCGCTTGGAGCACCCATTGAATATGGCGACGATTCACCGATTTTCAGCCAGTTTTCCCCCTCTGTACGGGCCGCATTTGCAAGGGTGAGTGACCTCTCCCAGTACACAGATTCTGAACTCGCATCGGTGCACCAGTGGGTGGCGGTAAGCGCAACTCCTCTCGGAGAGGAGGCCGTGCACCTGCCGAACACCTGGATTGTGGACATCAGCGCCTCAACAGCAGCACAGAAGTTTGCTGAACTGCAGGCGTCGGGAGTAGTCGAAGTGGCCTATCCTCTGGTCGAGAAGGAGGTCGAGCCTCGGATGATCCCCAACGACAGCAAGTTCTCCGACCAGTGGCACCTTCGCAACACCGGTCAGACCAACGGCCTTGCAGGAGAGGATGCCAATATCACCGGCGTCTGGGACTTCTACAACGGCAGCGGAGTGGTCATCGGAATTGTTGACGACGGACTCGACTGGGACCATCCCGACCTTGACGACCACTATGAGAGCAGCTTGGACTACGACTATTGCGGCAACGACGGTAACCCCTCGCCATCGAACTGGGACGCACACGGCACCGCCGCAGCAGGCGTCGCAGCCGCGGTCGGCAACAACAGCCTCGGAGTCTCAGGAGCGGCTCCGGCAGCCGGACTCGCCGGGATCCAACTCATCTCCTGCAGTCTTACTGACACCAAGGAAGCAAACGCAATCTCCCACAACAGGCAGTCGATTGACATCTACTCCAACTCGTGGGGGCCGAGTGACAACGGGAACACCTTGGAAGCCCCGGGACCGCTCACTTTGGCGGTATTCGAGTCTGATGCGTATCAGGGAAGGGGCGGGTTGGGCAACCTCATCACCTGGGCCGCGGGCAACGGTCTCTCCAACGGTGACGATGCGAACATGGATGGTTACGCCAACAGCCGGTACACGATAGCGGTGGCGGCAATCACCCACCAAGGCGACCAAGCGTGGTACTCGGAACCGGGTGCGAACATCCTCGTGACAGCACCCTCAGACGGCGACGGAGAGGGCATCACAACCACCGACATAGAGGGGAGTTCGGGCTACACTAACAACGACTACACCGACAATTTTGGAGGGACCTCATCGGCCACCCCCTTGGTTTCTGGTGTTCTGGCCCTACTGCTCGACGCCAACCAAAACCTCACCTGGAGGGACATTCAGCACATTCTGGTCAACTCAGCACGGAACAACGACGGTTCCGACTCCTCGTGGTGGACCAACGGAGCGGGGCACGAGGTCAGCCACAAGTACGGCTTCGGGGCGATTGATGCCGGGGCTGCAGTCGCCCTCGCTGAGAACTGGACCACCGTCGGGCCGGAGATGAACTTCTCCGGCGGTCTGTTGAATCCTGCTGCGACGATTCCCGACAACACAGGGGTTGCAGTCGAAGAGACCGTGTACATCTCACAGCAATTGATGCTGGAATCCGTCGATGTCTTCGTCGACATCGACCACAACGCGCGAGGCGACCTCGAAGTCTTACTGATATCCCCTTCGGGCTACGAGACTCGGTTGGCGAGGGAGCACAATGACCAAGGCAACGACTACGGGAATTGGGTCTTCTCAAGTGTCCACTTCTGGGATGAGGGTAGCAGGGGAAACTGGACCCTCAAGGTGGAGGACACCTATGGAGGCACAACCGGCTCTCTCGACTCCTGGGAGTTGATTCTTCATGGCACCGAATTGCATCGTGACAGTGATGGTGACGGGCTGCTCGACGATGATGAGATTGGAATCTACGGAACAGACCCGGATAACAACGACACCGACGGCGATTTCCTACTCGACGGTTACGAGATATTCAACTCTACGACAGACCCGCTAAACAACGACACCGACGGCGACGGATTACTAGACGGAGTGGAAGTCTGGGTGAATGGGACTGACCCACTCAACAACGACACGGATGGGGACGGGCTCTTGGATGGCGAGGAAGTGTTTGTGACCTTCACCGACCCACTCACCTTTGACAACGACTCCGACGCTGACACCTATTATTGGTTCAATGATTGTAACGACACAAACGCCCAAATTCATCCGGCGATGAACGAGTCTCTGAACGGCATAGACGACGATTGTGACGGCTGGGTTGACGAGGATTTCAACGGCACAGACAGCGATTCCGACCTCCTCGTGGATTGGGAGGAATACCACAACTACAGCACTAATTACACCCTTTGGGACACCGACGGGGATGGGCTTTCGGACGGTGATGAGGTCCTGAATTGGGGCAGCGACCCGCTCACCTTCGACAACGACAGCGACGCCGATGGGTGGTACTGGTTCGCCGACTGTGACGACACAAATGCCTCACTCTTCCCGGGCAACCCCGAACTGCTTGACGGGCTTGACAACGACTGTGATGACGCGATTGACGAGGACTTCTACGGGCTCGACAGCGATGCAGATGGGCTGTTCGACTTGGATGAGTACAACCTGATCGGAACCGACCCGTTCCACAATGACACCGACCGTGATGGGCTGCTCGACGGTGAGGAACTGCTGGTCACGCACACCGACCCATTGTGGCCAGATTTGGACGAGGATGGCGACGGATTCCGTTGGTTCAATGACTGCGACGACAACGACTCGGCGCGCTCGCCGGATGCTAACGAGACATGGAACTGGCTTGACGACGACTGCGACGGGGACGTCGACGAAGACATCGACCGCTCAGCGCACCTCTCCTTCCTGCCAGGAGAGGCAGCGGGTGTCGTGACAGTCAACCTGACACACCAACCCTTCGAGATGGCCGTATGGCTGGTCAACGTCTCATTCGGAATCGATGAACTGTTGAATAACAGCAATGTCACATGGACCTTGATCTGGCCTGATTCCCAAGTGACTGTTAGGGAGTGGGGAACTCTTTCCGACGGCGACAGCAGCGATGGCTGGTTCGAAGAGTCGATTGGCTCTCACATCTCGGCCATCGACTGCTCTGAGTCCCTCGCCTACGATGCACTTGAACAGACACTCTGTCACAGACACAACGAGACTGTCGAGGACTGGATGTTGACCTTCCAACTCGTTGACGGGGATGAGGTTGTGACACTCTCGACCATTCTCTCCTTTGAGGTGTGGAATCCACCACCACCCAATGTTGAACCTGAAGTCGAGGAACTGCCGTCAGATGATGGCACCAATGGCACTGGCACGGACTCGGGGGGGCTCGGGGTCGGAGGTGTCGCCATTCCGACGAACATCGTGCTTGGGCTTGGGGGTGTCTTGGTATTGTCAATCCTCTTCCTCATGGTAACTCGAAGGAAACCACCGGCACGACCTACCAGACAAATGACGCCTACACTCCACCGTCGTTAGTGGATGATTGTCCGGCAGTCGCGATTGGGAGTGACTCAAAGTATTGAGGCACCGAACAGGACCGATAGGACAACACCGCCGAGAACCACGAGGCCGGCAATTCCGAGAAGTATCCAAGTCACCATGTCTGTCAGTTGATTTGCATGCAGTTGCTCAGCTTCAGTCGTCTCCAAGCGAAGCTCGGGTTTTGCAGCGCGATCCTGCTTTGCGGTTTCCAAGTCTGTTTCTGTCGTATCGGCTGCAGCGTGAAGTCGCTGGAGTGATTCTTCTTCGATGGCATCAGCTCTCAATTGAGCCTCCTCTGAGGCCTTCACAGCCTCTTCGTCCGGGGACCAACCTCCTTTCGGCATCACTCGACCTCGGGGGGACCTTTGATGTGGACATATTCAAGGCCTACTATTCCTAATTCTCACTGATGAAGACATAGGCCACCCTGCGCCGACTCCCGAAAACGCCATTCCACAGTGAAAAGGGGTGAATTCTCATCAATGAGAGTTCCTTGCACACCGCTATGGCGGAAGGTGCCGAAACCCGGTTCTGGTCTGACCCGACATGCGTCGCCTTTTTTGCCTCCGGAGTACAGGAAATCACGCCGGAGGGGTGCTTGCACCCCACACCGAGGGGATTTGGATGCCGCCCGAGACGCCCGAAAAGGGCAACGCTTCGCCTGTTGAGAAGGCGGTGAGCGTGCCGAAGACCGCCCCCGGAGGCAAAAAAACAGCGGCGAGCGTAAAATCGAAGCCGAAAACCACCAAATCCGGTGGAAAAAAGGTGACATCGGTTTCTCCAAAGGCCAAGAAGTCGACGGCGAAGAAGACGAAGTCGGTGGCGAAGAAGACGAAGACGGGGGAAAGTAAGCCGAAGAAGACGGCGAAGAAGACGAAGTCGACCGTGAAGAAACCGAAGTCGGAGGAGAGCAAGCCGAAGTCGACTCTCAAGGTGAGCAATCAGATTCCAAAGGAGAGGAGAGCCAAGATTGAGCGCTCGCTGTCGAAGCACAAGGGGAAGAAGCGCTCCGAGTGGGACCGCGCTGGAGGGGTGAAGCAACATCGCTTCCTGAAGAAGCGAATCAAACCCGGCACGATTCGGAAGATCAAGATGCCACT
>DAVI01000034.1:8965-10571 GCA_002505495.1 Euryarchaeota archaeon UBA59 | reverse complement strand
AGCATGCTCTGTCAAGAGACGATGATTGGCCTTGGAAAGGCGCTGGACGCTGCAACCATGGCCGGCACCGTTCGAATCGCACCAATTCTCAATCCGCCCGGATTTCGTAGAAACAGCCGCTACTTCCCTGACGGCAGGGACCTCAACCGAGAGTTTCCCGGAAGAGATGATGGCAACACGACCCAGAGGGTGGCGAACCACATCTGGGAGGATTTGGTTCAGGACAGCGACTACCTCATCGACCTGCATACAGCAGCGCGTGGCCGAACGAATCTACCGCAGATTCGGGCTGACCTCGCTCATCCCGAGAGTAACAGAGTCGCACGTGCCTTCGGAGTAGAAGTCATTCTCGACTCAAAGGGGCCGCGCGGAACACTCAGGAAGGTTGCCAGCGACCTCGGAATCGGGAGCGTCACCTACGAAGGAGGTGGAGCCAATTTCACCGACCACGAAGCGGTCAAGGTGGCAGTCTATGGCATCCTCAACGTGCTTCGCAGTCTGCATGTCATCCCTGGACATCCGAGCAGGCCTCGGTTCAGACTTCTCGCCTCAGGCTCGACATGGGTGCGCGCAGACGAGGGTGGGCTAGTCGACATGTTCGTCAATTCGGGCTCGTTCGTCGAAAAGGGCTCCATCATCGGCAGAATCGTGGATCCACAGCAGCCTGGTAAATCCGCCGACATTCTCTCTCCAGAAACGGGTCTTCTGATATGTACCGCCAACAACCCGTTCGTTACCGCCGGTACGCCTGTCGGACACCTGCTTCCAATAACCCGTGGATTGCAGCTGGTCAAGCGGCAACTCGACTCTCAAGACAGACTCATAATCAGTGGCAGCGCAGACAATCCGCCATGGCGAGATGAGGCTGAAATCGACGAAATCGCCATCGACGGAAGTTGGAGCGGCGGCGCGGTGGATGCGGAATGGCAGCGTGACTGGGCATCACCGGGGCTTGACGATGCGGAAATGGCAGCGACCGGAGCTGCAAACGCCACTGCCGATGCGGCAGGCGAAGAGGAATCTGCCGAAGAAGAACAGTGAGACGGCTGTTGAGGCTTGGCCGTAGAGCCGGCTGCGGGAACGGACCGGTGGGGTAACAGCGAAAAGCGGCTCGCGCTGCGCGGGAGGGTATGGCGGAATCCGGAGTCGGCGTCCAGCGGCAATATGCGGCGTCGTCAATCTGCTTCGGATGCGGACCCGCCAACGAAAAAGGTCTGCGAATCGACTCTACGAGAACCGACGAGGGGCTCGAACTCTGGTTCACTCCCTCAGAGGAACATCAGGCATTTCCCGGTATGGTGAACGGAGGAATCATCGGGACGCTGCTCGACTGTCATGGCAATTGGGCTGCGGCTATTGCGCTGATGGATGCAGCGGGTGACGACCAACCACCGTGCACGGTCACAGCCTCCTACTCCATTCAACTCAGGCGTCCCACACCGGCAGGAGTTCCACTCCACGTGACCGCCAAGGTCGTCGAGTTGAGCGAGGGTCGGGCGCAGGTCGAAATGGAACTTCAGGCAGAAGGTAAGGTCTGCGCTCGAGGTGAAGGGTTGTTCGTCGCAGTGACTGAGGGGCATCCCGCCTTTCACAGATGGAATTGAGG
>DAVI01000034.1:5133-8889 GCA_002505495.1 Euryarchaeota archaeon UBA59 | reverse complement strand
CTCGATGGTGAAGATCTGAAGCCACTCTCAAATATCCCCCTCGGAAAGTTACGTAGGGATGCGACCCGCCTACACGCTGTCTGTCGCTACAACAAGGGAGTGCGGAAGAGCGATTCTGGTCTTGGACCATCCGATGTCCGAAAGGTGGCCCTGCACCCCTCCGCCCTCTCACCTGAGTGGGAGAGATATGCAGAATTTCTTCTCTTTCATGAATTCCTACACGCCTTGGGACATGCTGGGCATGACCGTAGTTTCCGGCAACTTGAGGCGGAGTGGCCCGACTTTGAGGCGACGCAGATGGGTGAACAGTTCGGCACTCATCTGAGAGAAAAGAACGCAAAGTGGCGCTGGCTATGTCCGGAATGTGGCTGGAACACCTCCCGTTCGGTGAAATCTCGGGGGCGCTATCTCTGCCGTTCATGCCGGGTAAAATTGGTTGATGAATCGATTGAAATGTCCACTGCGGTCATCTGATTGATGCTCTACCAATGCGTCGAACCGCAATCCATTACTGATAGAGTGTGGTCCGCTCGCTCATGGAGCGAGCGCTCTCTCCGCGTGTGTGCGTGAGGTTGGCGCTGCTGTCAGTGCTGCTCATGGTAGGGATGATTCCTGCAAATGTGGGCGCTGAGCTCGGAGTCGGAGATACCACTTTGAATCTGACTTGCCTCTCCTCTTCGAGTTGTCTACTCGACAATGATGCAATCGGCGTCGACAAGATGTCGAGACAGGAATCGAGTGCATCGCCAGCATCACCGGTTACGGTCAGCATCGAGTTTCTGATGAATCCCGAACAGGTCCAACTCGCACTTCTTCCACCGACAATCGATGAATTGGTCATCGACCTTCAGATCCAAGAGGAGATTGGCGGACTGAATTCGCCGGACATAGTCGTAGACTTCTGGCTAGGACCAAGCACCAATCAATGGACACTCGACGGTGGCAGCCCCTCTTCGCCGCGCCTTGGAGCCTATCGACTGCTCGACGCTGAACTCGACTTGAGTAGGGGACGGTTGCTTCGACCGGGCGACTCCGTCGGAATGCGAATCTCCTTCGAAATCGACCAACCGGTCACTTGGGAGCTGTATCTGCGTGGCGATTCGAGAATCACCCTTCCCATCGAATGGAGCGCAGATGTCGCATCAGCGAATGTCGACGAGCCGAGTTCAGCCGGTGACCCGGTGGAACTTTCTGACGTCGAGGAATTGACCTATGGTGCGTTGCTGGATGCTGACCAAGATTGTTTCAGATTTCAACTTCAGGATAACCTCAGAGCTATGACCATCATCGTTCACTGGACCAGTGTCCCGTTGGAAATAGAACAACCTCACACCCCCCCCGAACTAATCCGGCAAGGGGGCGCAACACCGAGAAATCCGGCAGTGAAAACGACCTACGAGGCGGGTGAGCAGATTTCGGAGATTCGCTACGAGGAGCCGCCCGAGGGGACATATCTCGCCTGTTGGAGCGGCAGTTCAAACCGATTCCAAGCCTACTCCTGGTTCGCCAGACTCTCTCACAAGGGGATTGGCTCCTCCAGCCCCTCCGAGTTCATGGGGGATGCAAACTGGCTTGCAGGCGAGGCATATGTCGGCGATGCCTCAGAGGTGACAGAAGTCACGGGCTCTGGCGCATTCACGGTGGTAATTGCTCTGCTAGGCACGGCGGCGGCATTCGCAGGATTCGCCGTGCCGTCCAACTTTAGATGGTCAAAACGGCTTCTTCTGCCAGTCGCGCTGTTCCTGCTCATCGTCGGTGGAATCGCTTCGCCGGTTTGGGCGATGACAGACGAAGCGCCGCGCAGCGGCGAGCTGACACTCGACGAAGTTCTGCAGGCTCGCTTGGCGGTCGTCGAAGAGGCTAGCCGGACCGGTGTCAAGGCTGGCGCTGCAAGTGGTTTCTTTGGGCTCGCACCGGGGGAGACCCTGAACTTGAGGTTACATGTTACTGGAGCGCATGAGACCGGCGACGGCAGGTGGCAAGTTCACACCGAGGAGTTGACAGAGATCCGCTTGGACAGTTTCGTCTTCGGCTGGCTCTCCGACCATCCGATGGGCAGCGAAGAGGAAATTCGCTTCATTCTGCAGTCCGGACGGGCACTGACTCTCGACCTGTTGATGCTCGAAGCTCTGCTTGTCGTCGATGAAAAGCCGGATGGTGACCTGCTCCACATTGAATGGAGGATGGCGGCGACTGATCCAGCCGGCTCGGCAACAGAGCCGATTTGGGCATCACGGCCTGATGTGATTTCCCAAAGAGACTGGGAGGAGTTGCAGGAGGACCTCTACCCGGAACTGCTGACTATTTCCTACTGCGATTGCGGTACTGATGGAATGGAGGTGACCTGGCTGTCAAACTCCAAGATGGGGGCGAGCAGCATTCCGCAGAGCAGCGGAATTTCGATTGCCGACGGATTCGTTCCGAGGGAAAATCTCTGGGTGACTGGAGGATTCACACTCCTGCTACTCGCCGGTGGAATAGAGTGGTGGCGAATCCAAGGCGCAAAGAAACTCGCTGACCAATTCTTCTGAGCCATATTGGGTCACTTCTGCAGGGCATCAACCAGCAGGCTCCAAACGACCGAACTCATATCGATTATGTTCAACGCTGCTGCGCCGCTGCGTCAGGTGATCAGATTCTGCCGAGAATATCGTCGAGCATCTTCTTCTCGTCGTCGTCGATGATGCCATCATCCAGCGCATCTCGAATCTTCTGCTTCTCCTCGTCGGTGAGTCCAGCAGAGTCCATCGCGCCATCGATGAGAGCCATCTCGGCAACTGTCACAACGCCATCTTCCACGGCACAATTGATTGCAGCGCGGGTGGCGATTCTCGCCGCTTCGCGTGGCGGAATGTCCAGAATGTCAGTGAGGCGGGAAAGGTCACCCAACTCTTGGTCGGTCAGAACGCCATCTTCGTAGGCAACTCGGTAAGCGTCCAGCAGGAACTTGCCGTATTGGTCGGGGTGGAGGAGAACATCCCTGATGAGGCCGTAGTCAACCCTGCGCCGGCTGCTAGCAGACGCTCCTCCAATGCTTTCCCGAATTTCCTTCACTGCCATGTCCTTGAGGCCGTGGCCAATCCAAGAGAGCCCAAGAGCGACGACACCGGCCCCGAGCCACTGCATCGTCGGGGTGGCAAGAAGGGTACCCGGGTCGATTAATTGCTTGAGGCCGATGACCAAAAGTAGCGAGCCCCAGAATATCTCAAGCCAGTCGTTGACATCGCGCTCGTCGGCGTAGTCATCGAACTCGCCAGCGTCGTCCGCCTCCTCGCTCATCGCCTCCTCACGGCGCTCATCAGCCCTTCAAGGTATCCGACTCCTAAGTGGGGTACGCCCTTCCCTCGCCATGTTCGGAGGTTCCGGGGAAACACCCGACTCGCCTGGCTGAAGAGTCAGGGGAAACACCCGTACCAAACCGACTAGGCGCCCGGCTGGACCGCTATCCTATTGAGCGGTGAGGCGCGGATGCCTACTCATGGCGGGAGTGGGGAGTTGCAATGTCGCAGACCTCGACCTGCCTGCCGGAGTGCGGGAGCATCTCGCGGAGGCGTGGGGAATCGAGGAGTTGTATCCGCCTCAGGCAGCGGCGATGCCGGCGGTGTTGGCCGGCGAAAGTGTGCTGCTGGCAGCTCCGACGGCGAGTGGAAAATCGTTAGTCGCATATCTTGCGATTCTGCGACGGCTTTTGGTGGATGAAATCGGCAGTAGAGCGATTTACATCGTGCCGTTGAAGGCGCTTGCGTCTGAGAAGGT
>DAVI01000034.1:428-4983 GCA_002505495.1 Euryarchaeota archaeon UBA59 | reverse complement strand
ACTTCGGAGAAGTTTGACTCCCTGCTCCGTAATCGTGAGCGCTTCCTAGAGGGGGTCTCCGTTGTAATCGCTGACGAAATACATCTCGTCCACGACGTCGGCCGCGGGCCGACTCTCGAAGTCAATCTCGCCCGCATCATGCACGAGCGCCCCGACGCACAGTTGGTGGCGCTCTCGGCGACGGTGGGCAACGCTGAAGCCGTCGCCGACTGGCTCGGAGCAAAACTCATCACTTCGGATTGGAGGCCTGTTCCGCTAAGCTACGCAACCGAATCAGAACTTCTCGTCGAAGTGAGGAAGGAGGTTCACCCGGATGGTGGAGAACCCAAACTTCCGGCACCTAGGACACTCGACGGGCCGAAGACCGCCCCGGTTTGGGCGGTCCTGAAGGACACGCTGGAGGAGGGCGGACAAATGCTCTGTTTCGTTGGAACAAGGCGTTCCGCCCAGTCAGCCGCTAGAGACCTCGGAAAACGGAGGCTGAAAACTCTCATCGAGGCTGGCGAAGAGGAACTCATCGAGAAATTGGCTCTCCTTTCGGAACGGGTGAAGGGGGTTGAGGATGGATCCCACATGGCTGACATCCTGGCTGAGGTGATTACCGGCGGGGTCGCATTTCACCACGCCGGACTTACAAGTAGACAGCGGCGGCTAATCGAAACGGCGTTCAAGGAGCGGACATTGGTCGCTCTTTGCGCCACACCAACACTAGCAGCAGGAGTGAACCTGCCGGCGAGACGGGTCCTCGTCCGGGACCTCAGGCGATGGGATGGCAGCGGTAACCATCTGCTCTCTGTGATGGAAGTCCAACAGATGCTCGGCAGAGCCGGCAGACCCGGCTACGACCTGCGAGGGGATGCGTGGTTGCATTGCAAGACTCAAGAACAGGCTGACGCAATGGCGGAACTCTACTTCCTCAGCGAGCCGGAGGACATCGTCTCGAAACTGCACATGGAATCCCCGATGCGAATGCATGTTCTCGCCGCGGTGGCGACTGGCGGACAACGGAGCCGACACGCTCTCGGCCGTTTTTTCTCTCTCACCTTCCTCGCCCAAGATCTCCCACGGGAGATCCTCGCCGACAATGTCGACGGAATTCTCGACTGGTTGTGTGAGCACGGCATGGTGGAGAGGCTTGGAATCGACGAGCGGCTGGCGGCTGACATCGAGGCGAGCGAGGAGGAGAGGCGGGCGGGCGCCGCCTCTGAAGCTGAGATTGAGGATTGGGACGATGAGATGCCACCATGGGCGAGTGCCGCGAAATCGACTCCCGGAGTCCAATTGGATGACTTGCTTCCAAAGGAGAAGAGGCAGAAACCTCTGCGTAAGGGGCCTGCAGTCATCGGATTTCAGTCAGCTGCTGATGTCATGCGTGGAAGCAGATTGGAACCAGCCACACCAGAACAGGATGCGATGGCATACGCTCCAACAGCATTCGGAGAGCGAGTCAGCAGACTCTACCTCGACCCGCTCAGCGGGCACATTCTTCGGAAGGGTGTTCGCCGGGCAACCGCGGTATTGGCTGGGTTGGACGAAGAGACCACACTCTCACCGTTCGGTTTACTGCACCTGATCACGACCGTCCCCGACTTCATGCAACTCTGGCCGAGGAAAAACGAGATTGAGTTGCTACAAACTGTACATTCTGCAACAGAGGGGCAACGGTTGGTCAGCCGAGAAGATCTCCAAGAGTCCCATCTAGACCTCGATCCTCTCATCCATGCCAAGTCGGCGGCGGCGCTTGAAGCGTGGATTGACGAGTTGTCAAACCGCCGCATTGAATCGTCACTAGGGGTTGCACCAGGCGACCTGCGAGTGAGAACCGACCTCTGTGAGTGGCTGCTATACGCCTGTCGAGAGATTGTTCGAAACGACGAGGGCGAAGATGAGTTGCTCGGTCCAGCCCGCGAGAAGTTGGTGGAATTGATCGATGAGGTGAGGCTCAGGGTTCGGCACGGATGCAGAACTGACCTGCTTCAGTTGGTATCGCTTCGCACAGTCGGGCGGGTCAGGGCGCGCAAGATGGCGGGACTAGGTGTTAGGACACTGACTGATGTTGTAGAGATGACCGAGCGGGACCGGCGAAAACTTGCTGATGAGCGAGGTTGGAGCATCCAGCTCGTTGAGGGTATCGTAACACAGGCAAGACAACTCTCCGGGAGGAAAAAACGCCGCTGAAAGCCCTATGGCCAAGTCACTCCTCGTAGAATCTGATGAATGGGTCTACTCCGCCTTGGTTCCCTGCTTGGTGCATCGAGTTCGATGAGCCTGTCAACGACCCGAGGGCAGTTGCAAACACTCTAATCGAGCATAGGGAAGACTCCCGTTGGATGCTGTTGGGCTATCCGACCGTCCTCAGCGAGCGCCACCTTTGGGCCGCTTGGCTGGCGGTCAGTTCACGATTTGAAGCGGGGACGATGGTCAGCAACTCGATCGATGGTGAATTTCTCAGACTTCTTTCGGGGACACATCAGATGAAAGTCGCATTCACGAGGGCAGGACTCGTGGTCGGAGACGAGAAGGCTTGGCTCGTACGACTGCCTGAATGGACTGACGGAGAATTGGTAGGTCATCAGGCTTCGATGGATGTCGTCGCCGACCGATTGATGGGATGGCTCGATGCAGAACTCTCGCCAGAACGGCCTGTGCCGAGTGATGAGGGGATTCGGAGATTGGGCCTGTTCCAAGACGAACTGCCTGCGCGGGAAACCTGGGAAGCCGCCTGTCTGACTCACATCGCGATGTCTGACCTTGGAATCTGATTCTGGTTGACAACTCGCACTGTGCCGAACGGACGATTCGGAAAGGATTGCGGATTGGTCGCAGTTTTTCCCAGCGAGGGGTTCATAGAGCGGTGGTGGAAACCGGTTTTCAATGCCCAAGTTCCACGGCTTCGGTACCTGCGTCGTCTGCAAGACCGATTGTGTCTCAATGCACTTCCTCGACGTCGCCGGCGAAAGGCACTGCCTCGCCTGCTTCACAAGCCTTGCAAACCCTGACCACCCAGATATCGCCGAGATGCGAACAGCGGCTGAGGCGGCTCTGGCAGAATGGCGCTGCACCAAGTGGAACCGCGATGACACAAAGTTGCCCAACGGGCCCCAATCCGTCAACCACAACTGACTGGTTCTCAGTCTCGGATGCCATCTGCGACGACGTTGAAGATCGCCTCACCCTCTGGTAGGTTGGGGGAGTCGACCAGTCGCCCGATTCTGCGACCGCCCTTCGACTTGCGCAGGTAGATTCGGAAGGTCGATGCGTGACCGACGATGTGTCCACCGATCGGCTTGGTCGGGTCGCCCCACATCGCATCTGGCTTGGAGTGAACTTGGTTTGTGACCAGGACGAGAGCGTTGCAGATATCAGACAACTGCTTCAACTCCCTCAGGTGCTTGTTCAACTTCTGCTGGCGCTCAGCGAGCTTGCCTCGTCCGAGGTACTCAGAACGGAAGTGGCTAGTCAGCGAGTCGACGATGACCAGTTTCACCTCGATGTTCTTCGACATCCGCTTGATCTCGTCGACCAGCAACATCTGATGTGCTGAGTTGTAGGCGCGTGCGACATGGATTCTCTCAAGAATCATCTCTGGTTCAAGCCCGATACCGCGAGCCATCTGTGCGATTCGCTCTGGCCTGAAGGTGTCCTCAGTATCGATGTAGAAGACCTCGCCGCCGAAGCCACCCTGTTCGACTGGCAGAATCGTGTTGACGGCCAATTGGTGACCAATCTGGGTCTTGCCCGAGCCGAACTCGCCGTAGACCTCACAGATAGCCTGGGTCTCAAATCCGCCACCGAGCAATTCGTCGAGAGCCTTGCTCCCGCTGGTCAACTTCATGACATGGCTTCGGCGCTCCAGTAGTTCGTTACCGCTTAGGAAGCCACCAATGTTGGCCAGTTTCTTCGCCGCAGCGATGATCTTGGCTGAAACTGCTTCACCAAGTTCGGCGGCAGTAGCCAACTCACTCGGTGACATCACAGCGATTGAAAGCAACTCGTTGAAGCCCGCTTCAACCAACTTCTCAGCGGTCGCGGGCCCCACACCGGGGAGGTCATCAATCGTCGGTTCACCATCGGGCACCTCAATCACGACCTCCTCAACTTCCTCATCCATCAAGTCGGTTTCCTCTATGCTCTCTTCATTCGTCTTCTTCTTTGTAGCCATTCATCTCACTCCTGCCGTGGTCGGTTCTCAACTGCCGGGGTATATCAACCAAAGATAGAGGGAGCCGAGCCGGTTGAAAGTGATTGGCAAGGTGAATTCGATTCACTGCGCGCAATTTTTCACTTTCAGTTCAGATATCAATAATATGGAAACTGAACAGGGTCAACCACTCTCACCTGCTCAAAAGCGGCCCTCTTCTCCTTTCTTCAATCCGAATATCACCGGGATCAAAGCGACTCCCCCACAAATCATCCCTTGGCTGACCGCTCCCATGAATGCCCAAAACATGTCATCGCCAAGCACGCTGGAGCCAGAATTTCCGGGTAGGAATGGTACCAAGAATGCATTCACGATTAGTACCCCGAGGACTACCCAAGAGGCCACTTTGACCCT
>DAVI01000034.1:0-291 GCA_002505495.1 Euryarchaeota archaeon UBA59 | reverse complement strand
CGGGTCGGCATCACTCACCCACATCATCCCGCTCAGCACCCCGAACACGATTAGCAGCCAGCCGCTCACCTGCCACGGCACCTTCGGCTCGACCATGATTAGCGGATGCTCGATGGGCTCAATCCCCGGCCCGGTGCCGAGGGGAATCATCAGTCACTCCTCTGCGGTAGGAGGGTCGGGGACGGGCGTCTCCATCGACTCATACTCAATCCAGACCGTGGTCTCGGTGTCCACATTGTCGCCGTCGACATCGATGTCCATTCTCCAACCGCCAGCCAGCGGGTCGTTTGT
>DAVI01000057.1:3921-5987 GCA_002505495.1 Euryarchaeota archaeon UBA59 | reverse complement strand
CCCGACATCGACGGCTCATTGTCTCGAAAATAGTCGTCCCAAACTGACTGCTCACCATTGGCGTATGAGATGTCACCTGCTAGTATCAGGAAGTCCGCATCGCTGTCCAGAATATTTTGGCTGGTCTGCAGCCCATCGTCGCTCATCCCGTGGTCGCCAAAGGCGAAGAACTTGACAGAGGCGGCAGGAGTGGGAAGGGTGTGGAAACTGAAGGTGGAGGACCAGTCACTTCCGTCACCGACGCGGTAGCTGTAGTTTGAGGCGGACTGAAGGCCGGTCATCGTCGCAGTGTGAAACACCATGTCGTGGTTGTAACACTCCGAACTGCCTGACGCACTCTCACCCAACTCGCCATCCAAGCCATACTCGACCTCCGAATCGGTCTGCCCGGGAGTGGCCCACGAAACCTGCATTTCAGTCGGATTCTGAGTCATTGAGAGGTGAGTTTGCTCGGGAATGCTGTCGGCGAAAAGGGTGCTAATCGGACAATCGAGAGAGATTTGGGCGCTGCCCGAGGGTACCACCATCAGCAGCGGCAGAATGAGAAGAATGGCCAGCGCCCTTGCGCGAATCATCTCACTCATCCCAGGGAAACCAATCTTGCTCGCCCTTTGGACGATACCACCACTGGCCGTCGTCATCCTTCCACCACTCGACTCCGTCGTCGTCGGTGTAGTGGTCCTCGTCGACCTCTTCGGCAGGAACTTCGCCCCCCTGCTCCTCTAGGATCGCTCGCTTGACAGATTCAGCCTCTTCCTCAACATCGTGGAAAACACGGCCACCAGGGTCTTGAGAACGCATTCGGCCGTGGTCGCCCGAAGCGATTGCGTCGTCTGAGTCGCGGTAGAATTCTTCTGCCATCTTACGCTTGTAATCGTCATATTCGTCGCTGCCCCACGAACCCTGTCCTTCTTTTGAACTCGACATCAATTCGTCGAGATTCACCGGGCCGCCAAGTTCTAACTCTGGCGCGTCGGGCATGTTCGTCTCATCGTAGAACTCATCGTCATCAGATTCCAACTTCGGGAAGATGGTCCCCTCAGGGTGGACCTCTTCAATCGCCTCAAGCAGTAAATCATGCTCTCCGGCGGATATGTTGCCCTCGTCGAAGAAACCGCGAACAGACCTGACGAGGCCGTTCAGTTGGCGGCCGAGGCCATCGGGTTCGGTCTCTTCAACGACCTTGTCAATCTGGCGGATGGTCCTGTCGTAGGCGCTGCCTGTGAGGCTGCCCAAGAACTTCCCGAACCCCTTCTTCTTCCGTGCCACGCGACTACCTCCGGCAGCAATGGAGCGCCAAGCCTGTTAAGGATTCACCGCCGCAGGGGGTCTGTGGTAGACGAGTGGCTAGTCAAAGCGATGGCGGCGTACAACGCCGATTCGCTTGAGAATCGTGATGGATATCGCGGACTCGTCCATATGCCCGGGGAATGTCTTGAGCAGATTGTGCTGTGGTCGCTTGAGTCGCTTCCCGACGAGATTCTCGTAGGACTGGACTCAGACCAGAAGCGGCCACACATAGTGGAGGTCGACGAGATGTATCAGGGCGTCGAGCACGAGACCGAACTGTTTGCTGGCGAAGGATTCGTGCTCACGGACGCGACAATAGTCAACCGCGGCGATTCATTCTCGGTTCACCATGTTCCCGAGGAGTGGACAGATGGAATCTTCACCAAAACACGGGGACCGAGGGGAGGGAGATTCGTCCACTGGCTCCACACCCATCCAAACGCCGTGGCAATCCCTTCCGAGCAGGACGCGGATGCGGCGCAGTACACGCTCGGCGTCGACATGATTCTTGGCATCCAATTCTCACCAGAAGGGCCACTCCCATGGTTTGAGGACGCTGAGGGGGTGAGGCGTCGGCTTGAGCCGGAGGAGGTTGCACCGGTGCGTGCGCGAAGAGGATGGGGCGGTTGGCGGCAGAGAAAACAGCGGCCCGTTTTGGGAATCGCTCCAACAGGCCATCGCATTCACGGTCTCGAGTTGATTTCCTTCCATCGCTCCGGGACAGGAATCAATGTCATCTTCATCGACGAAGAGGGCTATCCGTACGGTTGGCAGCA
>DAVI01000057.1:3490-3687 GCA_002505495.1 Euryarchaeota archaeon UBA59 | reverse complement strand
TAGTGGAAGTGGTCGTGCAGTTCAGGGAGGTATTTTCGGAGAAATCGGCGGTCTTGGCCGATGGTGTTGCCGCACAGGGGTGATTTGCGATACTCGGTATGCTCTCTCACGAACTCCAAGGTAAGTCGCTCCGCCTCTTCTTCGGTGACCTCGCTCGCCCGAACTTTCGCGACAAGGCCGCTCTCGTTGTGGTGGGA
>DAVI01000057.1:826-3352 GCA_002505495.1 Euryarchaeota archaeon UBA59 | reverse complement strand
TCGGAGTCTGTGATGATGGTGGCGAGCTCGATGATGCGGTTCGTGGCCGGGTCGAGCCCGGTGAACTCGCAGTCGATCCAGATGAGGTTGGCTTCTGCCATCGTGGAGCGTCGAAGCATACCCTTCATGAGCGTTGGCCTTCGAATCGACGCACAGACTGATAGCGGCAGTTCTCGGCGGAGAGCCAAATGGGCGGACCTCAGGGCCGCTGAAGTGGAGGGATTCGGTGGAAGAGCGAGAGGTCGGATTCATTGAACTCCTGCAAGTCAATCCGAAGTTTCGTCGTTACTGGGTTGGAAATGCAATCTCGATGCTCGGTGAGTGGTTCAACACGATTGCCCTCTTCGTTCTGATTGACGCCATGAGCGGCAGTTCCGAACTGGCCCTCGGTGTCCTGTTCATGCTGCGAATGTTCGCTCTCGCCTTCCCTCAACTGCTGACCGGAGTCCTCGCCGACCGGTACAGCCGCAAGTGGCTGATGGTTCTGGCTAACGTCCTCAGCGCCGGCGCGGTGACGTCATTGCTCTGGGTTGACGCAGGCAACAGCGACCACATCTGGTTCGTCTACGGCGTCGCCGCCCTGCTGATGGTGCTGCACGCCATCTACGTCCCTGCAGAGAACGCGGCGATGCCCAACATCACTCGTGACAACGAGTTGCTCACCGCCAACGCGATGAACTCGGCGACCTGGTCCGCCTCACTTGCCATCGGCTCGGCAATCGGCGGCTTTGTGGTCGCTGCGAAGGGAGTCGAAGTGGCGTTCATCGTCGATGCAATCGCATTTCTTGTAGCCGCGGCGGTCATCGCCACAATCGACATTCCACAAACCAAGGACAAGGGGAAGGAGGGCTCGTTCATCGCCTCGAGTCTTGGCCAGGTGAAGGAGGGACTGGTCATCATCTGGACGACCCCGAGGGTGCGGAGGGTCATCACCGCGAAGGCGCTCTGGGGGCTCTTTGGGGGTGGGCTGGTCTACATGCTGGTGCTAATCGGGGCTGACATCGGAATGGGTGACTTCGCGACTGGTCTAGGCATCCTCTTCGCGGCGCGTGGGTTGGGTACCGGGCTCGGCCCCGTTCTTGCGAGATACGCCTTCACAGACCGTTCGAAATGGCCCTTCATGCTCGGCTGGTTGGTCTCAACCTGCGGGCTTGGCTACGCTCTCATCGGCTTCCTTCAATGGGAGGCTTGGTTCGTTCTTTTCGTGGTGCTGGCGCACGCTGCGAGCGGAGTCAACTGGGTGCTCTCTACAGTTCTGCTACAGGAGCGGAGCGAGGATGAGTGGAGGGGCAGGATGTTCTCGACCGACTTCCTGCTGATGACTCTGGTCAACGGCTTCTCGACATTGGCCGCGAGCCTGTTGTTGGAGTACACAGAGGTCACCCTCTACGATGCGATCAAACTCTTCGCGGTGCTGCAGATCATCTCCGGTGTGGTGTGGGTCATGCTGGTCACACCGGGTGAGAAGGCGTATGCCGCGTCGGCGAGTTCATGAACGGGCCGCGGCGCGCCCGCCTCATGGTGGAAATGGTCGACCAAGTCGACGAGCGGGGGCTTGCGATGAGCCCGTCACTTCCGGAAAGTTGCAAGAACTACCTGATTGACATCGATGGAACGGTCTGCGAGGATGTCCCGAACGAGCAGCCTGAGCGGATGGAGGATGCGCAGGTTTTCGAGGATGTTGTGAAGGTCATCAACGACTGGTACGACGCCGGCCATGTCATCACCTTCTTCACGAGCAGGACCTCCGACTTGGCTGAGGTCACCGAGCGCTGGCTGGACAAGAACGGCTTTCGCTACCACCGGGTGCTGTACGACAAGCCACGAGGTGGAAACTACCACTGGGTCGACAACCACACGGTCCGAGCGACCCGCTTCACCTCCAAGTTCACCCAATTCGTCAAGCGCTGGGCTGAGGTCGAGGTCTTCGACGACGAATGAGCATCGCAGTCGAAAACGAAGCCAATCCACCGATCTTCACTCGGGTGGGCGCGGCACTTCTCAAGCAGTGGTGTAGCCGACATCGCAGGAGTCTTCGCTGAAGGCGAGAATGTAGAGCGAGCGGAGATTGACTGCATTCTCGGCGAGCGAGCGGGTGAAGGCGGCGAGCGACCCCGGTTCATGGGCGAGGCTGACCGTGTGCAACTCATTCACAGAGTAGGTGGCGCCATTCGCATCCAGCGCGGCTCTGGTCGCAGCGGAGTCATTGGTCACTATTGCAACGCGGGCGTGGGAGTTTCCTACCGCGGCGATGGCCAGAATGTTCACTCCCGCCTCGGCGAGGGCTTCACAGTGTGCGGCCAGAGAGCCGGGCTCGTTGCTCAGTTCGACATTGAATTCTTCCATGATGTGCGGTTGCCATTCAAACCCTTGAACCTGCCGCGCAATTGCGGTTTCTAGCTAGCGGATTCACCAGATGTTGTGCAGACCCACAAGAACCACGATTGGAGCGAGGCTCATGATGAGGTCTCGAACCATCAACTTGAGAGCGACCTTGGACTGTTCATGGATCCCCTTCTGCAATTG
>DAVI01000057.1:0-579 GCA_002505495.1 Euryarchaeota archaeon UBA59 | reverse complement strand
CCATGTGCCGCCGCCTTGACCATGATACGATTCTGCTCGGACACCGAACGAATCAACCTGCGAGTTCGGGAAACTCGGAGGAAATCGACGAATAGCCAAAGAACTGCTGTGATGGCGAGCGCGTAGATGCCTTTGGTTGGAACCAGCGCCCAGTCAGGCCAGCCAATCGGCTCGAAGAGCGTACGTGCGTAGAGAGCGAGAATGAATGGTAGGAAAATTGCTAGGACCTCGTTGACGACGATTACCCAAAGTCCCCTTATTTTCATCGAGCGAACCGCCTGCCAGATAATCATCTTGTCAGGCGAGAACTTCTGCACGAGGTCGATTAGTGGCGGAAGTACCAGAATCAACCGCAGAAGAAGCGGGATTACGAGGAGGTAGAGATACGCCTCGTAGGGAGCCGCTGGCGGAAAAGTAGGCACATAGACGATGTCTACCATGATGTGCCACAGGGCTCCATCTGCCATCAAGTCTGCGCGCGAAGGCTCATGTGGTGCAGCCTATTGGAAAGGTTCCATGTCTTTCAGCCTCGACCTGTCCGACTGGCTCGGATTCACCATCGACGAGGAGTGGATGGAG
>DAVI01000079.1:11308-13533 GCA_002505495.1 Euryarchaeota archaeon UBA59 | reverse complement strand
GGAAGGCACGCGGAGTTTGAGGCGGAGGTGGGACTTCTGCGCAACGAGAAGCCGAAGGTGGAGGTCGTCGGTGGCTATGGCCTCAGTTTCAAGTGGAATGACAGCGGTTGCAGTCTAGGCATCTACGGATTCGAACTACTTCACGAATTGGCCAGCGAATAATGGCCGTCTACGGCGGACGCCGAGGGCGAGCATGATATCAATTGGCTGATTGGTTAGAAGCCGAAATCTATCAGGGCACCCAAGCTAAAAATTTCCCCGTCCGGTGATGTGAACAATCGTATGATGAAAGATACGGTCATGATCATCAGCGCTAGTCTGGTCCATTGAGGAAGTCCGTCACCCTCGACGCTGTATTGGAGCAGACCGTAAGCGACTAGAACAGCCCCCATCAGAATCAGGGTTACTCCCAAACCCGTGAGTGTACTGGAAGTTCTTGACCAATCCGACACCGCCTCATCATAATCATCCTCACCAGCTGGAGTGTCCTCGAAGTCGTAATTGTCTGGACCCGATGAATAGGTGCTGATATTGGAAAAGATGGCTCCAAGGATGAACAGAGAAAACCCACTGATAATGACGATCCTGTTCAGCCCCAGCGATTTGAGTGAGAACTTTTTCGATTTATCCGGTTTGGGATCGGGTTCGGGTGGAGCAAGATCCGCTGGACGTTCGGGTGGAGCAGTTGCCGCGGCAGGTTGCATGGTATCCGTGGAGGTGTTATCCAGACGGGTTATAGTCAATCCCAATTGGATTGAGAAATTTTCGAGTTGGATCGAATATGAGGGCCGAGAATCAAGACAAAGAGTGACTCGGTACAGTATAGGCATCTGCGGATTCGACCTGCTTCGTGAAATGGCCAGCGAATAATGGCCGTCTACGGTGGACGGCAAGGGTTCATGAATGAGCGGTCGGTCGGCCACTCTGCAGTCGTCCGGTCTCCCCGCACGGTGGCAAGGAGGGAATCTCCCATGACCAAGGTCGAGCCGAAGCCCGAGGTAGAAGAGGAAGAAGAGGACTGGAGCACCTTTGCGTCCGCCGATTACGGCGATGCGTACGACCCGTGGGCCGACATGGTTCCTGTCGATGAGGACTCACCTGTCGAAGATGAATTCGAGTTTGAGGAGTTCCAGGAATTTCGCCCTGCGCCCGCGCCCGAGGGAATCGCTCACCTCGTCAAGATGGGAACCTGTGACTGGTGCCTTGCTAGGTTGTGTGGACAACGCCTCGACTGGTCGAATGCTCAGGAAGATGGGGCTGCGACCCGTTTGGCCGCCCACGAGAGGACCCCCTCACTCGCCGACTCAAAGGAGGTCGGTCCCAATTCCGCTGACGCTCAAACAGATGGCTACTGCCCGTTCTGTGAGGAGTTGTTCGCTGACCTTTCCCTCATCTGCAAGCGGATTTGTGACCAGTTGTCTGGCGTTGAGTTCGCCAAGCTGCAGATTGGCGCTCACTTCGCCAAGGACCATGTCGCAGAGGAAGAGGTGCTTCGGACGCGCCATGGAGCGCAGGGAAGTCGCGGCTTAAAGGCGGCATTCACCGAGGCGATATATCACACGCTGAAACCATCATTTTCTGATGCTGAGTTTGTTAAGGAGCTCCCCGAGGTAATGCTTCTCATCGACACTCTGACGCTTGAGATCAATGTTGACATTCGCTCTCTGTACCTCTACGGTCGCTACCGAAAGTTGGAGCGAGGAATCCCCCAGACCCGTTGGCCATGCCGCGCCTGCAAAGGTCGTGATGGCGGCTGCGAGTCTTGCGAGGGAACCGGGCAGCAGTATCCGACTTCCGTTCAGGACCAGATCGGCGAGCCGCTGCGGGCCGCCTATCAGGCGGCCGACACGTCGTTTCACGGCATGGGGCGGGAGGACATCGATGTTCGATGTCTCGGTAGCGGTCGGCCGTTCGTCATCGAGTTGAAGTCGCCGCTCCGCAGAGTGGCAGACCTCGTTGAGATGACCGAGCTGGTCAACGCCACTTCGGCGGGCCGAGTTGAAATCAGCGAATTGCGCCCGTCCCGCCGCTCAGAGGTCGCCCGTGTGAAGGGTACCGCTGCCGACAAGTCATACACCATCCGATTCCGAATCGACGGCGAGGTTGAGGAAGACCGGGTTCGAGAGGTCTTGGAGGGGATGATCGGAGTCACCCTTGAGCAGCAGACACCGCAGCGAGTGGCACACCGCAGGGCGGACAAGATTCGCAAGCGAGATGTGGTCTCC
>DAVI01000079.1:6739-11191 GCA_002505495.1 Euryarchaeota archaeon UBA59 | reverse complement strand
GACGGAGGGAGAACGGTTCCGAGCGTTGCGGGACTGCTCGAGGCGGAATGCGAAGTCGTCTCTCTCGATGTCGAAGACGTTCACGCTGATTGACATCGCTGCGTAATCGGAGTCATCGGTGATAGCGACGCGCTTAATTAGGGGCGGCAGGTCGCCGAATCCCCCGTAAGGGGGAAAGTGGAGGAAGTAGGGATGCGTCGCAGCCACGGTACTCGTCAGGGAACTCGCTCAATCTTGAGTCGCAGCAAGACCCAGCGCAGCCGTCTCTTCATCCGTCGAGTGCTCCATCCCTACGAAGTGGGGGACAGAGTCGCCATCGTCATCAATGGCGCTCAGCAGATGGGCATGCCCCACCGCAGATTCCAGGGCCGCACAGGTGTCATCACCGGAATGCAAGGCCGAGCCTACATCATCGCAGTGAAGGATGGCAACATGGCGAAGACCGTCATCAGTCGTCCAGAGCACCTGCGACCACTTGAGTGAGGTGTTGAAAATGACCGACGAATCGAAGTACATCGACTACGCTACCGTCCGCAATGCTCTCGAGAATGCTCGTGAGCGTAGAGGCGAACTCTCCTACGAGCAAGAGATGGCTCTCAACCATGCAATGTGGGCCGCCAGCACGATGCGCGCTTCGGTCGAGACAGATTCCAAAGTCTTCGCATCTCTTCTTGGAAAGTTGATGGCCATTGAGAAGTTGGCCGCGGCACCAGACATAGCAGCAAAGATTGCTGAGATCATCCCGGTTGAGAACTACTCCGTGAAGGCCATCCTCGCATCCAAGAGAATCCCAATGGACGACGCTGAAATTGACGAAATCGTCACGATTGTTCGCCAAGAAGTTGACTACGAAGGCTGATGTTCGCCCGTAACCAAAGCCCCACACCCCCCCCATTTTCGGAGATGAGGTAAACTCCACACAGTGCTCAAACCGCTCCAACATTGTTCGGGAATTGGGTCACCTTTACTTTCACCCATCACTCGTTGGAGTTAATTGACAGGACCTTCCTCGCGGAGTTGAGACAGATGCATCCCGGACACGATAGGCAGGGTCGCGGTGAGGGTGATGAGCCCTGGGCACGAGAGACACACTGCCGCGTTCTGTCTCAGGATGGCAGCGGTGACGGCGGAGGTATTCTCTACTGCATCGGTGAAACCGATCTCACCCTTCTGAAGGTCCGCGCCATGGCTGGTTGTGGTCGGCTCGAGGTCGGTGGTAGGCTGGAGCTTCCGACAGAGGAGAGCGAAGGTGAGGTGTCGCAGATTCTCTCAGTTGCTCGTCACCGCGAGATGGCAAATTCCGCACAGACGGTACTCATCGACGTCGTGAAGGAAATCATCGGCGACCTGCCTAAAAAGTACCTCTCGTTCTACAACCGGGCGGGAAACCTCTCGCTCAAGTTCCACGCCTTTCAACTTCTTCCCGGTGTCGGACCATCAAAGGCGACCTTGATGGTGAAGACGAGGACGAGGCTTGGCTGGGAGACCATGGAAGAGGTTGACGAAGCGTGTGGGATTGAATCTACACAACTCATCGCCGAGCGTTTGGTCGAAGAGCTGATTGACCCACAAATCACCCCTAGCCTACTCTTGAATGTGGTACGCTTGCCGGATGCGTGAAGGGATGGCTGAGCCGACCCCCGACGATGACACAACCCATCGGCTAGTCGACCTACTGCTCGACCGGCGCCGTGCCGACAAGGAACTCGGACAACACTACCTGCTCGACCCGAAGGTGCTTGACCGCGCGGTCGAACTCGCCTCTCTCTCCGATACCTCCCATGTGCTCGAAGTTGGGCCGGGGCCCGGTACTCTGACTCTGCGGTTGGTGGCGGCGGGGGCGCGGGTGACGGCGATTGAGATCGATGAGGTCGCTTGCGAGCATCTGCGGCGTACCCGAGGGGAGGAGTTAGACTCTGGACGGTTGAGCCTCGTCGAGGGGGACGCCCTCCAAGTCGGTTGGCCGGATGACATCACTCATGTCGTCAGTAATCCTCCATTCCAGATTTCCAGTCCGCTGTTGGCGAAGGTGGACCGCTGGCAGTCGTCGGCGCGCAACAGGGGCGATGCGCCGCTCAAGGCAGTCGTTCTGTTGCTGCAGGAAGAGTTCGCACAGCGAATGGCGATGGAGGAAGGTCCCGCTTCAAGAGGTCCGCTCGGGATGCAGACCGCGTTCCACTGGCACTGTGAACTCGATGCTCTCGTGCCGCCGCACGCCTTTGCCCCACATCCTGCGATTCACAGCCGACTGCTCCGACTGACGCCGCGCAATCTCGCCGCCGACCTCGGCGTCGAGGTCGACATGCGCCTCGTCAAGAGGATGGTGGACGAGGCCTTCCTCGAGAGACGCAAGAAGGTCAAGAATCGATTGAAGAGGCCACCAAAACGGATTGAACGGGTGCCCGGATGGCACCGCGCGAGATGGCGTGATGCAGTTTCCTCCCTACTCGGGAAGTTCGAATTGGAGGGGGTAAGGAGCGATTGGCGAGAGGTCAGGCCAGATGAGTTGGAGCCTGTTGAATGGCTGAGGATAGGGTCGGAGTTGGAGCGCGTTAATCACTCCTAGGAGTGTTTTTCCAAATCTTCTATTCTTCGCTTTAAACGGCGGGTTCAAAGAGGACCCCCGGCTCCGGTGCCTCGGGGAGGGGACTAGCATGGCAAAGAAGGACACCTATCTTGCACTACTACGGCGAGGTGTGGACGAGGTCACAGCACAGACTCTCGCCGACTCCGGAGTTACGATTGGCGGACTCAAGGAGATGAACCATGAGCAACTCGTCGGCAACTACGGACTCAAGGTGGCGATTGCAAAGTCTGTCATCGAAGTGATATCCACCGGCCCTTCCAAGGCTGGCCGTCAACGCTACCTCTCCAAGGTGCTATCTGGCACCAAGAAAAAGATGGACAGAATCGATGAGCAGCGGTTCCGTCGACAGCAGAAGGATTTCCTCTCCGAGCTAACCGAGCAGAAGGAGCGTCTGAAAGAGGCGAAGGTCGAGGCTTTTCGTGGCAAGAAGTTGGTTATGAATCGGCTCGGCAAGAGCATTGAACTCATCTGCAAACTTGAGAACAACTACGATGAGGAGTTGAAGCGGGAACAGCGAAACAAGATTCGCGACCAACTTGAGACTCGCGGTCTGGAAGCAGCAAGGGACCACGAGATGTTGGAACTTGCAGGCACTCCACAGGACATCGTCGATTTCCGTCGAAAGTTGGTGCCAACCCTCTGTCTCCACGCCTGCCCCGAGTGTGGTGAGGAGATTGACCCACGCGGTGGCAATCTCAACGATAGCGACCCGAACGGTTGGAGCTTCATCTGTTGGGATTGTGAAACCGAGTTCTCGGCACAGATGGTCGTTCGAGTCGAGGCGTTCCTGAACAACGGCAGTGGAATCAAGATTGATCCCAACAAGCCTCCCCGACTACCGAGGGCTAGGCGACCAAAGGCGAAGGTCACCTCGGCACAGGACACGATCGAACAGGACCTCAAAAAGACTGGCGCAACTGCAGACGAACTGCAGGCCGCAGTCGAACAGAGCAACCTCAGTGGAGGGCTGATGGACATCAACGACTGGATTGACCAGACTCTCGCCGCAAAGGGCTACATTCAGGCCCAAGAGGACAGGGAGGACTTCATCGTCGCCACCGGTGCTGGAGCGACCAAGTTCAACAAGTGGATGAAGAAGGCAGGTCTCCACTTCAACAAGCAGACCGGCCGCTGGACTCGCTGGGAAGACCGGTGATGGCCAATGGCGCTTCTGCGCTTCTTTCGCAACGGCGTCATAGTCGGCACCGTCGATAATGAGGACGAGGTCCCCGTGCTTGAGTTGGCCGAGGATGGCGGCATCGAGATTCCTCGCAACTGCACCTCAGGAAACTGTGGCACCTGCATGGTCAACCTGCTCTCGGGTTCTGTGCCGATGCCCGAGCCACTCCCCCCCGGGCTCGACGACGACATGGTCGCGCTTGGGAATGTCCTCATCTGCATCGGAATCGCTGAGGGCGCCTGCGATTTCGAGTTGAACGCGCCTTTGTGAGTGTGATTGGATGGACCCCCTGCTGGTTGGCTTCATCATCTTCGACGTCCTGTTCCTGGTCGTAGTGTATCGATTCATGGTCAAGAAGCTGAAGGGCAAGTTGGCACAGGTCGAGGAGCGACAGGCCGCCCGCTGGGAGCGAGATGATGACGAGGCTCGGAATCGCTATCTGGAACAGGTGCAGGAGATTAGGCCCGGATTGAAGTCTAGGGATGAGAACGAGCAGTCGGAATCGGTCGATGATTCTGGTAGGCCCTTCGTCAGTGAGAATCCGGAGGCCCAGCAGCGCTACAGTCAGCAATTGAGCGGTCTGACTGACGCTGAAGAGTGAATCAGCGCTTGCCGCCGATGTGTCCCTTGCTGTACAACCATAGCAGAATCACGCCGCCGGTGGCACCCATGATGCCGAGAATCA
>DAVI01000079.1:1084-6617 GCA_002505495.1 Euryarchaeota archaeon UBA59 | reverse complement strand
GCCTCGGCCTGCGCCTCGGCCGCCCGCATGTGGGATTGGGAGATGTAGGTGTCACGGGTGCTCGCAGCCCCGGAGTTGTAGTTCTCGACGCGGCGCACTAGGTCTTGGGTCAGGGCGTCAAGGTCCTGGAAGTAGACCAGAGTCTCTTCGGTGACGAAATCCTCGCCGGTGCGAAACATCTTGTGAACCACTTCCTGCAGAGGAGTGGTCGACTTGGCAACCTCACGCAGGTCCCCCTTCAACTCGTGCAAATCCTCCAAAAGGTCAGGAAATTTATGGCTCGGGTCGAACACCTGGTCCTCCAACTCATCGAGTCGATGGGACTTCTTTTCCAGTACCTTGTACCAGTCGTCAGCAACGGAATCGAGCAGTTCGTAGAGAAGATATTCGCTACCAATCTTGGATAGGCGCTTCACCTTGGAGGTGTAGAATCGCTTGCGGAACTCATTGATCCCCGGCATGTGGGCGTGGCGGACGGTGACCAACCACCCTCCTTTGAGAAAGGCCCTCAGGTGCTCGGTGTCGAGGTCGCGGTCTTGGTCGCGCGCCTTGAAGGCGAAGAACTTGTGGTCCTCGTAGACGAAACCACCGCTCACCGGTTCGGCAAAACAGTCGTCCACCGCCAAGTGGAAGAACCCCATCTCACCCTCTAAGAATGGCCGACAACTCTCCTCTTCTGGCCGGTGAATGTCAATCCAGCCGCCGGAAATCTCGGCCATTGCTGCTGAAAGTTCGTCGAAGGTGACCTCAGAGCCGCCCTTCTCACCGCCGTGGATATGGAGGCGTACCTTGGTCATGCGAATCCCTCATGGTGGCCGTCAGTATGACTCCCTCAGTTGGGTGGGGTCGTCCATTCCGTATTAATGGCAGCGGGTCCGTTTTGCGAGCGGTTTGAAGGCTATTCACTCAAGGATTTGTTTTACAGGGATGAGGATTGGGTATCGTTGAAATGATTCCAGTTTATTGATGCGGTCATTTGCTTGGAGGAGTTTTTTGAACATCATGGTACGCAAATTTACAAAGGATTCGTTCAATTCAACAACTGCCGTTTTCAACTGCTCAACTTCTCCTCCTGCAGTACGGAGGTCGGTTTTGAGTCGGCGAATCTGGTTCTCCAAGCGTTGAATTTGGTTTGCCTGGGAGTTGATCTTTTCGCGGAGTCCTTTGTTTGTCTTGTCAGATGCTGAGAGTTTCTCGTCGACAGTCCGTGCGAGTTTGAAGTGGCCCTTGCGCATCTCAATCTCGACATCGTCGCGGTCACCCATCGCGTTTCGCTTGCCACGAAGGTGGCCCGGCATGATGCACGGCAGGAACTCAAGACCCCGCTCTCCTTGGATGGAGCGGAGTCGGTCGAGGAGTACATGGTAACGAGCCTCCAACTCAGGCTCGAGGGTGATGTGACCGCCTGCATTGTCGAACTTGTTCGCCTTCCGCTCAGTCAGGAAAACGCCATGCTCACCACGCAATGGATCGACAACTACTGCCATGAACCTACGTTCAGCACACTGGTCCCGGAGCATCTTGAAAGTGCTGACATCAATTCCCGAGAGGAAGATGCCGATGTCTGGATGAGTGTGAATCCAACCGATGATGCGAATGTTGGGAATTTCCTCTCCCTCGACGGATTCGTTAGCATGGTTGCACGCTGCAGCTGCAATCGCATTGTACATGCCACCAAATTCGCAGTATCCCGAACTCTCCTCCGTCTGCTGTGGGAAGAAACCGCACACTGCCACATTGTTTCCTTCTTCGTCGAGGTGTCCGATTAGCAATCCGCCCATCTCGAGCCGACCCCGCGGCGCCGTGAAAGCCTCGGTTTGTCCAATCAACTCGGTGCACACAACCGCTGGATGGTTAATCTCCTTCTGGAAAAGGGCGAGTCCGATTCTACCATTCTTTGCCATGTCGATGTCCTCCTAACTGTTCAAGACCGAAATAATGTGATTCAGATATGCACCCATGCGAGTAATTGCGTCCCTCGGCAAGGCATTGAACATGCCAGCGAAGGAACCATGGCAAACCCACCAGGCTGGATTGTTAGTACCAGGTAGGGTACTTTGGCTCTGATCGTAGCCAGCTCCAGAGGTACCGCCTGCCAAGATGTAGCGGCGTTGGCTGACATCATCGATGTTTAGCACATAGGTCACTGGAACATGGTTGAGTGGGTCCGTAACATGGACAGCCACCTGATAGTGGCCGTTCTTGGTTCGGTTGTTGTTGTCTGGAAGGTTCACGACAATCATTTGAGTGTCATCTCCAGAGACATGTTGGCGAACGACTTGGAGGCTCGGGTAGTCAGTTCTGAGTTCCCCAAGCCTCGAGATAGGAAGGCCGGCTCCACCACCAACCGCACTGGCGTTGATCCAGAGCGTCTGACCGATGTACTTCTCTGCCGGCTCGTCGGTGATGACACGACCCATGTCATCGTAGACATCCCATGGAGAGCCATCTCGAGGGACCAAGCCGGAAGCCTTGCCCACAGCGCGCACAGTGTCGTCTTCGCCGGGAATGACGGTGTTGCGACAGTCCTCGTCGAATGAGGAGACGAAACAAATACCCTTGCTTGGGAGCTCATCCTGTGCGTCTACAGCCGGCTCCACCGCGATGGCGCCTCCAGCACCCCAGCCGGCATCCCATTCAGCACCCCCGGCTACCTTCTGAACGCCCACATAGACGTTCTCATCAGCCAGTTGTGAGGCCATCTGGTCGGATACGACGCGTCCGGATGCGTCGAAGACATCGAAGGCTCCAGCCGGAGCTAGTCCCTCCTGACGGACGGCCTGAGCCACCGTTAGATCGCGGGCGACCTCGATCCGAGTCTTGTCACTCTGGTCGAGCGCGTTCGATACCGTGATGTACACGTTCTGCATTCCGTTCTGCTTGTTTCTATCCTTCTGCATTTTCATTCCTCCTTATTCTGCCTGTTCAACCACATCGTCAGTCCGCGAGTCCGCTCCGATGTCAACCTTGACAGCAGGACCAGATGCCATGCTGTGCATCGAATCCAAGATGTGCTGGACATGGTCATCACCAGACATGAATTTTGGCGGAGAAGTGGAACGCAGTCGGTTGCTTTGCCCACCCCATGTGAGTTGTTTGGGCCATTCTGAGAGAGCAGCGGGTTCAGACAGAGCAGTAAGAGTAGCCAATCCTTGTAGCGCACCAAAAATTGCAGTGGTGGTCACGATGGAAGCCACCGGAATGTCACCATCTTCTTGGCACGATGCGATTCGCCGATCTCTCACAGATGCCGGGCCATAGCGACACGCCATGCACCCAGGTTCGCTGAATAGGTCGAACTGTCCACTGAAGTTCTCAGCACCAGCATTGATGAATGGCACATTGAGGTGGGATGCAATCGCAGAGAGCACTCCTCGCGCGTGAAGATTGTCCACTCCGCATAGAATCAGATTTGAGTCTTGCAAGATTGCCTTGACCTCGTCAGGAGGTAGAGTCGAGCCGTCAGAGAGTCCGAATTCTTCCAACAGATCTACCGCAGAGTCGTTGACCGGCGCTGTATCTTCACCTTCATTCAGGATGACATCTAGTTCTGGGAGTCCGAGAGATTGCATACCATGCAAAATCTGAGATTTGGGGAGTTCCTTGCTCAGGATTTCGCCCGCACAATCTGCCTTCGACCTGTTCAGGTGTGTTTCATCGTACAGGACTTGCCGATTCAAATTGTGAACCTCGACAGAGTCATCCGGATCAAAGACCGTAATATCGAGTCCCTTCCCAGAACCCTCAGCGGCTTTAATTCCTCGAATCAGTGTATGCATCGACCATGTGCCTAGTCCACCCACCCCCGCGACCACGAGATTTCCTTGTGGGAGATGTTCGATGCGAGGAATTGAGAACTCAAACGAAAATGGTTGGCTAACCTCATCAAATTCGCTCAGACCGAGCTCCACTGCATCCAGTAACTGTCTAACAGCCGGAGAGTCGATATCAAGCCTTGCTGACAAGCGAATATGACCGGTCCCGTCCTCACACGGCGAGTGGAAGAGAGCCAAGCGCTCTCCATCAGCCCAATGTGCTTGCAGCCCTGAAATATCCTCATCTGAGAGTTGGGAGAACCGACTATCAACTCGAAATTGCACTGTGACGAACTTCTTGACTATGGGAAGGGCTCGAAGACAGCCCTCCCTTCTGAGAATTTCCTGCCATGTCATCGCAGCAGCCAGCGTCGAGAGTCCAGGTGCAAGGAGGTCGCAAGGTGATGCAGAGTCACTTTTCAAAAGTTCAGTGCTCAGTGCGAATCCAGTCTTTCTCATTTGGACGAACAGCGGGTTTGAGTGACTGATTTCAGAGGTGGAGTCAATGACTATCATTACATCGATGTCGTTTTCGACGGGGAATCCCTTGACGCCGAGGTGTTGGGAAATCGTGGATAGTTCCTCCTCAAGCATGGGGTTGGAACCATGAATTCCGACCCTGAGATTCTCCACTCGATCTTGATGGACCAGTCCCTCCTGCCGGGAATATCTGTTAGTGACAGCATCAGACATGACCTCAAATCCCCCCAATCCAATTCTGAACCAAGATGAATAGAGCCTCGATGGGTATTCCACTTTCAGCTGGGTCCCGTGGTGCCTTCGGTGTGCCAAACGCTGCTAGAAAGCCACTTGGATGAACGAACCAACTCTCCGGAAGTGAGTGCTTCAACTCAGTCAAGTTGTGGCCTTTGTCCATAATTTTTCTACTGAGGTGGATGCACATCCCGCAATCGCTTTGCTGTACGATTGCCTTTGCTCCGCGCTTGAACAGGGTAATTCTGTCGATTCGCTTGTCGACGACAATGGCGACAGAAGAGACGATCGGGACATCCTGGGAATCAGTCTGCCTCTCATTCCTCCACTTCTCTACTAGCAACTTGCCCCTGATCAGTTCTCTGGCTCGATTTACGATGTTCTTGTCAGAAAGTTTGTTCGCCTTCCACGCACTGACTAGTTCCGCGAGAATCACCCTGTCGTCGCACTTATTTCCAGAGTCAGTTAGGTTCAGTTGCTCGGCCCACTGTCTGAAGCAAACTTCGATGAGTTCGTCCTGTTTTCCTAGAACATCCACGAGAAGACCGAATGCAGAACCTTGTTCCAAGCCTTTGACAGCATTTCTTCCCTCAAGCATGTCAACTGCAAGGATATGAGGAGCGTCTGTTGCGTAAGAGGCGGGTACGAATTCCAAGGTGAGCCCAATCGATTGCGACCTATCATGCAGGAATTCCATCATCAAAGCGGCACTGAATGCAGCATCCGCGTCCACATGCTTGTGGGTCCTCAGTACGATGAATCGTTGCTTCTTGGCTGGACCGAGGCGAACTCCTCGGTCGAGCCAATCGTTTACCAGTTCACCCTCGTTCCTGTAGGAACTGTCAGGTTCCACGCTACCATTCACTTGCTTGTTCTTTGTGCTGAGCATCAATCTGTTTGTCAGTCCGTGAACGGAGCATGATGTCATGGTTGACAATCAAATCGAATCAGTGCAAGGGGTGAGCCCAATTCTGCCCATGAACCCACCCCAACCAACGATAATC
>DAVI01000079.1:586-1070 GCA_002505495.1 Euryarchaeota archaeon UBA59 | reverse complement strand
CTTAGGTCCGGGAACACCACGCTATTGATCACCGTTCTATACCCACTACGATTTGGCATGGCTTCAAAAACCGCTTGTGCGATAATTAGACCAACTAGAATCGAAGGTAGGTGGATTTGGCCGATTGAAACACATTGCTTCTGAGGCCCAATAATCCAAAATTCAGTTTGGTGGAAGTCAATTCCCTTGCCATGGCCGAGAATACACCATGTTTCCAGTAGCGCCTCAACGGCAGTTCTTCCCCCAACAATATCCTCGCTCAATTTCCTTATTATGCGGGTGGCTTTCTGGATCACATCGTTACGCATTCCGCCTAGAACTAAGATTCCAAAGTCATCGAGATTATCTAGATAACCTTCTATCAATGGCTCTAGTGAAATCGAACTGACATGTCTACTACCGACTAGTGCATGGAGCTCTCTACTGAATGGGCCACCCAGGACCAAGGCAGCTGCGAATTCCCGGAGAACCATCTTAGGAAATT
>DAVI01000079.1:0-508 GCA_002505495.1 Euryarchaeota archaeon UBA59 | reverse complement strand
GGACGCTGATATTTCAATTCCATCTGGAACAGCATTTCAAAGCCAACTCGTGTACCGTCTCGAATTCGATCGTTGTTGTCGACATCGAAATTTCCAATGCTAGAATGATTATGAACACGACAGTTAGAGGAGCCCCGAACACCATATTTTCGAGGTGGAAGTGCTGTTTTGTAGAAGTGGTTGGATGTACATCGTTGTACATCGAGAGATTCTTTTTCTTCACCGGTTGACGGTTTAAGAAAAGGAGGACAGAGCCCGGCCCACCGCTCATCGCCCCCCGAGACACCAATGCCAAGAAGTTGGCCTGCAACCCTCATCGCATCGGATATAGAGTGGTCATCATGCTTGGTATCAATTCCTGTTTTGTGACTGAGATGGCTTCTACCTTTTAGGAACTTTATCTCCTTCCTTAATTTACGAGTTTCTGCGTCACGATCTCGTAGTAGTTTCCGGTCAGGCCTGGCTTCGAGCTCCTTAACGAATAGACATGTGTTGGCCCAATTTGCAT
>DAVI01000109.1 GCA_002505495.1 Euryarchaeota archaeon UBA59 | reverse complement strand
GTCTGCTCAGGTTATCTCCCCGGAGTCGAAGAGATTGGAGACAAGGTCGTCGTCCACTCGGAAATAATCGACGTCATGACTGGCAGTCGCCAGTTGATCAGTTCGGAGCATCTACGCTGAAACGAAGTTCGTCGGCCCACATGGAATTCCCGGTGTCATTTGGAGGGTGTGTGCCTCCCCGTCTCGTCCGGCGAGTGTCAGCAGCAGGAGTCATCCTCGTTCTTAGGTGGGCAGAGCTGGTCGCTATACGAGCAGAATACGCAGCAGTCGCCCTCAAGTGGCTTCAACAGTTCTTCACAGCCGGTACATCGGTGGAAGAAGAGGCAGGAGTCGGTGGACATTTCCACGCTCTCCACAAGGTCGCATTTTGGGCAGGTCAGGTCTGCATTTGCCATTCAGTTCGCCTTCTTGCAAGTCCGAGAATTGTGTCCAAGTCGGCCGCAGACGCCGCACTTCCTGCGCCCCTTCCTTCGTCGAGCCGCCTTCGCACGCTCAGGGTGGAGAATCGGGCAGGTTCTGCTGTTGTGGCCAGACTTCTCGCACTGACTGCAAACTCGCCTCCCGCGTCGCCGACTTTTCTTGGCGAGTGCCTTCTCTGGGTGGAGAGTCGGGCAGGTTCTGCTGTTGTGGCCTGACAAGTTGCACACGCTACACACTCGCTTTCCTCGGCGTCGACTCATCTTGGCAGCGAGCGCCCTTTCAGGATGGAGAACTGGGCAGGTTCGAATGTTGTGGCCCTTCTTGTTGCATTCTCCACAGACCCTGCCAACGCGCCGCTTGGAAACTCTGGAGAGCCTTATTGCAGCGGCTTCAGGATTAACCAACTCACAGGTCCTGACATTGTGGCCAAGAGCACCGCACTTACCACAAATCCGAGAACCGCCTCGTGACCGTCTGATTTTTTGAATTCGGTCAGGGTGGCGTACGGGGCAGGTCCTGACATTGTGGCCTTTGGCGCCGCACTCAGCGCAGTTTCTGCGCTTTCGACGGCGGCCGTCGTTTCGCCTCATTCTTTTCTCGGCAGCCTTTGGATTGGTTTTAGGACAGGTTCTGCTGTTGTGTCCACTCTCTTTACACACACTGCAGATTCTTGCCATTCCATCACCTGTGTGGCATTGGGAGCGATTGATAATAAATAAATTGATTGTAATATAATATCATATTAATTTTGTCATATTGCATACTTAGCAGTCATTTCACCGTTTACTAGGACAGCCAGTTGGCGATGACTTGAAGGCCACGACCCCGGTCCCCGGATTGGTGTTGAGCAGTTGGACATTGACCTTCTAGAAATGACCGCAAACGCACTCGTGTCACCGGGAAGGGGCATTCTTGCGGCCGATGAAAGCACGGGTACGATGAGCAACCGGTTGAAGTTGGTTGGCTTGGAAACTTCCGAGGAAGCGAGGCGCGCATACAGAGCGAACCTGTTCGCCACCGCTGGCTGTGAATCTGCCATCAGTGGTGTCATCCTCTATGATGAGACAATACGACAAAACGCCGATGACGGAACTCCGATTCCCGACTATTTGGCAAGCCGTGACATGATTCCTGGAATCAAGGTAGACACCGGCGCGAAGGAACTCGCCTTCCATGCAGGCGAGAAGATCACCGAAGGTTTGGATGGCTTGAGAGAGCGCTGCGCCGAGTACTTCGCGCTCGGTGCCCGGTTCGCAAAGTGGCGGGCAGTCATCATTATCGGTGACGGAATACCGAGTGACGCCTGCATCTCGACAAACGCCCACGCCCTCGCTCGATACGCGGCAATCTGCCAGGAACAAGGTCTGGTTCCGATCATCGAGCCGGAGGTTCTGATGGACGGTACCCACGACGGTCAATCTTGCTTCGATGTCACCGCCCGCGTCTTGGACGAGACCTTCGCCGCCTGTGCCGAGCAGGGGGTCCACCTTCCCGGCGCTCTACTCAAACCGAACATGATCATTGCCGGCAAGGGGTGTGAGAACCAGTTGAGTAGAGAAGAGGTGGCCCAACTCACAGTGGATTGCATGACCGGCCATGTTCCTGCCGAAATCCCCGGGCTCGTCTTCCTCTCTGGTGGACAGTCTGACGAAGACGCGACCGCCCATCTGAACCTGATGAACGCGATGGATGTCGAGCATCCATGGCAACTCTCCTACTCCTATGGAAGGGCGCTTCAGGCCGCCGCCCTCAACACCTGGGCATCGGGCACGGCGGAGGAGAGTCAAGCCTCCTTCTCCCACCGTGCGAAGATGAACAGCCTCGCACGCTCCGGTGACTGGCTGGTCAGCCTTGAATCGTGAGACGCCTCATCATTTCAGTATTCTGAACTGTGGGTTTTTCTCTCTTCCCTGAGGCCGTGTCGGGTCTGAAATGAGGTGAAAGTCCCTTTTCGGGAGCATCGCGCGCCGCCCCGAAGGTTATTGATAGGTAGAGCATTGGCGAACCCGTCATGAAACCCTCACACCCTGATGCGTTCCTCGCCGTCGACTTGGATGACTACATGACCGTCTTGGCAATAATCGCCAATGCTGACAGCATACTGAGACCTGAGGAAATGGCCTTCTATGAGAGCCGAATGGCACGTATGCTCATCAATCCGAAGTTGCGCAGCCAGATGCGTGAATTGCTTCGAAACGACTACGATGTCGAAGAGACGATCAAAGGTATGGACCAGCGGACTTTGAGATTGGCGCTGCGGGATGGTATTTTCCTTGCTGCGGCCGACGGCGAGGTTCATCCAACGGAGGTTGAGGCGATTCGGATCGTTGCCAAGTACGCCGAGGTCGACCAGGACCGCCTCGCTGAGATTTGGGGATGGGTCAAAGAGGGGTTGGAGTGGATGGCGAACGGCCCCTCACTTCTTGAGATTCCACTCAGGGATTGAGAACTCTCACCGGATGGGCGAGACGCAGCCCAAACAGGCGAACATCGGGTTGGCCGTAAAGAGCCTCTAGGGCAATTCAGACGAACATCGGGTCGTCGTACCCAGACAGTCGCAAGACGAGGTCTGCCTTCCTGCCGCTGACCGTGAGGCCAGCCTTGCGGAGTCGGTCCTTGAGTTGGTCGCAGGTGAGGGTGTTGAGGTCGATTTTGATTGGTTTGGGTGCCGGTAGGGGTGCCTGTGAGCCGGGCTTGGTTCGGGCGAGGATGTTAATGCGTCCAAACATTCCGAGCGCGCCATTTCGGGGGGTTGTCTTGTCGAGGAGGATGGGGTCTCCCTGTTCCCAGCCCGGGACATTCCCCTTCACCCAGATCACGGTTGCCCACTCGCAGATGTCGTATCCGCCGGAGAGGATTCCACTTCGCTTGATGTATCCGACCTTGACTATGTCTTTGTCCTTTGAGAGTACATTTCCAAGCTGTTGGCTGGTCGTGCCGTGCCGCATGGTGCTGTTGATGTGCTCGAGTATCTCTGCTGTGTTACGCGGGCGTTCTGCCAAGAACACCTTGATCTTCTCTCTGATTCTTACTGTCTTCATCGTTGTTTCATCCTCCGTCATTTGGGTTAGACTGGCTATTCACTGGTCTTGAATCACCGTCGTTCCCAGTGGAACGCTGCCGCTGATATAACCATTACCACAGATGAGCGTGGTTAGTTACGGAATGTGACGGAAAACTACCCCCTTCAAACCATTACTATTTGTGGTGAGTAAGTAAAACCGAACATTCTCCAGTGGAAATATGTAATTAACTGTAACCAACCGGATAATTGAAGTGCGGGCTCGTTACGCGTAGAATTAGGCGCAGACGGTTTGTGCCGAAGGTGAATCCGCATGGTGGGTCGTGGAGTAGGTAGAGAAGCGAAGCTGATTCGAGGCGGATACCGTCGTCGGCTTCTCGACCATTTGGCGGATGGTCCCGCGACGGTCAGCGAAGCGGCGAATGCCGTCGGATTACGACTCCCCCACGCCTCAGCCGAATTGAAGAGGCTCCGTCAGGAGGGCTTCGTAGCGTCTGATTCCGAAGTGGGACAGAGAGGCGCGCAGCAGCATTTGACGGCGCGTGGACTGCAGCGAATCAACTCCGATGAGCTGGCACGATTGAAGGCGCTTGGAATAGATTCCATTCCCCCGGGGGTAGGGGTCTGCCTGCTCGCGAGGGATGGCCCCCAACTCCTGCTTGCTTACGCGAAACAACCTGTTAGCCCCCTCATTCCAGTACCACAGAGTGCAACAACCGTCAGCAGTGGCGGGTTGGCTAGTTCCACCGGAACCGAAGGGGTCAAGGTGGAATGGGTCTGGGCGGTCGCTCGCGAATCTGCCCCACGATGGTATTCAATCGAGGAGTTGACTCCCACCTCCGCACCACAGAGTGACCTCGCCCCGAGCTCGCTCGAAGCGTGGGCTGAGCCTCGCCCCGCCATCGGATTGGTCAGGGCGCGGATGCTCGACCAGCGTCAAGCCCTCCGGCTTCCAATCGGTTCTTGGTTTTCCGAACCTCTTGAAGGGGAGTGGCCGCCATTACCCAGCCCGCAGGGTAGTTCCGAGTCGTGGCGGCTCGGAGAGGCGCATCCAGAGGTGGCTCCACTTCGTCCCCAGGGGCCGATCTGCGCGGTACTGCCCGAGCGTCTATCAGCATCAATCGTGCTAGGCGGTTCAGCACCTGATTCATGGGTCGTTGCAGAAGCCTCTCTACTGGGGAGGAGAGGTGATGGGATGCCCTTCGGGGCGCTTGGGCCGTGGATTGAACGGGCCCACCCGCGTCTCTCATCG
>DAVI01000038.1 GCA_002505495.1 Euryarchaeota archaeon UBA59 | reverse complement strand
GTGCCTTCCCGGGTCCTCCCTCTTTGGCCCACAGTTGGCGCATGGACAGCGGCTGCGGAGGAGGACGTATTCGAGGGTCAACTCACTATCGTCGTCGTAGCGGAGCACCATGTCGACGACACGCCGCTCAAGTTCGACCAGTTGTGGGGCATCACTCATGCGCTCATCTCCCGGTCCTCTCGGTGCTCCCCCAATACCTTGCGGTAGTTGAGAACTCCTATCAGACCACAGGCGAGAATCAGTGAAGCGATGAGCGAGAAGAATATCATCGCCGCCGAGAATGTCCCGAACAACGAGAAGAAGCCCATTCTCGATTGTGAGATGATGAGGAATCCTAGCACGTCGGAGGCGGCTGAGCCGAACAGGGCGAGGCCGGAGGCGCCACCCACGGCAGCGATGGATGCGAGGATGGGAAGCCCCTTGAAGCGCTCTTCTCGGAACCTCTCGACGACGTGGATGACATAGTCGATTCCAACCCCGAGTGAGAGCGTGGCGATGGCGACCGTCACCATGTTCAGACCATAGCCCATCGCCGCTATCAGTCCATAGAGCCAAACCACGACGATGATGATAGGGATGGTCGTCAGCAGTGCGGTCCCGAGCGGTCGGAAGCCCCACAGGAATCCAGCGGCCGTGGTGAACAGGCCGAGAACAAACCCGACTGTCGAGCCATACTGACTCGCCAACACAATGCCAGTGGCGAAGCCGACTGCCAGCGGCGCATAGATTCGCGCAGCGATGTTCCAAACCATGCCGTCTCCCTCCAACCGAGCACGACGGTTCCCCAACTCCTCGCGACTCGGGCGGAAGCCCCACCAAAGGGTAAGGACACAGAACACCACTCCGAGTTTGAGCGTCGCCTGCATCTCATTCTGCAGCGACGATGCTGCCACATAACGGGCGACAGGCTCACCGGTCGCCATCGCCCACGATATTGGATACTCATCATCCGCCAACGCCGCATCGACATCTGCTCGCACCCGCATATCGCCTTTCGAGAGATTCTGGAATGGTGACATGTCCCGCTCAAGTTCCGCTAGCGCCCTCTCAACCATCGGAAACTGCTCTGGCTGACGCAATCCGAACCGAATCAGCATCCGCTCGTACTGTGGCTCGCTTCCATCGAGCGCCAGTGAAGGGTTGGTGGGGTCCAACTCCCTGTCCGGTTGGATGTACAGACCCATCACGGAGGCGGGAAGCCCAGGCGTGGAGTTGGTGGCGGGTATGCCGTATACAGAGATGAAACCGACCATGAATCGCAGGCAATCCTCGTCATCGGGATGGGGTAGTCCGAAAGTTGTCGTATCGCAATCCACACCCCCTTTGGGGACTGACTGGTCCCAACCTGCCAACTCAAACGGCGTCACGTTGTTAGCCATCGAGAGAATTCCCATGTAGACCAATTCGTCGTATCCGCGAACCTCTACTGAACCGTCAGCGGTGACTGTGAACTTGTCCGGATCATCCGGGCTGTGGTGTCCCATGTTGGCCCGAGTTTCTGCAATCGCCTGGAATACCCGCGGGTCGATGACATCGCCCTCGATGAGAATCTCGGCGGGTTCTCCCTCAGAGTAGAAGCGTTCGTTGATGAGGCTGACGACCGCCGCGAAATCCGACTTTTCGTCGAAGAAGTCCTCCGCCTTGAAGTCACCCTCGAGGCTGAGCATCATGGGTGTTGCAAATGCCGTGACCAGCAAGGCGAGGATGATGACGATTGGGCCGAGAACAGCCGACCAGCTGGCGGTGTTCGCCAACCAGTGGCTTGGGATGAGGTGAATCTTGTCGACATCCTCATCCACCAACTTCTCCCGTCCTCGCAGCCACAGGTCCCAATCGAGTCGTACGAGCGGAACCCAGAGCCCTGTGAGAATGAAGGCGGAGGCGATTCCCAACCCAGCCTCGGTGCCAAATGAGCGGAGAGCGGGAATGTCGGAGACGAGATTCGCCGAGAAGGCGGCGATTGTCGTCAGCGAGGTGAGCATTATGGCCCTTCCCACGCGGGAGAGGGAGAGGCGGCAGGCGGCTTCGGGAGAGTCACCCTTCCTGCGTTCCTCCTTGTAGCGATGCAGAGCGTGTAGACTGTCATCAATACCAAGTGCCAGAATCAAAATTGGCAGCAGATTGCTGAACTGACTTCGCTCTATCACCGGATAGCCGATTCCCGACGAGAATTGGCCGACCCAACCGATGAGCCCATGCATCCAGAGCAGGCTGAGACCGAGTCCGGCCGATACGATGACGACATCGGACCAGCGGCGAAGACTTCCCCAGAGAAGGAGCATGACGATGAGAATCATGGCTACGAGCAAGATGATACTCTCCTGCAACTCCCGATTAACCTCGACGTTGATTCCCTCGGCCACCGCCATCGTCACCGTCAGGTCGTCCGACTCACGCATGGCATGCTCGAGAGATATCAGTGACCACTCCCAAGAGCAGGGCCCCTCCCCAGACTCAACAGATGAGGTGCAGAACTCGGAATCACGTGACGGCGGGGTTGTCACCAACCGCAGCCCTTGCCAATCGTAACCGGCCTCCGCCCTCGCCTCAGCCCACTCGAAGGTCCAACCCGCCGCCTCGGCCGCACCTCTGTCGAACTGGATGATGATCCAGGTGGAACTAGCGGACCACCGCCCCCTCTCCCAACTGGAATTCTCCCATGTGCCTCCCTCCGACAGGGTACCGCCGACCGGTCCAATCGCACCACCATCGGCAGCAGGTAGGAAGGCTCTGTCACGTGACAGCCAGCGGAGAAAGGTCCCCTCACTCGCCGTAGCCAATCTCTGTGTGGCTAGGTCGATGTGCGCTTGGGTGAGGTTCTCGTCCTCGAACATCAAGCATTCGAGGGCACCACAGTCGCTCCAATTGGAGCGTGGTGGAAGCGGAACTCCCATCGGCGAGAGACTGGGCCGTGTCTGCAGAGATTCGTTCGCCATGAAGACGCGCAGCAGGTCGGAGAGAGTCAGAACGCCATGGTGTTGCACGAGTGTGACGTCAGAGATGATCGGCCGGTAGAATTCGGATAGAGGATCTGCCCTCGCAGCCTCCGCCTTGGTGCTGATTTCCCGCAGAACGGACAGATTGAGAATGCCACCGACAGGCTCAGCTACACCTACTCCATCGCCGCCGTATTCTGCAAACTCATCAGCATAGACCCAGTGCGGCTCGGTTCCGACCTTGGACTGGTCGCGGATGATTACCGCGTATCCCGATGTCACCTCGTTAGCTGGATATTCCTTGAGAATGACCTCACGCGCATCCAACTCAGGAGACTCCATGTTGTAGGATTCCATGTCGATTGGAGAAAGTGCGAGTATCATTCCGGGGACCATCAACAGTGATATGACGAGCACCACGATGTGGACAATCCTTCGATGAGGAATGAGAAAGTCCGCCACTCGCTCGAAGTCCCGCATGGCCAATCCTCATGCTGGGCGCGGAGTCATCCGCATTCAATCAATTCGGCTCGTTGGATAGGCACTCATGTTCGGCAATACCCTCAAAACGGAGAGGTTGACCCTACCTAGACATGCAAGAGACTTTGGAGTTCAATCCGAGTTACAGTATGCTGACCTTGACGCTTGGCGCAGGTGAGGCAGTGAAAGCGGAGCCCGGAGCAATGGTGGCACAGTCCGGCGTTGAAATGACGACCGGAATGGGCGGTGGCGGCTTCTTCAAGAACGTCATGAAGAGCATGGTAGGAGGTGAGTCATTCTTCCTCAACACATTCACCGCGAGTGGGGCGGGCGGCTGGGTCAGTCTAGCACCCTCGGCACCGGGAGACATCGCATGGTTCGACCTCAATCCGGGACAGAACCTGTTCATTCAGGGAGGTTCGTTCCTCGCCTGCACAACCAATGTCGAGACCGACACCAAGTTCCAGGGATTCAAGGGGCTGTTCAGTGGCGAGAGTGCCTTCTTCATCCGCGCCTTTTCCGAAGCGGGCGCCGGCCGAGTCTACTACAACTCATTCGGTGCGGTCAAGGAAGTACCCATCCAAGCCGGGCAGACAATCACTGTAGACACAGGTCATGTGGTCGCGTTCACTGACAATGTCCAGTATCAGGTCGGAAAGGTTGGTGGCCTGAAGTCGCTCGCCTTCGGTGGCGAGGGGTTGGTCATGCACTTCTCCGGAGAGGGCAGCGTCTGGATTCAGACAAGGAACATGGGCGCCCTAGCCGCTTCGTTGAGTCCATTCTTCCCATCTTCATCATGAAGAATAGGTGAAATCCGAGCCCCCCCCAAATTGGGGGTCAAAGACCGCTGTCACGCAGCGATTCGAGTGCCGCGAGTTGTTCGGTGGTGAGTTCACCTATGTCGGCGAGTTCAAACTCGACATCGAGCGGCCCACCGTTGTAGCCCTGGCCTCTAAGTCGGCGTCTGTCGCCCGCCTGAGAGTTTGGTGGCACTTCGATCTCGACCAACTTGGCGGTCGGTGTTGTGATGCGAATCTTGCCTCCGAGCAACATGGTGCTGTAGGATATCGCCACCGTCTGGACTAGACGGCCACCCTCCCAGTGCCGTCCTTCATCAGCGTCGATTCTCACAGTCAGCAGCAGGTCACCCGCCGGCCCACCTCTCGCCTCGTGGCCCATCCCCTTGAGACGCATCACCGAGGCGTGCTCGGCAGCGGGTGGCACCGTCACCGTGATCTGGCTGGTCTTTCTGAGAATCCCTGCGCCTACGCACTCCCCGCAACCTCCGCCGCCGCACGGTTTACACCTCTTCTGACGAGAGATTGTGAACGGTTTCTTCACTCCCGAGGCCGCCTCTTTGAGAGAGAGGTCAAGGGTCGCCTCGATGTGCGCACCTCGCTCCTGCTTTCGCTGTCCGGTCGAGCGAGGTCGGCCTTGTTGGTCGAAGATGGTTCCACCACCCTGACCGGGGATTGGCCTGCCTCCACCGCCGCTGAAGAATGAGGCGATGATGTCCTCAAAGCCACCTCCACCACCCTCGAAGTTGAATTCAACATTTGAGAAGTCGCCGCCTCTACCGCCGCGGCCACCGAACATCGATGCCATCCGCTGCTGCTCGTCGAACTTCTTCCTCTTCTCTGCGCTCCCGACCGTGTCGTAGGCGGACTGAATCGCCTTGAAGCGCTCTTCTGCCGCGGCATCGTCCGGGTTTCTGTCCGGATGATGTTGTCGAGCCAACTTACGGTAGGTCCGCTTGATCTCAGCATCGGTCGCATCGGGCGATACGCCGAGCACGCGATAGGGGTCGTCGGACATGGACAGCAGCCGTTCGAGACGCCCATGCCTCTTGAATCCGAGCGCATTCTGGCGTTAGTTCAGCCGTTAATGCCCGTGGGAACCCTCATCCCCGAAGCCGCATTGAGCCGAACTCGGAGGCGGGCAGAATGAGCGACGACAGCGCCAAAACCATTCGCTACACAAAAACAAGGCTGCTCGACCACGATTGTAGCCTCCAAAAAGGGGATTTCCTGCTCCACCCCGACGGTACTTGGACTGTCTCGACCGGTGACGAGGACGTCACCACCACCATTGACGGATCAGACCGACTTCTCACCCGCTCGCTACAGAACTGGCACACCCATCTGGGCATGGTCCTCAACCGCGGTATGGGGGAAGGACTCTCACTTGACAGATGGCTCAATGAGAACATCTTCGTCGTTGAGAAACGGCTGACCGCAGACTATGTGGCAGTCGGCACACGGGCAGCAGCCTGCGAGTTGATTGCGACTGGAACCACCTTCGCCTGTGACATGTACTACCATCCCGACATCGTCGCTGAAGCGCTCATCGAGGCTGGAGTGAGGGGAGTGGCGTGTGGCCCCATCACCGATTTCCCAACCCCCTCCTATCCTTCGGGAGGCTCGGAAGCCCTGCAGAAAATGGATGCCCTGTTACGCGGCTCACCCCCATCTGAGCGAGTCGGGTACGGAATTGGAACACACGCCATCTACACCTGCAGCGAGGAGACTCTTCTCAAAGCGGCAGAAATGGCAAAGGAGCACGGTTGCCGACTCCACATTCACACCAGTGAGACCCGAAAGGAGGTCGCCGACTGCCATGCAAAACATGGCATGTATCCCATCGAATACCTCGACTCAATAGACTACTTCTCCGAAGGGACGGTCTGCGCCCACTGCGGCTGGGTGACCAAGCGGGAGATGCGAATTCTCGCTGGCCACAAGGCCCACGCGGTGCACTGCCCGAA
>DAVI01000058.1:2894-3677 GCA_002505495.1 Euryarchaeota archaeon UBA59 | reverse complement strand
TGCTCTACGAACTGCGTGGAATCCTGCGCGGCCAGCATGAATGGATGGAGGAGTGAGGGTGAAAGTCGTCGAGACTGTTGGCAGGACGCCAATCAAGCAACTCGATGACAAGACCATCGGCCTGATTGCCGCAGGAGAGGTCGTTGAGCGGCCCGCCCAGGTAGTCAAGGAACTCTTGGAGAACTCGATCGACGCAGGTGCGACGCGCATCCACGTCGAGATTCAGAGAGGTGGTTTCGACCTCATCTCCGTAATTGACGATGGGCATGGGATTCCTGCAGAGGAGTTGCCTCTCGCGGTGACTCGTCACGCCACCAGCAAGTTGGATGTCGCGGCTGACTTGGAGGCGATAGGGACGCTTGGATTCCGCGGCGAGGCACTTGCTAGTGTTGGAGCAGTCTCTCATCTGACACTCTCCAGCAGGCTTGTTGGAGAGGCCGGGAGGGGAATCGAAGTATTCGATGGCGAAGTCAGTGAGGTCGAGCCACACGGCATGGCAGAAGGGACCACCGTCGGAGTCCGAAACTTGTTCGCGAACCAGCCGGCAAGACTCGCCTTCCAGCGTCGGCCCGCCACAGAGACGGCGCAGGTCGTCGACGTCGTAGTCTCGCACGCACTCTGCAACCCCGGAGTCTCATTCCGACTGACCGTTGATGGTCGCTCGATTCTTGAGACGCCGGCCACCGATGAAGTGTCAGAGCGCCTCTTCGACCTTCTCGGTGCAGCGAGTGAGCGACTCATCCCACTCCAATCGCCACCAGCGGACTCCGACGCCCCCGGCGA
>DAVI01000058.1:0-2656 GCA_002505495.1 Euryarchaeota archaeon UBA59 | reverse complement strand
ACCAAGAGAGAGGTTCGCTTGCGAAACTCATGGCGCGTCCTCGAGCGGTTGGAGCGAGCGCTCAAGCACACGCTCAAGCAGGTGCCGACCGGCGGGGAGCCGACCGAAGAGTTCCCGCTCGGCGCAGTCGACGCGCCAAATGGACCGAAATCCGAACCACGCCAACCGGGAGATGCTCCCTCATGGGTGATGCGGGCATCGCGGGCGGCGGCCTCAGCACCTCCGAACCCGGCCACACAGACCTCGTTCTACCAAGGGGCGAAGGAGGATGTGAAGGCAGCACCGAAGCCCCGGCCGGTCTCCTCGGCACCGTCCGCCCAGGAGGTGTTGCCCGGACTTCCAGAAGCGCCGACCGCCCCTGCACTCTCAAGCGCCGAGCGGGAGTTGCACAGGTATTCCGACCGTTCGTCCGCGGTATCGCCATTGGATGAGCCCGAGCCATCTTCTCTTGAGGCTGATGTCACCGAGGTCCCAGAGATGGAGCCGCTGGCGCAGTTCGCAGACTCCTACATCCTCGCTCAAGGAGACGGTGCGCTCTACGTCGTCGACCAGCACGCGCTGCACGAGAGGGTTCGCTATGAGCGTCTGAGGCACCAGATGGGTAACTGGGAGCCACAACCGCTCATCGACCCGATTCCCCTTGACCTATCTCCGGTCCAGACCTCCGTGGTACACGCCTCCCGAGACAGACTGTCCGAACTGGGCTTCCGGTTCGAAGGGGATGAGACACTCTCACTCACCGCTGTTCCAGTCATGTTGGCAGGGGACGAGCGACTCGACGGGTTTCTCGAGGACCTGATCGGAGAGTTGCAGGAGTCAGGAGGCGACGGACCCCTTGATGTGGCGGAGAGGTTGGCCGACGAGATTGCCTTCATGCGCTCCTGCCGCGGAGCGGTCAAGGCGAACCAGACGCTGACCATCGCAGAGATGCGTCGCCTGCTTGAGGACATGCGGACCATTGATAATCCGTGGGCGTGCGTGCATGGAAGGCCAACCGTGCTGAAGTTGGATGTCGACCGGCTGGACGAGCATTTTGGGCGACATGGATAAGTGAAATTATGAGAGTTGTAAAGTTGAGTAACCGCGACCCCGAATTCGACTCATGGGACGATGTAGTGAATTATTTCGAAAACAAACTACCCAACATGATTGACCGGGACAGGGTCGGTAAATTTCGATGTAAGGGTAATGTTCGGTGGGGCAAGCCGGCGAAGGGAGAGCGACTACTATTCACATTTGAGACCCGACTAGTCTATCTAGCGATATCAAATTCGGGTGCACAGGAGAATTTCGACCAATTCAAAGACGATTATTCGCGTTTCTTTATTATCGATTGTGCTACGATTAGGCGGCCGAAATCGGAACTTTCACTCGATGAGTTGGAGCAACAGTTGAATGAATTAACAGCAGGCACTCACACCCTGCGTACCCAAGGATGGAATGATATTCCTGATTCTGCCTCTCTTACTGCTTGGTTCCATCACCTCTAGATGACTCAGTCGACAACATCAGTTAATCCGACGCCCTCCGCGGAGCGATGCGGAAGGTAGCGAGCCTCGTACTGATGTTACTGCTGGTCGGCAGTGGGCTTGCGGGATGTTTGCAGTCCTCCGAAATCGGCGTGTCAGACCCAATTCCTGAGGCAGAGCCGGAACCGGAGCCAGAACCGGAGCCGCTTGACCCGAATATCGACCACGATGGCGACGGTTTCACCACGGGTTGGGAGCTGGACAACGGTTGGGACCCCGAGGATGCACTCTCAGCGCCGGCCTGCAACCAGTTCCGCGAACTTTGCCCCCGTAGCGTGAGCGAAACAGTCTGGGCGACCACCCACAACTCTCACGCCTCCTTTGATCGCAACCACAACCTCGTGAGCGGCAGCCAGCGCACCAACATCACGGCGCAAATGGAGGGTGGCGTTCGAGTCATCAACCTCGACGTCCACGAATACAACAACCAGACCATGCTCTGTCACGGTGGCTACGACTACCCTCTCCACCCCTGCTTTATCAGCGGGAGTTGGCCATTGGAGGACGCTTTCCTAGAGGTAGTATCCTTCCTTGAGAACAACTCCTTCGCGGTTCTGGTCATCACTCTCGAGAGTTATGTGACGGCCCAGGACGTGGCGAACGAATCCGATGCAACCAACCTCACCCCCTACTTCCACGCACAGGAGCTGGGTGCACCCTGGCCCTCTCTGGCCTCTCTGATTGAATCCGGGGAGCGAGTCATACTGTTCAGCCAAGACCGACCCGAGGTTGACATTCCGTGGTACCACTACGATGCCGACTACATGGCAAAGACACACTGGGGGTTCAACGACTCGGCCTACTTCAACTGTGAGCTGACACGCGGCAATCTCTCGAGTTCACTACGCTGGCTCGACCACTATGTGACGGACCCAATCTCGTCAGAGTCAGCGTCAAACGCCACCAATCAGGTTCCGGTGATAGTCGAGCGGGCAGACAATTGTACTGAGCAGTGGGGGCAGATTCCCAACTTCATCGCGGTGGATTTCTGGGAACAAGGCGACATTGTGTTGGCAGTTGAAGCCCTGAACGGATTGGATTCCGCCTAACTAGAGGGTACCCCTGATTAGATCAGTAATCAGGAACCCATTGCTTGTGTTTGGTCATGCATTCGGAGAATTCTTCTG
>DAVI01000107.1:51275-52643 GCA_002505495.1 Euryarchaeota archaeon UBA59 | reverse complement strand
GCGGCGATTCCGGTCTTGGCGTCCTTGCTCTGGAAGAGGTCGGACTGAAGTTCGCGCTCAAGCGCCAAGTGGTACTCGAGTGGAATCTCCATGCCGCTCTGCACGCTGCGCTTGATGTTGCCAATCGCCTTGCTTGCGGCGAACGGCAGCGTGAACTGGCCGGCGTAGTCGAGAATGTCCTGCTTGAACTGGTTGGAGTCTCCATCCCAGACGTCGTGCACTAGATCCATCTCGGCTGCCTCCTCGTAGGAGAACTTACGACCTGTTACCATGATCTCCATCGCCTTCGACTTGCCGACGAGGCGGGTGAGTCGGGCTGTGCCACCGGTTCCGGCGAGCACTCCGAGAGATACCTCGGGCAGCCCTACCTGACCGGCGTCCTTGCGGCCGATGCGGATGTCGGCGGCCATTGCAATCTCCAGACCGCCGCCGATGGCGTGTCCGTTTAGTGCGGCGATGACCAACTTGGGGGTCTGCTCAAGGCGGCTCAGGGTCTCGTTTGCGTGAAGGCAGAAGAAGTACTTGAATCCGGGAGTGACCGAGTCTAGCATCGAGATGCTGGCACCTGCAGAGAAGAACTTGTCACCATGTCCTGTCATGACGATGACTGTGACGTCGTCGTCGAAGCGGGCGCGCAGGACCGCCTCGTCGATGTCACGCATCATTGCGTGGGTGTAGGTGTTGACCGAGGTCTTCCCCTCGACCAACGGATCACCCGCTGAATCAGAGCAGAGCTCGATGATGGCGATTCCGTTTTCAGTCACGCCGTAGTTGACGAGTTGGTTCGGCATTGGTTCGAGTTGAGGCCAGTCAGTCATGCTATCGAAGCCCGCGAAACGGGTTCGGCATTTGAACTCGCCCCCACTCCCAAAGGGAGTGATGCACCAGCATCCAATGCGAACGCCGGGAGTCGAACCCGGGCAGGTGGCTTGGGAAGCCACCGTCATACCGTTAGACCACGTTCGCGGTGACTCCGCGGATTCAGCGAACAGGTTTGAGCCCAACGGTGGCCCGACCACCAGCAGGAGATGAGGCGATGAAGTAACCACCCTCAAGGAAAGGTGGGATCTTGTCGCCGGCGCTGCTCATCCAACGCCTCGACCATCGACAAACGCCCGACTGCAACCGCCTGGGCCAACTCGTTGGGTAGTGTCAGCATCCCTTCGCTCGCCCGACGGCTGCGCCTCTGAATTTCCTTCACCTCGCCCTGAGTCGGCCGAACCGGCGTCCGACTGGTGACCTGTTCCCCGGCCATCCTTGCGATTCGAGCAGCCGAGTGATGATGCTGATGGCGCGGCGTACCTACCGAGGTCCGCCGCTCGTCGACCCGCTCGACATCCAACCCGCGTGCCAAACAGATGTTGGACA
>DAVI01000107.1:46206-51176 GCA_002505495.1 Euryarchaeota archaeon UBA59 | reverse complement strand
ATCCTATCGACTGTTTCGTCGACTCCCTCCATCTGTTCGACTCCAAGCGGCTTGCCATCGGCAATCCATGCCAAACCCGGGCGAGGACCGGGGTCAATGCCGAAGGCGAGAATCTGTACGGAATCCTGTGTGGTGGAGAGGTGCAGTGCCCGCTCGATAGCCACCGAGACATCCGGATAGTCACAGGCAACCCCCTTTCCGAGGTTGCTGGATGCAACTTCCTCTTCGCTTCCGAGCCAGACCGAGCATTCCGGGGGGAGTGGAGAGTTGGCTGGAATCTGAATGAAACTGATGTGGCGCCGTTTCAATTCTCTCATCAGACAGTATGCGAGGCGGAAGTCCGCCGTCCTCACCACCAGTCCGCCCACGGTAGACCCTGTTCACTCGCCGTAGTTCAATCATTGCGGTCATCGAGTACAGATAATTGCTATTAAACGACCAAATCGCCATGTTACGCAAATTCGGCTTCACCCTCCCAATTGACTCGCGAAGGTCTGTTCGCGCCGAAGTGGTCTTGAACGCTACCTCGACCCTGCCCGGCGATGACCTCCCAATACGAGAGGGAGTTGCGCGCCGTTCTCATCGGTTCTCCCGATGGTGTGAGGGCTGTGACTCGCTCCTGTACACCCTCCGAAAAAGCGCGCGCTATGCAGGTAGTCAGACGACCCTTCCTCGTGGTTCGGGCAGCTGGCTCTGGAACTGCTGGGGCTGGAGACCTGTTGGCGGTTCGGGGAGATGTCGCATTCCCCATTGAAGTGAAGACCAGCAAGGACAAGAAAAACTACCTCTCAGGACGGACTTGGGAGCAATATCTCGATCTGCAGAAAGAGGGTGAGAGATGCGGTTTGATGCCACTCTATGCGCTCCGACTAAAGGGTGTTCGCGGCGACTCCTGGAGACTCCTGCGAGTTGAGACCACCACGCTCACTGGGCCAGTCGCCATCATCGCTCGCCGCATACCTGCCCTGACGCTCACGAAGAGTGGACGACCCCACCTCGACTGGGATGCCGGTCTTCCCCTACACCGATTCCTCTCCCTGCTCTGCCGTGACGAGGAGTCCTACGGCCAGACCGCCGCCTCCCTGCGCGCTCGGAGTGACTCGTGGGTAAAGTTGGAGGAAGAAGAGAAGCCCGACATTCCCGCTACCTACCACGAGCCGAAGGCGGAGTGGATCAAGCGTTTCCGCCTCTGATGGTTCTCTTCTCTCCGACCGAGGGGCGGCTTACTTACCGCCGCTGAGGTCCTTTTCAGCCTCTTCAATGGTCTTGCTCTGACGCTGGACTTCTCGCTTTACCCGCTTCAGCGAAGCCTGCTCAAGCATCCTGCGAACCGAGTCTCGCTCCCGCTTCAAGTCGGAGATGCGACGCTCGACGGTTCGCCTGTCACTTGGAGCCGCCGCCTCCACTGCCATGAGGGCGCTGTGACTGCCTTCCGCTTTCAGCGCTGCGGCTCCTCGGCCGCGGACAGTTTGTAAAGTGCCGAGGGGGGGAGGGAGCGGAGGACGGTTATGGCGAACGAGGCGAGCCCGCCGCGCAATCGAACACGTGAACTGGTGTTCATCGTACTGGCCACTGCTGTAGCGGTCCAAATCCACCCAGCCCTGGCGCTCATCGTCGTCTGGTACATTCTGCTCAAGGTATTGGAGGAGTACGGTGTTCTCGATAGGTGGGACGCCAGTCGAATCCTCGGCATCGTACTGATGGTACGGATCAAGCGGGGTCAGCGAGTCTTGGAGACGATTTCCCGCCCCCGAGCCTTCTGGCGTGGTTTTGGTGAGGTCGGCCTCTGGACCTGCCGCTTCGCAAGCGTCGTCGTAGTGGTTCTCTTCCTGCTCTCATTCATCTTGACGATGCTCAATCCATCTGCAATCGAACCCGCTTCAGCCTCGGACATGTTGCTGATTCCCGGCGTCTCCTCGACAATTCCACTCGGCTGGGGGCTGGCCGGATTGGTCATCGCTCTGGTCATCCACGAGTATGGACACGGAATCCTCGCACGCGCACACGGGATTAGAGTCCGCAACTTTGGCCTGCTCATCATCGGATTGGTGCCAATCGGCGCCTTCGCGGAGCCGCAGGCAGACGAACTGATGCGGGCACCGAGCAGAGAGAGACAGCGAGTCTTCGCTGCCGGTCCCGCGGTGAACATCTACGCCTCATTCTTCTGCTTCCTGCTGATGGCTGTTCTCGCAAACCAATTCGTCGCCGCAATCCCCGGCGTACACGCCACCGGAATCATCGAAGAACAACCAGCGGCGGAGGCTGGGCTCGCTCCGTGGGAAATCATCACCCATGTGGATGGAACAGCGGTGACAGACTACATCGAGATGACAGATGCTCTCGACTCTCACCGCGCTGGAGATGTCATCGAATTGACCGTTCTTTCGGAAACAGACGCTGATGGTCAGAGGACCGAGCGCACCTTCAGCGTGACCCTTGCTGACCAGTACCTGTACGAAGTCGAACGTGGGACGGACCCGGAAGTGTTGGAGTTGTACGGCATCTCGGAAGGAGACGCTTTTCTGGGCGTGAGTGGACTCTCTTCGAATGATGTCGGCGCACAGCGGTTGGCAGGCCCATTGCGTAACGATGCACCGAGCGGCGTCCTCGCGACCGTATTCGGGTTCGCCGCCCAACCGATGACCATCATCTACAGCCCCCTCGAATACAAGGGTGAAATCATGCATCCCAACGAGTTGGAACTGCTTTCGGCAGGCGATTTCCCTCTCGGCACAGATGGCCTTCTCGCAGTGATACACCTGCTCTTCTGGGTTACCTGGATGAATGTCCTGCTCGGCTTCGCCAACCTGATTCCCCTGCTGCCATTCGATGGCGGTCATCTGCTACGCGACCGCCTCCACGACCATCTCAGTCAACTGGCAAAGGTGACGAAATGGCATCCGATGAAAGTCAAAGAGATGGCAAACAAGGCCTCTCGAATGTCTAGCCTCGTCATCCTGATGATGATAATCGCCCTCATCGTCATACCGATGCTCGTCTGATTCACTCTTCTGATTCGCCGGCATCGTCTTCGTCAACCAGACCTCCGGAGTTTCCGGATTCAGCGTCGTCACCGCCACCTGACTTTCGACCTTTGATACTCTCTTCCAAAGTGGCTTGCGCCACCTCTGGAGAGCTTGACATCAAACGCTGAGTGGCCCGCTCCAGGGCATATGTTCCAAGCAACAGAACGACCGCGCTCACCCCCAACATCTGCCATGAGTGGGTGGTGACTTGACCAGAGTTGGAGGAGGCAGCCAACTTGACGGTCCCGAGCCAAGGAATCTCCGCACCAGCAACTCCCACCAACCAGTCAGAGCGGACCGCTTGCACCGGCTTTCCATTCTCGTCAGTGAGCCCATTTGCGAGCGGGTAGGCTGCTTGGCCCTGATCGACATCACAGCGATTGTGGTCTCCGAGCGTGAGGAATCCCGCATGGCCCGGGTCCCACCCCTGAACCATCAGCCCGTGGGGGTTTGAAGGACAGGTTGTGTAACTCTCAAAAGTCCAATTGATTTTTTCAACATTCAATTGGTCTGTTCCGGGCGCGTCCCAGGTTAGCACACAGGTTCCGCGCTCACCAGTCGCATCCAGCGAGATTGGGTCCCAGCTCCCGCCGGTTGGGCAGAGTCCACGCTCTCTGTCGGTTGGAGATAGGGTCCCGTTGGCAACCGCTTCCAACATCGCGCGGTGGATTACCGGTGTGTCTGAACCGCCGTTCTTGGAGTAGATGATGACATCTCCGAGGTCACCATGTGAACTCCAACCTTCGAATCGGTTTCCAGCATCTGCGGCCTCGGCATAGGTGATCACATTCGTTCTCCGACTGGTTGACATCACAAGGACGAGGTCTCCCGGGTCGATTGCTCCGACCTCACCCTCCTCAGCGTGCATCATTGAGGAGGATTCAACCACCACCATAGGCGGAAGTGAACCGGTCGCCACCCAGAGAGCGCAGACCAACAGGCCAATCAAGCCAATGGCGAGCAGCCCCTCTCGAATCCAGCCCCAGCCGCCGCTCATCGCTTCCAGCCCCGTCACTCCTCCTCGTCGGAGGATGAGTCATCAGGGGTTGGCGAAGTCATGTAGAGAATAGTTCCGAAGAAAATCATCAGCATTCCACCAATCAGGTCGAAGTGTGGCGCCCAAGTGGCGTTGTATTCAGCGCCGGTCACGATGCCGGTCAAATCGACAGTCATGTTGCGCGAAGATGCTTCCGTTTCGCGCGCCACTCCATGGACGGCATTCCACAGGAAGAATATCAGGCCGACGATGCTTGTACCAGCCAGAATCCTGTTGATTCCTGAATCTTTGAACATCTCCACATTCTGAAATCTCTCAGAGAGTCGCGAGGATTCGGTTCCCCACCAACTTCCAAGCAATTGTCCGCCCTCACTCTCAATCAATTCGAGACCGGCCGGCATCGATTTTCTCATTCCGAGTTCGACCTTCTTGGACTCCAATCTGGCGAGCCACTGTCCACCTAGTAGTTTGACAGCATCTCGGGCCTCGGCTTCCCGCTGCGCCAACTCAGCGCGCGAGTCGGTCGCGAGAATCTCCTGGAGGGTGTTGTAGTGAGCGAGATAATGGAAGAACTCCGGCGCTATGAAAATAGTCGAGACGAGACCTAGGAATGCCCCTACCCAAGTCAAAGTGCTCCACTTCGCCCACTCATTCGTCTCCTGCTGCACATTCGATGAGAGGAAAGCGAAGAAGACTATCGCCCAGACAAGCATCATGGTGCCGAGCGTGAAAAACATTCCAAGCAGTACCAAATGGCGGTCCCTCTGCTCATCCCACCAGTCTGTCAATGGCTGAAACAACGACTTCTTTTTCTTCTTTCTCGAGCGAACCACCTGCACCCTCTCCGGCCCCTCGAACGCCCCCTCTCTCTTACGCTTTCGCCAAACATGGTCCGAGACGAGTGGTGAATAACTTGAAATGCGATTTGAGGCGGTTCCGTAGGGAAC
>DAVI01000107.1:45665-46192 GCA_002505495.1 Euryarchaeota archaeon UBA59 | reverse complement strand
CCAATTTCATTGGCCTTGGTGATGTTGCTGGCAAGCCTCACCCCTCTTGCAATCGCCGCGACCACAGAGACTCAATTCACCGATGGCACGACCACCTTCACCAACACCTTCACCCAAATGGGAAGTGCCAACACCGCCGGAGTGAACATGCCAATCGGCGCCGAGGTGAGTGGCGCTTCGTTCACGATTTCGGGCAAAGCATCCACCACCTCCTGGGCAAATGCGAGCAGTAATTCTGACTTCGGTGGCCCATCAACCGTGGATGGTGCCATGAACGTGCCATACTTCGCCGGTGACTGGCGCTACAGCATCAACATCGACAACGACGAGGCCTTCCTCCGCCCGATGGACACCGAGGCGACCTGGGACCTGACTTCGAGCAGCGACATCTCAAGCCTTGGCGGAGCCCAACACAACACAACCGGTGGCGCCATCGGAAATGCTGACAGCGACCTGATCGGAGCGACCACCGCGACGACCGAGACGATGTCGGGTGGCACTTGGAACTACGCAGGGCCAATGGCCAA
>DAVI01000107.1:35302-45610 GCA_002505495.1 Euryarchaeota archaeon UBA59 | reverse complement strand
CAGCCGAACGTCCACCGCTACAACGCCTCCACTGGCACCAGAATAGGTACGATGACGATACAGTGGAACAGTTGCACCACCCTCGCATTGGCATATGTCTCGGACATGACCGGCGACGGGAGCAACACGATTTGGACAGCGACCTGGAACTACAACTACCTCGCCAAGTGGACCATCACCCCCTCGTCCACTGGAGGTACGATGGCCTGTCAGCAGCATTGGGGGGGTGGAACCTACCGAGTCGGAGGAGTCGCATTCGACCCCGTGGACAACGAGATGTATCTCCTGATGAACTACTACCAAGGTGGCAGCTACACCTACTATCTGTGGGCGGTGAACCGCAGTGCGCCTTACACACAGACCGGCAACTGGCTGCTGATGTCCATTCCAAGCGGCAAGGGCCAACCTGCAGGTCTAGACGTTGCGGGAGACCGGGTGACCGTCAACATCTACTGCACCTACGTAACTACCAATGTCAACTGCAAGGCGAAGAATTGGCACTCCATCTTCCTCAAGACGAACATCTGGCCAGAGCATCAGGGAGATGTCCTGTTCCCTGACCGCGCACACTTCGGACTCGAGTCGATGGATGACAGCACCTTGGGCTGGGTCTGCTACCGGCTAGCAAATTGCCCGAGCGGCTCGACTCACAAGATATACGTCACAGGTCGGTCGGTGGCTTACTCAGTCGGGACGCCTACCACATCGAACAGCATCGTCACCTCATCTGCCATCAGCTCCACTGCGCCAACCGACGAGATCACGCTTTCCACGGCGATTACCTGGAAGCCCAGCGGTACGAGCGTCGAATTGGAGGCGACCAACGACGGTGGCCTCACCTGGAAGCGGGCGCAACTGGGCACTAAGATCACATTCGCGAACGCCGGCTCACAACTTGGCTGGCGCGCCTACCTCAACAGCACCAACAGTTCCAACACCCCCATCATAGACACCGTTTCACTGCTCTATCGGGGTTCGTATGTCAGCAGTGGATACATGCGGCTGTATTCCTACTTCGGCGGCTCTGTCGCTCCAGTCGCCGCCACGGTATGGTGGAACGCCAGCACGGCGGGTGGCTCCTCAATGGTGATCAAGTGGGTGACCGGCACCACCTCGTGCAGCAGCACCACCTACAACGTAAATTATCCCGGTCATACCATCTCCTTCCCGTCGTCTATCACCTACCTCACGCTCTGCTTCTATCTCTACGCAGGCGGGGCCAGCAACGCCTACAGTCCCATTCTGACTGATTTCAATGTCGCCATCTACTCCAACGCTCCAAAGAATGTCAAGTTGGACATCGGTGGAGACGGCAGCAATGAATGGACCCATACAAACTCGCTGCTCGGTTCGACGACAGCCTCCGGCAATTCTCTCGTCAACGCCTTCAATTTACTGATTCCCAATCAGGGCAGTGGAACCATCATGATTCCAATACACATCTCCTCAGAGGCTGCGGGAACGGTGACCATCGACTCTTTCAGCATCACCTACACGATGCAGACTGTTAATCTGGACATCAGTTGGGATGAGGACATCGTCCTCCATGAGACGATTGACACCTACGAAGTCGTGACCCGACATGTCATCGGAGAGAATGCCATCGAAATAACTCAGGCCCAGTTGACTTTCATCGCTCAACCTTCCTCGGGTGCGCCAAGCCTCACCTGGCAGAATGATGGGACTCTTGTCGACGATGACCCCGATGATTGGATCACACCGAATGCTGCCTCCACTTGGGTCAACAACAGCAACGGCATCCTTGAGATTCATTGGGCCTTCTCGGTGACCTCCGAGTTCCCTGAGCAGAACAACGTAGGATTCCGCGTCGCCTGCACGGACGACACCGGCTACTCACCGATGACCCTGAGCACCGGACCTGCTGGAATCTTGGTCAACCAGTCCTATGGACTAGGATGGATGAAGGTGCGAGACAACGATGGCTTTGTGTTGAGCGAGGATGTGCAGAATTATGACTGGGTGGTAGCGGGAGAGACCCTCCACTTCCAAGGTGCGGTTTGGTACGCCGGCACAGAGGATGCGCCACTCGACTCGACCTTTGACGTAGAGGTCATCAAGCGAACTCCTGAAGGCGATTTCAGTCAGGCCAAGGACCGCTCCAATGCGTATGGAGAGTTCTTCATCTCCGTGCCGATGGACTCGATCAACAGACCTGATGGGGTCTTCTACGAGGTACAGATTGACAACCCACGCGACCCTCTCAAGGTCCTCCCAATCAACTCGAGTTGGCAGCGAATCATCCGAATCGATGCAAGCCCGCCAGAGCTAATCAGTGCACTGCCTGCCGACAACGCCTACGAAGCGGGCGAGTGGGACAAGCAGATTAGAATCAGAATCCTCGATCCCGTGGGAAGCCCAGAAGAACTCACCCTACACTATTGGGTTGAGGCGGACCACGACAGTAACCGGAACGGCTACCCCGATGCTTCAGAATACATGAATCGGACGATGGTCAATGCGACTCTTGATGATGACAAGTTGTTCTTCGCGACGATTGACGATACCGGAAATCCGAACATGGCCCGAGTATCCTACTATGTCACCGGAACCGACCCTGCTGGCAACGCGCTCAACAGAAATGATGGACCCGGGTTCGAGTATGACCTCGTCACCTACCGCTCCCGTGTAGACATGGATGCGGTCTTCACCGGACTGCATTGGTCTGGCCACGATGATGGAGAACGGGCCTTCGCAGGAACCACGCAATACCTGACCCTCGGGTTGGTGGACGCGAATGGTCTGATCGACTTCGAGGACATCTCACTCATCTTCGACTTTGAGGGACCAGACCCCGAGCGAGACCAGCAGAAGTTGTCCTACAGCGGACGGAACAACACCTTCTGGACTGATGACGCATACCTCGTCATCGACCCTGCCTGCAACGACGAAGAGGACTCCACCTGCGGTGCATCCGTCTCCACCAACGAAACCGGCCTGCCTTGGATAATGGTCACCTTCGGCTTCAAATTCTCCTGGGATTGGCCTGACGCTGACCTGGGTGATGTGGCACTTGAGTACAAGCAACTAGGTTCCCCCGACATCACTCGGAGGATTTTCACTGAGCACACATTCCGTGTCGAGAACGACCTCGTGCTCGATGCTGACACCTATGTCGTCAATGATGTACAGGCGCCTCGGACCGGCCCTGTGTTCGATGGAAGCAGAGTCGTTCCCACCGACCGACTGCGCTGGTCGGGCAGGATTATCTACGAAGGCTCCAACATGCCGGCGCCTCGCAACCTCGGCATCACCATCGAGGTGTTTGACGGAGTTCAATACTGGTCTGACGGCAGTCTCACGGAAGATGGTGGATTCAGCATCGAGGTGCCGCTCGACGCTGCACCGGCACTCGCTTCAAGCGAGACACGCACCTTCCTCGCCGGCATCAGAAACATACCCGGTAGAGGCGAGGACATGACGATGAACACCGTGTCGACCACCTTGCAGGTGCATGTCGACCACGCGCCACCTAGAGTGCTTGAACGGCTTGCACCAATCGACATCATCGACATCGCGAACCAGAGCACACTCACCGCTGTTCCAGTCAAGTTCATCGGCTCAGAGGATGCTGACCTTTCGGGCAGTCCACAATGGGTGCACTGGCTGATGCGTGACGAGAATCAGAGACAGATCGCATCGGGTTCGGAGGAACTCGGCATGCTACAAGAGGGACACGCCATCACTTGGACAGGGACCGTCGACCTAGTTGGTGACGGCTTGAACCCGCCACTGCAGGACTATGTCGTCGGCTTCTGGATAGAGGGATGGGATGCTGCGGGCAACCCGCTGGCAACCGAGGGCAACTCGAAGAGTGACCCGGTTAGAGAGCCGGTGGCGCTCGACGATGACAACGAATTGCAGTGGGTCAGGTTTGGGGCACTCGGTGCCCAACTGACGATTGAGCGCATCTCAGCTGACAGGGAACGGGTCGCTGAGGGGGCGTCAGTCGAAGTGACCGCTTGGATAGCGAACCTCGGTGGTGACACATCAACCAGCTTCGAGGTCGCCTTCTACTCCGGCGATTCTGAGAAGCCGTTCGCAACACAGATCCTCAACGGAATCAGCGACGAATCGATTCCAATCTCGGCCACTTGGGAGGCTGTCGAGGGAGTCGACAGAGTTCGAGTAGTGGTTGATGCCAACAACGACATTACCGAAGTTGATGAGACTGACAACAGCGCCTCGGTGGGAATCTCGGTCGAGTACATGTGGGGCATGGGATGGGTTGAGAACGCCCGTCAGAACATGCTCGCGGTGATTGGAATCATCATCGCAATGCTCGTTCTACCGATTGTCGCATTCGTCAGCATGAAGGGTGCCCTGACCGGACGCTCGGAGCTGTTCGAGGATGACATGCTGTTCGAGGATGACGACGACTACGACGACGAAGATGACGACGAATACGATGACGACGACAATTACGACGGCGAATGACCCTCTTGCCACTTGGTCGCTGAAGCTCTCGGACCCATGGTGTGAGCCACATTATTTAGGGCGGCATTAGGAGCGGCGGGCTTTTCAGCACCGGCGATTCGCATCGGCTGTTGGAGAGGGGCACTTGGGCAAGGATGAGGACTCGGCTCCCGGATTTGACCATCTGACCCCGGCTCTCCGGAACCTCACCGACTCTCGAGGATGGACACCCACTCCAATTCAGGCAGCTTCCCAGGCCGACCTCCAACAGGGCCACGACATGCTGTTGGTCGCCCCCACCGGGAGCGGCAAGACCGAAGCGGTGGCGCTGCCGCTACTCTCAAACACGGTTGAACAGGATTGGACACCGCTCTGCATACTCTACATCACCCCGCTACGAGCCCTCAATCGGGATGTCGAGCGGCGGCTCTCAGAGTTGGGTACCGCCGCTGGACTCCGCACCGATGTCAGACACGGTGACACCCCACAGTCAGCTCGCACTCGACAGTCGAGAAATCCGCCTCACCTTCTGGTCACCACACCGGAGACCTGCCAACTCCTGCTGCTCGGAAGTCGGCTCCGCGAAGGGCTGGCCAACCTACAAGCGGTGGTCATCGACGAAGTCCACGACCTCGCAGCGTCAGAGCGAGGCTCACAACTCTTGGTGGCGCTCGAGCGAATCGACGAGTTGTGCGGCAGGCGCGTCCAGCGAATCGGACTCTCGGCGACGGTCGGAAATCCCGATGAGGTGGCCCGTTGGCTTTCACCAACCGCTCGCGCCTGCGTGGCAGCAGCGCCCCGCCCGATTGACCTTGAGGTGGTTACAGAGCCGACAACTGCAGAGGATAGAGCGCTCTCACTGGAACTTCGGGTGAAGCCGCGTGGTCTCGCCGCCCTCCGCCGGCTCACAGCCAAGGTGAGAGAAACTGCACCCTGCCTCATCTTCGTCAACTCAAGGAACGCAGCAGAAACGGTGTCGCAGCGAATCGCAACCCTCGATGAAGACCTTCGCATCGGAGTCCATCACGGCTCACTCGCCGCCGACACCAGACAAGAGATGGAGGCAGCCCTACAGGCGGGGGATTTGCACGGTCTAGTCTGCACCAGCAGTCTTGAACTCGGTATCGATGTCGGCTCAATAAAACAGGTCCACCAGTTGCGCAGCCCGCGCGCCGTGGACAGAATGCTGCAGCGAGTCGGCCGCGCTGAGCACACTCTTGAGGGAACCAGCCGCGGAATGCTCCTCTGTTGGGAGACAGACGATGTCAGCGAGGCAGCGGTCATCGCCCGCAGAGCGATGAACTCGGAACTCGAACCTGTCGAGTGGAGAACAATGCCCCGCTCAGTCGCCGCCAACCAACTGGTCCTAACCGCCCTCGCGGAGAGGATCGTTCCGCTCAACGCAGCGGCAGAACTTCTTCGGAGAGTCCGGCTGTTCGACGAACTCGATGACAGGGAAGTCCTGCACATCCTGCGAATCCTCGCGGACCGCTACCTCTTGAAATTGGTCGAAAAACCGACTGAATCCGACCCCCTAAAATGGCCTCCTGTACTCTGGGAACAGATTGGAGTGGGCAACCCTGCCCTACCCGAGAAGCGACCGAAACTGGAGGATTTGGAGTTGGCGAGCAAGGCGGAGAAGGAGCGCTGGAGTGGTGCACTGAAGGCTGGTCTGCCAGAACACCTGAAGGCTGGATGGTTCAGCGCTGGCGGCCGCGCCCGGACCTACATGATTGAACATCTGAGCATGATTGCTGACGAGACTCGCTACTCGGTGAGGGACGCTGTAACACGCCGAATCATCGGCAACCTCGACGAGACCTTCGTGCTCTCGCTGGACAACGCCGGAGGCTCCGAGGATGGGGCTCCCGGTCGCTTCGTGATGGCCGGCCGAACTTGGGTGGTGGTCGAAGCAGACCCCGACAGGAGTGAGTTGCTGGTCGCCCCGGTGACCGAACAGGGCTCCGCCCCGGAATGGATGGGTGAACTTCCCCCGGTGCCTGCCGAAGTGGCGCGGGAAGTTGGTGAACTGAGACTCGCCATTGCCCGCGAAAACGAGTGGTTTCTGCCGCCTGAGGATGAAACGAGGTTCGATCTGGTGACCGAAGCGTGGTTGGCTGAACTTCCACCGCCACTCCAAGTATCCGACTACCCTCTGAGTGATGCCTCTCTTGGAACATTGACCGAAAGCATCGCTGGCCATCTAGAAGCGACCGGTTCGATTCCCCATTCCCGGCTTCTGACCATCGAGGACCGCACGGAAGCTGTGATTCTCAACTGCTGTCACGGCAGCAAGATTAACTCGGCGCTGGCGCACTTCCTACAAGCGATGGCGAGCACCATCGATGGGAAGGTAGGTATGGTGGTAATCGACCCCTACCGAATCTCATTCAACGTCCCGGGATTGACTCCGGAGTCGATGGTCCGCTGGTTGCAGGAGACCCCTCCTGAGGCACTTGACGGCATCATGCGAATGACCATTCCAAACGGTAGGCAACTTAGGGCGAGACTGGTTCATGTCTGCAAGACATTCGGGGTGCTGAGTAGGGGAATCGACCCGCGAAAGGTCAATCTCAACGGCATCATCAATCGCTACAGAGGGACACCCCTCCTCGACGAGGCGCTGGACAAGCTGTTCCACGAGAGAATGGATGTGGATGGCGCCGCGGACCTGCTCCGGGCAATTCAAGCGGGCGCCGTCACAATCGAGCACACCGCCTCTGGTCCACTCGGAATATCGCCCCGTTCAGAGCGTGACCTGCTGCTCCCGAACTGGTCCGATGAAGAGGTCAGAGTTCGACTTGAGGAGCGACTGATGAATGAGCGAGCAGTTCTCATCTGCCTCGCCTGTGGTTCTCGAATACGCACGCGCGTGGCGATGTACGGTGCCAAACACACTACCTGTGAATGTGGTGGTAGGATGCTGGCCGCGGCTCGGGAAGGGCTGGAGGAACGGCTGGCGGAGTGGGTCAAATCAGAGGAGGGGCCGACAAGGGTCCGCATGGAGCGGAACGCGCAAATCGTGCAACAGCGAGGCATTGAGGCACTCATCTGCCTGATGGCGCGAGGTGTCGGTGAAGACACCGCTACCCGCATTCTGCGCAGAGTCCCGAAGAATCACCGAGAGGTCTTGCTTCGAACCATCCACGATGCAGAGTTGACATACGCTAGAACGAGGAGATACTGGGGCTGAGGTCAGTTCCCACAGAAAATCGGGTTGAACCATCGGCTACCTGTCGGATCATTCTTCGCAATCAGAGTTCGGTCGCTTCACATGGGTGAGCGAGAGTGCGGTGGCTAGCAGCACGGAGAGAATGATGCTGATGCCAAGCAGTTGACCTGTGTATTTCGCCGGCGGGAACTCGGCGAAGCCCAACAGTACGAAGACCGAGACGGAGGTGAGGGCTGCTCCCCATCTGGCCGAGGTGTCACTGCGCGTGGGAGGATGGTCTGAACTGGCGTGCGAGAGGTAGTCGGCGGCGAATCCCATTCCCAAGAGGACGACCGGCGCGGTGTGGACTCCCCGGCCTCCGACCATGCTGGCCAACCCGTCGACTGCTGCACCTATGGCGACAGCTCCAATGGCAATCCTCGCGGCGCGTGACTTTGAGCGAAGGACGAACATCGCGACGAAGAAGACCGCTATTCCCGCAGCGAGGATCTGGCCGACCCTCGCCTCGTCGAACGCCTTTGCGAGCGTCGCTCCGGTGACCAAGTCACCACCAACCCCTCCTGAGAGTTCGTTCTGGGCCAACAAGCCCTCGACATCCTCGGCGAAGAGCAGTACAGCATTTGGATTCCTGATCTCTACGAGTGCCGCTATCGCCACCCCCGTGGTGACTCCATCTCTCTGAAGCCTTGTATCCCGCACGAGAATCGAGCCGATCTCAGTGGCGCTAAGCCCGTCTATGGTCGCTCCTTCAGTGTCACTGTCGTGGAAGGGCACGCCCAGCACCATCGGAGAGAGAGTCATCCCGGTGTCGTAGGTGATGACACTCGGATGTTGACCGAGTTGTCGTTGCAAGTCCTGCACCTTCAGCAGGTCCTCAGTTGAGTCGCCTTCCACATCAATTACAATCCAGGCAACCGAACTTGAGGCGAGCATGTACTTTGACTGCAAATCCTCCATCTTGTCTATCTCTGGATGGTCCTCGGGCAGTACCTGATTGAAGTCGAGCACCTCGACACCAGATGGCGAGACCAAGACGATGGCAGCGAGTACCAGCAGAAGCGCTGGCCAAGACCATGCGGCTCGAGCCTCCTGAGTGAGAGGTCTGTCGTGTGAGGTGAACTCTATCTTGGCGCGGCGGCGGAGGTAGAATTCCTCGAGGATGAAGCGGGTGACCAGCCAGTCGAGGAGGATACCCACGGCGATAACGATGGCAAGTGTCTTCTGAGCCTTGACCGGTGAGAAGATGGCAAGTGAGACCGCGGCAACGGTCGTCAGCATCGCGATGAAGAGCATGGAGCGCACCTCCTCCTTTTCACGTGACGACCTGCAGTACCAGAACGCCCCATCGACCGCTACCCCCATGATGATGGGCAACGCAATCCCATCGAGAACCGAGAACGTGTAACCTAGTGCCGAGAGCGCACCCATCTCTGCAAAGACCACTAGCCCGGTCCCGGCTAGGGTTGCAGCGACAACGAGTGGGTCCTTGAGTCCGATGACCAAGATGATTCCTAGAAGTGCTACCGCGGGCAACATGAAGACCTGAAGGTCATTCTCAGCGACTTGACGGGCTTCGGAAAACAGCATGTTGGCACCGACCGGTGTAACCTCGAACTCAGTCGATTCGCTAACTTTCTCCGCCCATATCTTGAGTTGCGCCCAATCCATGTCACCACCACCACTGTCGAGCCAGATTATCCACAGCAGTTCATTCGCCTCCGGTGCCTGGTCTGCCGATGCGCCGGGAAATGCTGGACAAGCGAGGTTGAAGTTGGCCTCATCGGGAAGGAAGAGGATGGTCGCCTGAAACGCCGCCTTCTCCTCATTCGTGGAGTTCAGACCACACCATCCTTCCTCCATCGTCGGCTGCAGGACATCTGCCCACTGTGTGGCGTTCTCCAAGGAGCGGTTTCGAGAAGCGAAGGCCTCGGACCAGATTGCGAATGGGGTTTCGATTCTTTCGAAGATGATGTGCTCAGCGTCCCAAGAGGTGGCAGGGTTCGAGCCGTCCCACGCCTCCTGTTCGAGTTGCATCAGACTCTGGACCCTGCTCAAGTTGTTCGTCAGCCTAGCACCATCGTCGTGGCTGATCATCAGGACGAGTTGGGAGTGCCGATTGTCCATCGAATCCGCGTTGACTCGCTGAACCACCTCATCGTCGAAGATGACCTCGCTCGATAGCACCGGAGAGACTGGAAAGACGAGCAGCAGAGCCGAACAGGCCAACAGCAGCAACAGCAGTGATTGGCGAGCCCATCTAGGGTCCATGGTGATGGCTCCGGCGGCAGCATGAATCATTGTTTTCGTCGCCGATGTCGAAAACACGACACTCTACGAGTGTCGTAGCGCGCCAAACGCTAGGCTCGTGACAGGCTGTAAATGCGTGTGTTCAGCGAGAGCCGTTCGAGAAAATTGGAAGTTCAGCTCCACTCCATCCATTGACCGGTCGATTGCTCGCGGTAGTACCAAGCGCCGCTCCCTTCGGGATGCTCGATGACCTCGTAGCCATCCTGCATCTCGCCCTGTAGGCTCGGTGAGGGCGAACCCGGAGCGCTGAACATCTGGTCTGCGGCCCTCTGGTCGCTGCCCGCCGAGTACTCCGGCTCCAGCTCATCGGTTGCCCACTCTCCCTCGTCGTCCCGGTTCCTTCTCCACATCGCAACCATCACGAGTGTGGCCAGCAAGACGAGAACGGCGGCGAC
>DAVI01000107.1:33929-35183 GCA_002505495.1 Euryarchaeota archaeon UBA59 | reverse complement strand
GGGGAACGCATCGGCGTTGTCTCCCACTCCGTCACCGTCCGAGTCTGCGGTTTCGTCCGGGTCGTCGGGGAACTCGTCATCGGCGTCCAATACTCCGTCACCGTCTGAGTCAGCGGGCAGTTCCTCGCCATCGTCGGTCAGTACTCCGTCGTCGGTTACTATGATGGTGAGGTGAGCCGGGTAGTAGTTCCCACCGGAGACCCAGATGTGAAGGGTACCTGCTGGGAGGACGAACGAAGTGAGGCCGTTGTCGTTCGAGATGCTGGCAACCAAGGTCCTGTTGTCCTTCACTAGGAGAACCGAGAGTCCTGGCACCGGCTGGTTTGCCTCGTCCTTAACCGATATCTGAACGGTATCTCCTGGCTTCGGATTCGGTGGACTGAAGCTTAGTGTGAGGTTCTCCTGCTGAGGTGGCTCGGGGTTCGGAACTGATATCTCGGAACCGAACGCAGCTACCATCGTCGCATTGTCTCCCGAACCCTTCTGTGCCACAGCAATCACGGTGTAGTCGTCGTTTGGTGATGAGAGGATTGGCAGCCGCAGGTCGGCACTAGAGCCGATTCCCCAAGCGACTGAGTCTAGGGTGCTGAACAAGTCATCGACCAAGTCGAAGATTTCGTCATCGGTCATCTCCTCGTCACCAGTACAGAATTCCTGCTCGCCATTGTCGGTTCTGTATTCATGTGGATAGTATAGGAACTCGTATCCGTCTCCGTACCCAGCATTTGAGGTCAGTGTGTAGGTCCCTTCATCGTCTTCATCCAATTTGAAGTTGGCATAGTAACTATCTTCCCACTCTTCCTTGTTCCAGTCACTCACAGGGGTGAGGGTATTGCCTTCGCTGTCTGTCAAAACTGCATTACTTGGGTCGTAGGCTAGCAAACCACTGGATGCGTATCTGTTGTTTGCCTCCTGACGCAGCGAGATTCGAATGTTGCTATGTTGCCCATCATCCCATCTTTCCTCATGCCAGACATCCATTTTTTCGCAGACCGACACCAGGTCCTTCTCGACAGGAATCCATCCACCAAAGGCTTCCCTCGCTTGCACATAACCGAGTTCAGTGAACGCTGAGAAATCAATTGTGGCTGGGTCAAACCCATTGCGTGGAGTCGCCAGGGCCAGAATGCGAGTGGCACTCTCATTTCCAGAATCCAGAGCGATGTTGGTTGTCTGTCCAGGGCCTAGAGCCCCGGTCATCTCCAAACTCTCGGGGTCATTGAGGATGAAACCGACATGCAATGCAGTAGGGAA
>DAVI01000107.1:32867-33833 GCA_002505495.1 Euryarchaeota archaeon UBA59 | reverse complement strand
CTGGAACTCGAGGTCATGAGATTCAGCCTCACCCCAATCATCCTCACCAATGTCTGGGAATGCTATCGAGAGATCCACTGGCATGATTGCTAGGGTGACCGTGAACTCATCTTCAGCCATACCGGATGGTGTTACTGAAATTGTTGTCAAGCCGCCGCCGCTAGGCTGAACAGAATAGACGGGTATACCGGCCAAGGTGGTCTCCTCGGTCAAACCACCTAGGGAGATGGAAGCCACCGTGGCTGCGACAACGTTCATCCCCATTCCTGTCAGAGTCTCCCCATCTGAGCGAACTACCTTGGTCTGCACGATGCTGATATAGGCACCCGGCAGGGTGGGGGTGGCCGTCATGCTGATCTCCCCATCGTCGTCTGAAGTGAGGATTTGTTCATCCATGACCTCAACTGGCCCATCGGTGATGAAGCCATTGATTATCAGTGGAGATGGAGTTGCAGAATCATCCGTTCTTAGGTAGCATTCACCCATTTGGAAGTATCCTTCAAACCATCCTTCTTCCTCACCATCGTGCCAAAAGCCTTTGTGAATGGTGAAGGTGGTGGAATGTTGAACCTCATTTCCATCCTCGTCAGAGAAGGTGATGGTAATGTCAAATTCTTCTTGTTCGCCTTCATAATCATGGCCCCACCACTCCTCTTGAGAATCTGATTCATTACCTCGTTCTGAAGTAAACCCATCTCCCCAATCGACTATCACATGAGAGAGGTCCGGTTTATCGAATTCACCCTCATCGTTTCTGAAGGTGTCGTAACGCCATCCAATGTCGACATGTTGGCCGTACCCATGTCCTTCGCTTACAGTGCAGCCAGAAGTTCCGGGAAGAGGTACTTGCTTCATGATTTCAAACTCGAGGCCGTGCTCGGTCGTACCAGAAGTTGTTACGTCAACCAAACCACTTAGCGAAGAAACGCTATCACTCGCATCCCACAAGGTGTCCACGCCGGCAAT
>DAVI01000107.1:23900-32676 GCA_002505495.1 Euryarchaeota archaeon UBA59 | reverse complement strand
TGCTTGTTGGGGTGATATGCGAAGGATGGCGACATCAACCTCTGCACCTTGAACAGGACCGGTTGCGTCGTAGGAAAGTGCGCTGAGAGTGTAGGGTGAATTGACTGAAGTAGTCTCATCTTGGTCTACTATGACACCTAGTGCAGAGACGATGAAAATCTCATCAAAACCTTCCCACGCCATTGTAGCCATCATAGAAGGTCGGAGAGCTTCAAGTTGGAGTTTGGCATTGTCAATTTTAGATACGTCCCCATTGTAATTCTCCATCGGCTGGGAGAAGGTCCATACTGCATCTTCAATGATATTCGCGGTCAAACGACCGAGATATCTGCTACGGTCGTTATCCGTTTGCACCAGAACCGCATTAATCGTAACACCATGGTTGTTGGTCATGCTCATAGGGAACCCATTCGGGTAGTCATTGTCATCATCAGGTCCCCAGAACTCCAGTTCTATTCCTAGGTCGAGGACATGTCCATCATAGACGCTGGTGCGAACATCGTAGAGTTCCTCGAAGGCCACATAGTCTTCTGAAGTCTCTTCCTCTTCCTCTTCCTCACCGCCGGGTTCCCATCCCATTTCTCTGTCTATTCCAGAAGCATTCTCTGCCCAGTCTACGAAATCCATGAGGACAACACCGGATTCATTCCAAACCTCATTTTCTACTGAAGTCCAGAGGTGATCAATAATGTCCTCTGGAAGAGTGTTGAATTTGTCGAAAGCGTCATTCACATAGGCTGAGGATGAGCTCGACTCCATGTTTGCGGCCCAAGTCTGTCCCTCGGTGGTCTCGAGGAGTTTCTCGTATTCCCAGATGATCTGGTCTGGCATACCATCCCCATCCGTGTCATGGATGTCGGTTTCGCCATCGATTTTGTCTCCCATCTCAATCCAGCGAACAATAAAAACTTGGAATGGAGTCATGTTACCCATGTCACCCTCCATCAATGGTTCGACCCATGCCTCCAAGGCATCCAAGATAGCATCGGGGTGGCCTGATACAGCAAGTAAAGCGATATTTTGCATGATGGTCTGCATTGCTTCAGCTTCCTTGGTGCTGTTTGCAAGGTCGTCGAACGCCGCCCTCAGAGCGAGCCATTCGTCGCTGCCGAGAAGTGCATTGTATGCTGCTTCAAAATCACCAGTTCCCTCAAATCGTGTGAAGTTCTCTACCGAATTAAACAGTCGAAGGTATTCACCAACCTCATCGAAATCTTCGAATGTCCGAGGCAGTGGAAATTCGGCTGTATAGAGCATGAGCCCCGTGATGAATGATAATCCAGCATTGACATCATCTGAATCTAACAATACCATCAGTGCCTCTAGGAAGTTTGCTCCGGCAGACATGTTGTACTGGTTGTGTCCTGCATCGATCATGGAATCCCACAGTTGCTCACTGCCACCTATCCCCTGACCCTCGGTTGCAACCGTCACGAATGTGGACCAATCTCCGTTACCGATGACTATCGCCTCCAATGAATCGAACTCACCCTTGATTTCCAGACAGGGATTTGCCGTATCCCAAGCGTCGTCTATGGCTTGGAGAACCTTCTCAATTTCGCCACGTAAAACTTGACCCAGTTGCGTCGGGTCATCCACCGCGACCAAGACCCCATCTTCTGCAATCACTCTGGCGCCATACACTCCTCCAACAGAACTGCTGGGAATGGTGTAAACCCCTTCCCACCTCATGGTGTTTCCATCGTCCTCGTGGACACCAACTCGTGTCAGTACGATAGTATCGATGACGACTCCCGAACCGGGTAGGCTAGTCGAGGAAATGAGTTCAATCGGGTCGATTTCAGGATACTTGATGATGTCAGAGTAAACCAGAGTAGAATCTGTGTGACCTCTTGTAAGGGCCATTATTTCCACATCGGCACCAACACCGGCAAACTTGGTGTTGACATGTCCGTCGATGCTCAAGGTTCGTGTGGCGCCGCTGATGGGCTGGCTGTCGTTAGGTGCTGGGATCTGTGCCAAGGTCGGTGCGAAAGTCATGCAAACAAGCAAAATCGCAAGCGTTACCGCAGTTCTCTTCATGCGCGTACGAACAACTGTGACCTTGATATGAGTATGGGTGGCCAATTCGATGCCTCATCGAAATGATATTCCGAGACTGAGCGCACCATTCTCGTCCAACAGGGATGCACACCCCCAGCCGTCGAATTCCGCTTCGGTCCAAGTTCCCCCACCGTAGGTGAACGAGCTGCTGGGAAGGCCAATCGCATCGAGCCAAGTGCGTAGTGGCGAGAACACAGGCCCACCTGAACTGGAGACCTCCCAAGCTTGAGCGGCGACGACCTCGTCACCGGTGACTGGACACCAAGGGTTGGTATCTTCCACCTCATCACCGAGCCTGAACATCTCTCGTATGCCTGCCAACTCTGTGGGAGTCTGATCGTCGTCGAATGTCCCCGCCAGCCGTTGCCATGCAGACGGGTGTTGAACTTGGGTAGGTGTCCTCGCCTCGACGAAGGTAGCGTTTAGGCTGATGTCAGGTCGAGTCGATTCGTCACAGAAGAAGTTGCTAGGCAGGCAGCCTCGCGCATCGAGAGCCCCTCCAATGAGTGACTCGACCATTATCCAAGGTCCCGACCGACTTTCCTTTCCTCCGTCCACCTCTACGAAGGCAGCCACATACCTGTCATCGGGAATCCAACGGGGCGGGTCGTGCTTGATGACGAGGTCGATTTCTAAGGAGGCGTCTCCAGCCTCCCAGTCCACTATCAGCCACTCCCTTACGATGAAGTCGTCCCCCAGGTATTCACGCAGGTAGGTGATGCTCAGTTGTGCCTCTACGCGACCGAGCCTGCCGATGTCATCGATGAGGTCGGTGATGACCACACTTCCGCTCACCTCTACTCCACGGGGGGTCGACGAACAGTCGCCGCACCCTTCACTGAACACGGGGTGAGACTCCAAGTCCAAAGTCGCCAACGCTTGGGTCTCAAAGCCGTCGAAGCCGAGTGCGTCCATTGACGAGCGAGTCGAGAGGATGACCGTTCCAATCAGCCGACTGACCTCCAGTTCGGACTCAACCTCCCCCTCGGGCTCGATTCCGATGGTGATGGTCGCCAAGACCACGATTGCGAGGACAAACCATTCAATCATATTGCTATCAGTGATGGTTTAGGCCCCCTCTTCGATGATTCTCGTCACTTCGCCAGAGTATTTTGTGGCTTGAGTTTATCCCTGAGAGATGGCATGAACAAACCAGTTTACACACAACATTGTATCTGAATTCGTTCCAACCCATTGATTAATTGACGGAACCGCCGACAAGGGTCCATGCTCCTAGGACTGACCGGCCGAAACGGCTCGGGCAAGAGCGCAATAATCGACTGGTTCGCCGAGCGGGGCTACGGCACCAGTTCCTGCTCCGATTCGATTCGCCACTGGCTACGAAACAAAGGCAGAGAGGTGACTCGCGAGAATCTCATCGAAGGTGGGCGAAATCTGAGGGCAGCCGGTGGCCCAGGCGTTCTCGCCGAGATGCTGCTCGCGATGATTGGCGAGGAAGAGGACCACGCCATCGACAGCATTCGCACCCCGGCTGAAGTCGAGGCACTGCGAACCCGCGATGATTTTCTGTTGATTGAAATCCGCGCTGGCGAGGCGATTCGCTGGGACCGCTTGAGTTCGCGAGGAAGAGCTGGTGACTCGAAGACCTTCGAGGAGTTCAAGGCGGCAGACCAAGCGGAGTTGGAGGCGCACGACGAGAGCGGACAGGCCCTACTCGCCACAGCGAAACTCGCCGATGTCGTGATTCACAACGATGGCACTCTCAAGGAACTCCACGCCCAACTTGATGCGCTCACCGCCTCATTCGACGACTGAATCGTCTGCGCTCACGACTAGACGCCGAACAGGTGGGAATTTCGTGTGGGGCTCAATCCGTGAGCTCACCGCGTGGATCCTTGGGACCCTCTGTTCGCTGAACCACAACCCCGTGCAACTCAAGGTAGTCAACCCCGTTCGCACCACCGAAGCCACCGTCGACGACAATGACCCTGGTGATTCCCGCATGGTGGATCAACTTAGCACACATCATGCACGGCTCACCAGTCACAATCATCCAGGCGTTCTTCGTCGACACCCCGTTCGCCGCAGCGTTGCAGACCACATTCATTTCTGCGTGATGGCAGCCAATCTCGATTCGAGTTCCCGAGACTACCTCCAGAGTGTCCCGAAGGCACTCGTCGCCACCGCACAACTCCCCGCCTCCGCGCGGGCCACCGTTGTATCCATCCATCAGGATGACATTGCGGTCCGGGTCGACCAAGAGCGCGCCAAACTTGGCTCGTGGACAGTTGCTCGCCTTTGAGAGCGCAAGGCACTGCTCAATGCGGATTCGAAGATGCTTCTCCTTCATCTCGACCACCTGCGGACTTCCTTGTGCAGGGCTGACCCTATCATGCCTTCTCATGTCCAGTATTGCTTCTCAGGAGCCGGCCTCAGCACGGTCATCGACTCCTGGTCGTCAAGCCCCATCGCCTCCAACAGATTGCCGACGAGGTAGATGCTACCAATGACGAGTACGGGTTGCGGAGGAACACCACCCGCCAACTCGACCGCTCGGGCAAGCGCGGCAGATGGCTCAGCCACCTGCTCAAGCTTCGTCGGCACGCCCTGCGCCTCCAACTCAGCTGCCACTTCAGCGGCTGGAACCGCTGGCCTGCGACCCTTCTGCGGCTCGGTGACCACGACATACTCGACCTCTCCGTCGACTATCAGCTCGACCAACGGGTGCAGGAAGCCCACCATATCGGTCTGGGGAGTGCAGCCCAGAAGGATCACCCCCGGAGTTGGATGGCTGTCCTTCTCCATCTGTGTGCGCAACTGCTCGCACACCTTCTCCATACCGGACGGATTGTGAGCGGCATCGAGCAGGAGAGGCACCCCCTCGTGCTCCAACCACTGCATCCGGCCCGGCCAGACCGTGTGGTGCATCGCACTCTCGACCATGTCTGCCACATCGTGTAGGTGCATCATGTCGAGTGTCATCTTCGCCAAACGTGCTGCCTCCTTCTGATAGGGAGACCAACCGTCGAATCCCTCAAAATCCAGTACAGGTCGGTGGCTTTCGTTGGCCATGTCAAACCTGATTCCCATCGCTCTGTCGTAGCGCCACCACCAGGCTCGGCTGTGGTTGACTACCGCCTCCTCAATCGCTTTCCGTGCGCCTTCGTCGTAATTCCAGCGAGCTACAAATATGGCTCCGGGTCTGGAAATCGCCGCCTTTTCAGCGGCGATTTCCGCCAATGTGTTGCCGAGCACTTCCGTGTGTTCAAGTGCGAGTTCCGTCAACACGCAGCAATCGGCATGACACAGTCGGGTGGCATCGAGTCTGCCGCCTAGCCCTGTCTCGATGACTGCCCGGTCTATTCCCGCCTCGGAAAACGCCAGCATCGCCACAAGGAAAGTGGCCTCGTAGTATGAGGGGAGAGTAACCGGTTCCATCAGAGCCACCTCGCGCACCCTACCCAATGCAGCATCAAAACTGGCAGGAGTTATCGGAACACCGTCAATTCGGATCCTCTCCTCCACGAAGCAGAGATGCGGTGAACTGAACATACCGCAACTTCTCCCTGAGAGGGAAAGTGCATTTGCGAGAATCACACAGCATGAGCCCTTGCCGTTGCTGCCAGCCACATGGATTGAGGGGAAGCGAAAATGAGGCATTTCGAGACGGGCGAGCAGCACCGCAGTCACCTCAAGTCCCGGCCTCATGCCTATGCCGCGCAACTCTTCGAGCCAGCCTCGCACATCACCCACTCGACTCCCCCCGGGACCTACCGTTACACGGTCGCCTTGAAATGACCTTTGAGGGTCGGACGGCCATGAGCGGCGTGGGAAGAGTGGCTGTTCTGAAGGATGCGATGTTGTCGCAGTGGCGCTCCATGGGCGGTATGGCGGCGATGTTCGTCGGGACTATTCTCATAGCAATCTACATCCAACCCTACTGGGACAGACCGGAATCTCGGGCGTTCGGGGAAGCTGGCACCACGAAGGCGGGTTTCATCCTCATCGAGTTCGTTCTGATTCTTCTCTTCACAGCCCTCATCATCTGGTTGGCACGCAAGGGTCTGCAATGGATAATCAAGTGGGCAGTTCTCTTCATCCTCTGGATTTCACTCGCATATGCCCTGATTCCTCTCGCCTCCTACGCCATGGACACGCCAAACGAACCGTTCGAGTTCCGCGCCGAGGCGGCGATAGAGGGAGAATTCCTGCTGACTGAAGTCGATGCCAGCGCCTTCATGCTCGTAAATGACACCCATCTGATGCGTATGCAAGACGCCTCTGCGCTCCAGGCGGGTGGCGGCGTGAACACAAGCTGGAGTTGGTCGATACACACAGGTGGAAACGGGACTGTTGGGGATTCCTACCAATACTCTGCACATCCAGTCCGACTGCTCACTCAAGGTGAGAAGATGGTCTACTGCGACTATGTTCGCTGGGTCGAGTTGGAGACTTCGACCGGCGCTGAACTCGACAGCCATGACGGGAACTGCGAAGTCGGCTTCAGAGATGAGGATAACAAGTGGTCTGTGATAGACAGATATCTCACCAAACTAGACCCCTTCAAAGAACACCAATCCAACCACGGTTGGGTATTCGTCATGCCTGAGGGATACCTCGGAAACGAACACCTTCTCGCCACAGCGCCGGCTGAGGACCGAATCCTGCTCGTCGCAGAGCGCTGGGCTGGACTAATCGAAGTTCCACAGCAGCAGCATGCTGGCGAGTTCGGAGATGTGAATGTCACCGTCGTCTGGGAAATGACCCCCGACGCCGGTGATTGGTTCACCGCGGCGACTTGGGGGGAAAGCCCCTATGCCACATCCGCCGATGGCGATGAGAGATTGCTTCTGGTAGGTAGTGAGAATGGGAAGGTCCAGGGAATATCTTGGGCGAATGGCACCCTTTCGGTTGAGGAGCATTTCAAATTCAACGAGCGAGAGGCGTTCGATGGTCCGATTCGGGGGCTGATGCTCGCAGACGACCAGGGTGACGGTTACATCGACGTCTTCGTGGTCGACGACGACAGACTCCGAATGTTCTCTGGCTGGTCTCTCGTCGAGCGACTGAATGTCGCGGCCCCAGCCGGCGATGGAACCGTAGGAATGACGATCTACACAGTGGACGACCCGGCATGGGAGAAGGTTGGAATCGACTTTGGAGTCCTGACCACAATCGAAGCGGACGGCTGGCATAGTGGAGTCATCTCGACACCGGCCACACAACCCGCCTTCATTCACCAGGACTCTGCCGGCTACTGGCTCGCAATCAACTGGTCGCACATCTTCGCCATGGTCTTCGCAACAGCCCTCATGGCAGCGCTCACCATCCGTCCGGAATGGTATGTCGTGAACACGGCTGGAATCCTCACGGGCGCGGGCGTGATTACAATCATCGGAGTGAGCTTCGTTCCAACCCTGATTATCATCTTCATGGTGGTCACCGCGGTATACGACTGGTACGCAGTCTACAAATCCAAGCACATGCTCGACCTCGCCGACACGATGATCGGGCTCAAACTGCCGATTCTCCTGGTCGCGCCACAAAGTAAGGGATACTCCTTCCTCGACGAAGGTGACGGCGCGATGACTGACATGGACGCTCAAACCGAGTCTTCCCAAATGGGCGGAACTGGGGGTGGGGACGCGGCAGTGGCCACAGACGCCGGCTCGGCCTCCGCCGACTCAAGCCTCCCAGCAGCGCCACCCCCTCCGGCAAAGTCTGGTGGTGACGCTCTCTTCATGGGGCTGGGCGATGTCATCTTCCCCGGTATGTTGGTGGTGTCAGCACTCACCTTCCTTCCGGACAGTGATGGTTACTTCGGACTCTCCGCGCCGATGTTCGTGGCGCTTGGTACGCTCGTCGGCGGGCTTGTGGGCTACTTCACGCTGATGTCATACGTGGCGATGGGTAGACCACAGGCTGGTCTGCCTCTGCTGAATGGCGGCAGCATCCTCGGCTACTTGGTGGCCGGACTGCTGTCGGTTGGTACGGTTGCCCTCTCATTCGGCATCACCTTCTTCTGAGCGAGGGCGTGGATTGAAGGGCCGAGCCCTATCCGAGGGACGAGGAATATGCTCGACATCAACATGTTTCGCGAACATGCGGATATCGTTCGAGCCGACCATGACAAGCGTGGAATCCCACACGACTCCATCGATGAAGTCATCCGACTGGACGAAGCGTGGAAGAAGGCGCGCTACGATGCCGACCAACTGAGGCGGCAGCGCAATGAGGCGGCACGAGGGATTGCCGACGCGAAGAAGTCCGGTGACACTGCCGAAGCTGAGCGAATCCTGACGGAGGTCTCAGATTTAGGAACGGAGATTGAGCGATTGACCGGCGAGGCGGACCGGTTGGAGTCGGAGCGGGACGTTCTGCGGATGCGAATTCCGAACGTGCTTCACAGCGATGTGCCGGTAGGCGAGGATGAGGGCGGAAACACCCAGCTCTCGCTACATGGAGAGAAGCCTGAATTCGACTTTGAGCCAAAGACCCACAACGACATCTTGGAGATGAACAACTGGGTTGACCTACCGCGGGCGGCGAAGATAGCAGGCAGTCGATTCTACTTCCTCAAAGGTGACCTCGCAAGGCTTGAGTTGGCGCTTCAGCAGTATGCTGTCGACTTTTTGACAGGGAGAGGTTACACCTTCGTTCAGCCGCCGGTGATGATGAATCGCAAGGCGTACGAGGGGGTCACGGACCTTGCCGACTTTGAGACGGTGATGTACGATGTTCAACCCGACGG
>DAVI01000107.1:21016-23758 GCA_002505495.1 Euryarchaeota archaeon UBA59 | reverse complement strand
CCTGCTTTCGTAGAGAGGTCGGGGCGCACGGACAGGGCGACAAGGGGATATGGAGAGTTCACCAATTCACCAAGATCGAGCAGATAATCATCAGCCATCCAGACGACTCATGGGACTTCCACGAAGAGCTCCTCACAAACTGCGTCGACCTCTGGGACTCACTCGGGCTGCATTACGAAGTGGTCAACATCTGCACCGGTGATATGGGTACGGTGGCGGCTAGGAAGTACGACCTTGAGGCGTGGCTTCCCGGGCGCGGGGAGTACAAAGAGGTCGTCTCCTGCTCCAACTGCACCGATTATCAGGCCAACAGACTGCGGATGCGCTATCGGACCGCTGACGGAAATTCCGCGGTTCACACGCTGAACTCCACTGCGGTTGCGACCAGTAGGGCGCTGGTGGCCATTGTTGAGCAGAATCAGTTGGAGGATGGGCGAGTCGCCGTTCCCGAGGCTCTGCAGCCCATCATGGGTGGAAAGAAAGTGTTGGAACCTACCAATTGGTGAAATTGATTTTCCTATTGAACATATGACGGTATGCAGCGGCAAAACGAGCCGTCGTCCCAGACTACTACACCCTGTCAGACAGCGCCGCTCACTCAGCCTGCTCGATTTCGACGAGGGTTGCGCCTTGGTCAACCTGGTCGCCGTCGGAGAAGTGAATCGCCGTGACCGTTCCGGCGACATCGGCGCAGATTCGATGCTCCATCTTCATCGCCTCCATCACTACGAGAGGTTGCCCCTCATCGACCGACTCGCCAACGTTTGCCATCACGGTCAGAACCTTTCCGGGCATTGGCGCGGTGAGGCCTCCGACACCCGAAAGAGAGGAAGAGCCCCGCTCGACCACTCTCACTCTTGAGACACGGCCGGCGTGGTGCACCCACCAGACATCGCCGACCTTGGTGAGCAGAATCCGTTCACTCACTCCGCCTCTTTCAAGCAACAACTCATCAGCGGATTGCGTCTGGGTAATCTGTAGGTCGCCAACCGGAACATCGTCACCAGCGCAACGAAGAGTGAAGGGGCGGAGTGAGCCATCATCGTCGACCACCGCGACGATCCACACCTCGCCATCCCGTTCGTTGACAAATTGCTTCACTCATTACACCTCATGGAAAGTTTCGACTCAATGTCATGAACGGGTTGTACGGGTCGACCAAATCGCCCGAGGATTCCCCGACCTCCTCTAAGTAGAGGCCCCATTTCTCACCTGATGCAGCGGCAATAACTGCTACAGAATCTTCTGCCTGTGCCGACCATCCAGATGGCCAGTGCTGTTCGATGAAGTCGGTGGTCGTATCCCCCTCGACGAAAGAAGGGTGAGAGACCACATCGTGGAGGAACTCGATGTTGGTGGTGGTTCCCAGAATCACGAAATCTGTCAGCGCCCCCCGCATCCGCTCGATCGCCCGAGCCCTGTCAGAGCCGTGAACAACGAGTTTGGCGAGCATCGGGTCGAAGTCGATGGACACCTCATCGCCTTCACGAACTCCGCTGTCGAGTCTGATACCAGGTCCAACCGGGGGTCTCCAAAGCGAGAGAGGGCCGGTTGCCGGGAGGAAATTGTTGGCAGCATCTTCCGCATAGATTCGTACTTCGATGGCGTGACCACGCGGGGTGATATCTTCCTGATTGAGTGTCAGTGGAAGGCCACAACCAATTCGAAACTGTTCCTGAACTAGGTCGACGCCCGTTACCATCTCCGTCACCGGGTGCTCAACCTGCAGTCGGGTGTTCATCTCTAGGAAGAAGAACCCGCCTTCTACGACGAGGAACTCGACTGTGCCTGCCCCGACGTAGTGAACCGACTGTGCCGCGGCAAGGGCTGCTGCCCCCATCTCGTTTCTCAGGGACTCTGAGATGTGGGGACTTGGTGCCTCCTCGACGACCTTTTGGTGCCGTCGCTGGATACTGCATTCCCTCTCCAACAGATGGACTCCGTTGCCGTGGGTGTCACAGAGAACTTGGATTTCGATGTGGCGCGGAGATATCAGTCGGCGCTCCAAATAGACCGTGCCGTCACCAAAGGACGACTGCGCCTCGCGCTGTGCCGATAAGTAGGCCGAATCCAATTCGCCCGCTCCGTCGACTGCCCTCATCCCTTTGCCTCCACCACCGGCAGAAGCCTTCAGAAGCAAGGGGAAGCCGACCTCAGCCGCCCTTGCATGGAGTTGTGCCATCAGCTCTGACAAATCTCCTGAGTCGACTAATTCGGCGCCGGGAACGAGCGGTACTCCTGCCTCAGCCATGAGTCTCCTCGCTCTCACCTTGTCACCCATCGAATCGATCGCCTTCGCAGAAGGTCCAATCCAGATGATGCCGCTCGCCTCGACCAACTCAGCGAAGTCTGCTCGCTCAGAGAGAAAACCGTATCCTGGATGAATTGCGTCTGCTCCGACGGCGCGGCAGGCGTTGATGATGGCCGAGCCGGAAAGGTAGGTTGAGGCGAGATCATCACCGGGCAGGTGAATGGACTCGTCAGCCATCTCCACATGCAGCGGGTCATTGTCGGCGTCACTGTAGATGGCTACCGATGCGAGGCTCATCTCTCGACAGGCGCGGATGATTCGGCAGGCGATTTCACCCCGGTTTGCAATCAAGACCTTAGAGAATTTGAAGGGCGCCTCGGTCATCCAGTCGAGCGTCGCCATGCCGACCACTAATCCTCGTTCTTCCCGGTCTGTCCAGTCATACCGACCACTCAATCCTCGCTCTGCCAAGCAGGAGAACGCCTCTCGAT
>DAVI01000107.1:17510-20955 GCA_002505495.1 Euryarchaeota archaeon UBA59 | reverse complement strand
TCCTGACCTTCTTCGCTACCACGCATCTGGGAGGTCTTGTCTAGTGTCCATTCTCGCAACTCTTCGTCAGTTCCAGTCCACCTGTCGAATGTGAGAACAAGTTGCTTCGCTTCCGCGACAGCTGCTGGACCAGTGGACATCACTTCTGCGATGATGCCCTCGATCACATCATCGAAGAATTCGGGCGAGCCCACCTGCTGTTCGACCAAACCCAAGCGAATCGCCTCGTCAACATCAATCCGCTTCGCCAACATCGCTAGCCGGCGGGTTTGGGCACTGCCGATTTTTCTGTAGACATAGGGACCTATGACGACTGGCAGAATTCCAAGTTTCCCTTCTGACAGGGCGATTCGGGTTCTAGGTTCACCAATCACATGATCGAGACATGCGACAAGCCCGGCACCACCGCCAAGAGCGACGCCCTGAACCGCTCCGATGGTGAAGCAAGGGTGGCTCCAAAGAGTGTTGAACAGACGGTCGAGGCGCTTCGCATCCTCTCGATTCTCCTCGTCTGACTGTGAACCCGACTGCTGCATCCAGCCGATGTCCGCACCCGCACAGAAGTGCTTCCCAGCACCCCTGAAGACGATGACTCGAAGGAACCGCTCGCCTGCCAAGTCCTCCAACTCGCCCCGCTCGGCTGCCGACCTCTCGCTGCTCCAATCAAGCAACTCGCAAACCTCATCGATGAGTTGCGGGTCGAGCGCATTGAAGACCTGCTCCCGCCGAAGCGTGAGATGTCCCACGACACCCTCCACTCGCAGTTCGCACAGTGTCGTCTCCGGCATTGAGTCTGCAATTGAAAATTCGGACATTCCAATTGCTCCTTTACATTCTGAATACGCCGTATTCGGAGTCTGGGAAAGGCGCATTCAGCGAAGCGGAGATGCAGAGCCCGAGCACGTCACGCGTATCCCTAGGGTCGATGATTCCGTCATCCCACAACCTCGCTGTGGAATAGTAGGGAGAGCCCTCCTCCTCGTACTTGTCGAGGATCGGTTGTTCGAACTCGGCCAACTCCTCGCCTTCCATCGGCATCTCGCCCTCCCGGCCTCGCTGGTCATTCTTGACCGTCGAGAGAACCCGGGCAGCCTGGGGTCCACCCATGACTGAGATTCTCGCATTGGGCCACATGAAGAGGAAGCGTGGGTCGTAGGCCCTGCCGCACATTCCGTAGTTTCCAGCTCCGTGGGAGCCGCCGATAATGACAGTGAACTTCGGTACAGGAGCGCAGGCGACTGCGTTCACCATCTTCGCACCATCCTTGGCGATTCCACCCGCCTCGTATTCTTGTCCGACCATGAATCCGGTGATGTTCTGCAGGAAGACGAGCGGAACTCCCCGCTGGCCACAGAGTTCGATGAAGTGAGTCGCCTTCAGCGCTGACTCTGAGAACAGTATTCCATTGTTGGCAACGATTCCCACTGGGTAGCCGTGAATGTTAGCAAACCCGCAGACCAGCGTAGTCCCGTAGCGTGGTTTGAACTCGTGAAATCGTGATGCGTCTACGATGCGCCCGATGATTTCGTGGACATCCACCGGAGTGCGATTGTCATTGGGGATGATGCCGAGCAGTTCGTCGACGTCGTGGAACGGCGCCTCTGGCGGCTTGACATCCAGTGCGACTTTGTAGGCCGGCCCGACGTTCTCCATCACATTTCGAACGAGGTGCAGCGCTTCGCCCTCATCCTCAGCGAAGTGGTCGGCCACACCCGACTTTGAGGTGTGGACATCGGCGCCACCCAAATCCTCAGCGCTTACCTCCTCACCTGTAGCCGCCTTCACCAACGGTGGACCCGCGAGAAAGATGGTTCCGTTGCCCTTCACGATGATCGATTCATCACTCATCGCCGGAACATATGCGCCTCCCGCGGTACAGGAGCCGAGAACCGCCGAGACCTGCGGAATTCCCTTGCCACTCATCACCGCTTGGTTGCGGAAGATGCGCCCGAAGTGCTCCCTGTCTGGGAAGACCTCGTCCTGCATGGGGAGGAAGGCCCCGCCGGAGTCGACCAGATAGATACAGGGAAGGTGGTTCTCTTCGGCAATTCTCTGTGCCCGAATGTGCTTCTTGACGGTAATCGGATAGTAGGAGCCGCCCTTGATTGTGGCATCGTTTGCGACAAACATGCACTCTCGCCCGTGCACCACTCCGATTCCGGTGACCAGACCGGCGCTGTGCGCCTTGCCGTCGTAGAGACCGTTTGCAGCGAGTGTGCTCAGCTCGAGGAACGGTGTTCCAGGGTCACAAATCTCAGCAATTCGCTCTCGCGCCAGAGCCTTTCCACGCTTCATGTGCTGCTCGACGTACTTTCCACCACCACCCTCTTTCACGATGGCAATACGACCCCGAAGAGCCTCTATGAGTGCCTTGTTGCTAGCCTCCCGATTAACGAACGAATCGTCTGCGCGGCGGATGGAAGTCGGAAGTCTGTCCATGTCGACCCATAGGGTCGATTTCGAACAGGTGCTTGAACGGTGCGGCCCAAGCAGTTGCCAAAACGCCGTAGCATCAAGCGTGTGAGAAAACCCAGCAAGGAGTCACAGGGGCGGTTGAATTGCTTCAGACTCCAAGCATCAGGCGACCGAGGTCCCGGAGACCAGGAGCGAGCCCGACGGTGAGAAGCCCGAGGATTATCAGCATCCTGAGGTGACGATAACGGTGTTCAAATCGCCATTCGGCAAAGAAGAGGACGACGACGAGAGCGAGCAGAGCCTTCACCGCGAAGAAGCCCCATCCGCCGCCGCTGCCACCCTCATCACCACCGGCAAAGCGCATGATGAGCGTTGAGAGAACATGCTTCTCCGAATAGCCGAATATGTCGACTCCAATCCAAGAGGCCATTCCGTCGACGAGTTGCCCGTAAAATGCCAACAGAACCACAGGAGTCGCGAACGCTGCACGCCGGATTAGTGCCTCTCGCGCTTCGTGTTCGTCGCCCTCGGATGCCTCCCACTGCGCCAAGGACACGCCCTTCCCAAGTACACCGGGAGTAACCCCCTCCGAGGAAAGATTCTGAAACGCCTCTGCGCCGTGGTTACGCGCCATCCCCACGAACAACATCGGCGAGCCGAGAACCAAGAGGGCCGGCCAAAGTACCAACTCACCTGCTGTGGACTGAGCCGTTGCGAACTGGACTAGTCCTATCAGATTCAACAGGCAAGCACCCATTCCAGCGAACAGGAGGCTCTTCTCCAAAGGACTCCAATCGCTCAACTTCTGCCTAACAGGAGAATAATTCGATTCTAGGAGGAACCAGACCAACAACGGTACACCGAACACTACGATGACGGTATACAGGTCAGAATGAGGATAGAATAGAATCTCATGGAAGAGCACTACCAAGAGCATCATCATTCGAGGTGTGAAGCGTGCCTTCTCTTCATCACTCAACCTAGACCAACCGATTTTCATCCCCCTTGCAGGAGTGTTCTCAGGACTGCG
>DAVI01000107.1:17125-17388 GCA_002505495.1 Euryarchaeota archaeon UBA59 | reverse complement strand
ATGTCCGCCGAAAATAGCCCGGCATCCTCGCTGACCTCCACCAGCACAGCCCAAACCACCCATGGGAGCAGGGAGAAGAGAGTACGGTCTTCACATGGAATACCCCACTTCCTCAGCAGCGCGCCTAGGCTGATGATGAAGCCGATCAAGAGTACACTGTAGGCGATTGTGTCAACCACATTGTAATTTGAATCTCCACCGCCCTCTCCGATTATCGGCTGGAAGATGTTGGCGTCAATCAAGTCCCAGAGATACCACGAATC
>DAVI01000107.1:13385-17035 GCA_002505495.1 Euryarchaeota archaeon UBA59 | reverse complement strand
CGAATGCGTACAACTCGATTTGGTCGAACTTGTTGTCCGGTAGCGCATCGGAAGGTGTATCCACCGCGTCAGCCGCATCGTCGTCGCCGCTCATTGGCGGCCCGAGTAAAGACTCACGAATGAGTTTCACTCTTCTTCGCCGTGCTCGTGGCCGTCGTGGTCATGGCCCTCATGGTCGTGCCCGTCGTCCTCAAGTTCGCCGACCTCGCGTACGGGGTGAACATCGCGGAAGGTGATGGTCTGGACGCCCACACTGTCTCGCAAGGAACGGAGAAGCTGGAACTTTGCCATGCCCCACGACTGGTCGTAGCCGAGGTACTCGGGAATTGTGATGGTGACGTCATCACCGTCGAACTCGACCTCGAAGTCGTCTGAGCCGGTGAGCATCTTGAGTAGGGTCTCGACCTGCTCAATCCTATCCTCGACGACCTTGGTGATGCGGTAGTTGTAGCGGAGGGTCTTGCCAGCGAGTGCGTGGTTGAAGTCGATTCGGGCGCGGCCAGCGCGGAACATCACAAGAGTCCCCTTTCGACCACCGATTTCGACCGGCCCCCCAACCTCTAGGTTGTCAGGGTCGCGAACTTGCCGGGCCAACTGCTGAGGTCCGAGCATCTCGACGGCGTTCGTGTCCCTCTCTCCGTAAGCCTTCTCTGGAGGGATGTCGACCTCGTAGTCCTTCTCAGCCTCGGCCTCCGCTAGGCTCTCTTCGAAGCCCTCGATAAGATTGCCTTCGCCGACGGTGACGCAGAGCGGCTCGTAAGTCCGGTTCTCTTCATGCTGGTCGTGCTTCTTCGCGGTCTCTTCTCGGGTGGTCTCGATGAGTTCGTCGTTGTCTGCGTTGAACAGGTCGTAGTCGACATACACGATAGTTCCAGTATCCATAATGCATCACTCCGCCCCTATGGGGCGAGCCGGCGACCGGCTCCCCCTTTATCAGTAAGACGGTGTTATTCAGCGTCAGTTTTCGGGGTACGGAAGGAGAGTAAGGCATTCCCCAATCCAGCGAGCACGATGATGCTCCAACCAAGCCAGACGAGGTGGCTTCCTTGCAATTCGTAGACGGTCAATCTGACTCTGTCAAGAGAGTCCGGTCCGCCTAGCATCGATTCGTTTCCCAACTCCTGGGTCTGCGACCAATCGAAGATGAAGATGACATCGCCGGTCAGTCGGGTGGTGCGGTCCACTTCGCTGCGAGGGAAGGAGCCCCAACCGTCGAAGCGCAACATGCCCGGCTCGACCACATCGATCAGTTCGCCACTCCCTGCATCCCTAACCTCGATGCTAGCGCCAAGAAATCCGTCACCGACCTTGAAGCGCTCCTCGAATTCCGGTGAACCTCCATCCATCAGCACCCATTCGGTGAAGGTCAACTCAAGGCCGCCGTGCGAAATCGCCTCTCCGAGCGGCAGTACGACCTGATGGTTCGGTGAGGTTCGGTCGATGAGAGTGGTCGTGAACAGGTGTCCGACGAGCAACAGAAGGATGCCGAAATGAGCGGTGTGAGCAAGAGCGCTCCTCGCCCCGGCGATGGACCACCTGTCCCGAACCCGCAAGCCGTTCTTGCCGGCCAGACGGGCAATCGATGGAATCGCCACCATCAACATCGGCAACAGCAGCCAGACAATTGTCCCGCGAGTTACAAATTCGCTTAACTGGTCGTCCGCATCGCCGGGCAGCGTGAGGTTCAGACCTGCCCCGAGCACCAATCCGAGAACCAGTAGAAAGAGCAGCAGCGGGGGTACTCTCGCAGGTGCGACGGTGTCCTTCCAGCCGTAGGTGGCCATCGCTGCCGAGAGAGCGAGAATCATCGGTGCACCGAGAGTCTCATGAGCCCCGAGTGAAGTACCGTCAACGCTTGCCAACATGAGCATCCAAGTCAGCAACAGGAACACACCTCCAACCACTAAGGGGGTGTACCGTGCAAAGCGCAATTGGCTCCTACGCAGCAGTAATCCGCGCGCTGCATCGGTGAGAGTCTGACTCTCATCCACCTGCTTGACGAGCATCGGCCAGAGGAAAAGAAGCAGACCGAGCGCAGCGCTCTGGACATCGATTAGGAAGGCGTACAACGCGCACAGCAGAGTGGCCACTCCAAGGAAGGTCCAGACGGTCCCTTCGCTACTCCGGTCGCTCACATTCAGAAGCATCAGAAGTGCCACTATGAGAGCCACGCTCGGGTCATCAAAATGGGGAAACATGACGATCACCCCAATCAAGGATAACGCCCTTCCCGGGCTGTCGAGCAACTTGGCCAATCCAACTTGAGGAGGGAACAAGAAGGTGAGAATCGGCAATGTGCAAAGTGCGACGAATGCCCACAATGGAGCCGACTCGACAGGGCTGACCTCGTCGCCGAAGATGTTGACGAAAATGAAGCGGGTGATGGGAACCGCGAGAATGAAACCTAGCGATATGAGCGCCGAGATTCGCCACCTTCGTCGGTCGATTTCGAGGCCACTGAGTCGAATCATCAGCCACGATGCCAAAATGGCGAGCGTTACCGTCAGAATGACCAGATAAGTCGTCACTTCGGTTCCTGCGATGTCAGTCCCCCTCAACTCCATCAGCCGAACAATAGCTGATTGTGGCCTCTCGCTGCTCGTCCCATCACCAACGAAGGCGTGAACCGAAGCCCAAACCCCGGTGGCGCGGGTGACCATCGTCGCGTGAACTGCGAACCAGCCGGGCAGAACACCGAGGGCGACCGTCCAGCGAGAGGGGAGGCGGCCGGGGGTGATTCTCAGGTGGAGGAAAAGAACCAGACAGAGCCATGGAAGTAGGGAGGCAGTCTCGACGGGATCCCAAGCCCAATAGCCCCCCCAATCGAGCACAGTGTAGGCCCAAAGTCCGCCCAGACCGATGCCGAGGGTTCCGACGGCAAAGCCCACTCGAGCGACCGGAGTCGCCCGTTCGCGCAGGAGTTTCTGGGCATCCTCCTCCGGACTGAGAATCGCTGCCAGCGCGTGTAGGGTTACCATGATGCACAGTGAGTAGAAGAGGAAGAGAAGCGGTGGGTGGATGACCATCAAATCCGTCTGTAGAAGCGGATTCAACTGGCTCCTCCAGCCAGCCGTCGCGGGGCGGAAGGGCTCCATCACGAAGGTGATGCTGAGAACCGCCAACACGGCGCCGTGCGAGAGACGCCGGAACAGAACTGATGTCTCTCCTCTACCGCTGGGCCCAAACACCGCCCCGCAGAGTGCCAACAGGGCTGCCCACAACAGAAGTGGGCCTTCACGGCCCGCCCAGACCGCGCTGATTCGATAGCCGAGCGGCATCTCGCCACCCCCGTTGAGGCGTACCAACTCATAGCCGATGTCGTCGCTCATGAAGAGATATGTCAGTGCTACGAACGGTGCCATTTGAAGTGCCGCCAACAACCTGGGAAGCCACCGGGCAAGGTCATCGGAGAGCTCTTTCCAGGGAGTGAACATTCCGGCGAGGGAGGCGGCGAGAGCGAGCCCTAGTAACCATTCCATCTGAGGTGACCTCGTGAACGATTCAACCTACCAGCCGTAGTGCTTGGCCCGACTGTAACCGAAAGCGAGCATCGCCGGGACGACCCGCTTGAAGTAGAGACTCGGGCGCCTGACCATCAGTCTGAAGATGACCTTCGCCTTGCCAGAGACCCCCATCTCGTTCATCTCCTC
>DAVI01000107.1:10889-13290 GCA_002505495.1 Euryarchaeota archaeon UBA59 | reverse complement strand
CGCAGAATCTTGTGATAGGGAGGGAACTCCGCCTTCCAAAGTGCTGGATAGGCCGCCAGTCGGTCTGCCGAAACATCGCCTTCCGCTATCGCCGCCTCTGCAGTCTCTGCCGCATAGACCGCCGACTTGAGTGCCAGATGGGAGCCGCCCTCAAAGAGTGGAGAGGTGAAGCCTGCCGCATCGCCGACCAGCATCAGACCATCCGCGTGAGTAACCTCGTGGGGACCCGAAATGGGAATTGTGCCACCGAATCCACGGACTGACTTACCATCTTCTCGCCATGGAGGATTTGTCATCTTCAACTCTTTGAACTCGGTATCCTCAATGAATTGGTCAAGGTCGCGAACCGCTCCCTTCTTGTCTTCCGTGACGAGCCCGACATTTGCTCTGCCATCACACTTTGGAATCATCCAGAGGTAGCCTTTCTTGGCGTATTTCGGCCATATGTAGAAATCGAGATATCCGTCTGTCGGAACCTCGTGCAACTCGTATTGCATCCCTGCGATGACTTCGGGACGAGGGTTGAGCTTCAGCAGACGGGAGCAGACTCCGGCAACCCCTGACGCATCGATGACGACCTTCGCTTCGATGGGGAACTGCTCGCCCTTTCCGATGCAACGCCAACCGACGAACCTACCCTCCTCCTCCATCCGTTCCATGGCTTGCAATTTGTGCGACAGGTGAACAGTGGCACCCGCCTCCTCCGCCTCACTCGCCAACCACTGCTCAAAGAGGTGTTTCTCCAGCACGAATCCGGGTTCGGTCAACTTCTTGGCCGTGCCGTCTGGAAAGAGGACTCGAATGCCGTGGACCTTCAGCGAAATGACATCTTGGGGGAGGTCCAACTCCAAGTTGGCGACCGCGAGTTCTGAGATGCACTCGCCGCAGTGGACTGGAGTTCCGATTTCAGGGTGGTCCTCGATTACAATCGTCGAGAGGCCGCGGCGGGCGGCGTGAATGGCAGCGGCACCGCCGCCCGGGCCAGCACCAATCACGAGCACGTCGCAGCGGGTGACCTCCTCGCCCATGATTCCATGAGGGGAGGAATGCGCCTCATCAATGAGTCGGTAACGCCCATAGGGCGTCGACCTCGCAATTTCATAGGAGAACCTCTTGTGCGGCTCGTGGGTTGGAGCAATCTCAGGCAATTTCTGGACTCACTCGAAGAGTCGGGAGAGTTGTTGCGAATTTCGCGGCCGGTCGACATTGAGTTGGAGGCGGGTTGCATTGCCGACCGCGTCGTCAAGATGGGTGGCAGGGCGTTGCTGTTCGAACAGCCGAGATTGCCTGACGGCAGCATCTCTGAGATGCCGCTAGCGATGAATTTGTTTGGAACGCCCGAACGGGTGAAGATGGCCCTCGGTGTCGACGAGTATTCGGAAATAGGCAAACGACTGGTTGGCCTGATGAAGCCGGATGTGGCAGCAATGGCCGGCAGGCCTTGGAAGGGGATCCCACTTGCCAAGCAGGCTCTGAGGATGGCTCCGAAGCGTGTCAAGAAGGCGGCCTGCCAAGAGGTGGTCGTTGAGAATCCCGACCTGACGAAACTGCCGATTCCCAGAACTTGGCCGCTCGACGCCGGGAATACGATGACCCTACCATTGGTGGTCACCAAGGATGCGGCGACGGGGGAGCAGAACCTCGGAATGTACCGAGCCCAAGTGTACGGGCCGACAGAGTGTGGACTCCACTGGCAGATGCACAAGCATGGCGCTGACCACGCTGATGCCCACCACCACAACGACGGAAATGCGAGCGGTGAAGGAGATGAGCTCCGAATTCCGGTTGCGATTTGTCTGGGTGGTCCACCAGAGCTGATCTTCAGCGCCATCTCCCCACTGCCCGACAATCTCTCCGAGTACATGTTCGCCTCCTTTCTGTCTAACAGCCGATTACCCATCGTTAAGGCAAAGACACAGGACCTATGGGTTCCAGCCGAGGCTGATGTCGTAATCGAGGGTTACGCGATTCCCGGTGAGACGAGGACTGAGGGGCCGTTCGGGGACCATTTCGGAATCTACAGCTTGGAGGGAGAGTATCCGGTTCTCCATGTGACAGCGATTACCCACAGAGAGGAGCCTGTCGTTCCAATGACCATTGTCGGACTTCCACCGATGGAGGATGGCTACATCGGCGAGGCGATCGCTGACGCCTTCCTACCCGTGCTCAACTTCCAACACCGTGACGTCGTCGACATGTACGTACCACTCCAGACCGGCTTCCACAACCTAGCAATCGTGGCCACGAAACAACGCTACCCTCGACAGGCGCGCAAGACCTGCCTCGGGCTTTTCGGGGCTGGCCAACTGATGTTCACCAAAGTCTCGGTCGCGGTGGATGCGAACCATCCGGTCAAAGACCTGCACGCGTTTCTCGACACCGTTCACCAGAGGGTGGACCC
>DAVI01000107.1:10467-10724 GCA_002505495.1 Euryarchaeota archaeon UBA59 | reverse complement strand
AAGGGAACCACCGCACAAGCGACGCCGGATTGGCGACGAGGTGAGGTAGAAGCGTCAGGAGTCGATGTCGACTTCGTCGCCAAGGTTCGGGGACTTTCCGAGGTCAGCGACACGCTGTTGCTGCGACCTTCGATGTTGGTCGTGACGACGAAGATCGATGACAGGCCCGACCCGCGGACGGGAATGATGGCGATTCAGGACCCCGCCACCTGGGCGATTCAGGTCGAGGCGAGTCGGGCTCAGCGACAACGAGTTTT
>DAVI01000107.1:9645-10201 GCA_002505495.1 Euryarchaeota archaeon UBA59 | reverse complement strand
CACATGGGCGCCGAATGTCACGAGGTGGTAGCGTGGGCGCGAAGGAAATTCTTCAGTTCGTCAAGGTCGAGCACACGCTGTTCTCGCTTCCCTTTGTCCTCATCGGATTCTGGCTTGCACACCGGGAGTTTGGCTCTGAGCAGTTGGACCTACTCTGGATTCTCGTTGCGGCAGTTGGAGCCAGAGGCTTGGCCATGGCACTGAACCGCATCATCGATCGTGACATCGACGCAAAGAACCCGCGCACCGCGAATCGACACCTGCCTTCTGGCACGATGTCGATGCAGACCGCTTGGACACTCTCCGCGGTATTTCTGGCAATGCTCCTTGGCGGTGCTTGGATGCTGAATGAAGTGGCCTTGATGATGGCTTGGCTCCCCGTACTCGTGTTCGTAATCTATCCTTACACGAAGCGGCTGACTTGGCTGTGCCACTTCTGGCTGGGTCTCTGCCTCGCCCTCGCACCCGCGGGGGCGTGGCTGGGAGTGGCGGCGGACACTCATGGCTGGGCAGCAATCACAGAACTTCTCTGGTATCCCGAGATTTTCTTCATCTC
>DAVI01000107.1:9116-9583 GCA_002505495.1 Euryarchaeota archaeon UBA59 | reverse complement strand
TCGAAAGTGACCGCGCGAACGGCATCCAATCCTTTCCAGCGAAGTTCAGCGAGGATACTACGACCCGGACCTCGGTCCAACTCACGCTCGTTTGGTTCGCCTGCTTTGCCATCTCCGATCCCATGGACGAAATCTGGTTCCTCGCTGCAGCGGGGCTGATGGCCTTACTGAACATAGCCGTGATTATCGGCCGGGAACGGATGGTTGATTTCCAAACCACTCTCTTCCAGATATCGATGGTGACTGGGTGGGTCCTCTTGACGGCATTTGCAGGAGAACTTTCCTTATGATGGGGATGTAGACGGAGGAATACAGATGAGTGAACTAGCTGTAATCACAGGTGGGGGGCGCGGCATCGGAGCTGCGACCACAAGGAGGCTTGCCGCTGAGGGCTATCGACTCATCATCACCTACAACACCGACTCTCAGTCGGCGGAGAATGTCATCGCCGAGATTCGTGAACAGGG
>DAVI01000107.1:8699-9001 GCA_002505495.1 Euryarchaeota archaeon UBA59 | reverse complement strand
AAGGAGGGTGTGGACGCACTCGTACTCAACCACGCCACCTACGAACGGAGTCGCGCCAGTGAACTCACGGCCGAGCAGCTGGCCCGTACGATGAGCATCAACTTCACCGGTTCATTCCTTGTTTGGGAAGCACTCAACCCGCACCTCACTGACGACGCTCGAATCGTAGTGATAGGCAGTCAGATGGGACTGAAAGGAACCCCTACGGGAGCGGATTACTCCGCCTCGAAAGGAGCTCTCCACGCCTGGGCCCGCTCACTGTCGCTAGATGTCGCCGAGCGTGGCCAACGGGTCAATGTCGT
>DAVI01000107.1:8360-8532 GCA_002505495.1 Euryarchaeota archaeon UBA59 | reverse complement strand
TTACATGACTGGTTCAGTGGTACACGTCAACGGGGGGCTCTACCGACCCTGATGCGGTGCTCATCGAGAGACGAGTGTCACTCCATCAATGCCATGAGTTGAAGGACGAGGAAAATCGAGGTAAATCAATGGCAGATGAAATGGCCGATCCGTTCGACCTCTCAAAGGCGAT
>DAVI01000107.1:7797-8093 GCA_002505495.1 Euryarchaeota archaeon UBA59 | reverse complement strand
CGCCAACTCTGGCAGGAGATGTCCAGTCACTTCCCCGAGAACGCGGTCGAGTACTTCGTCAGCCACTACGACTACTACCAGCCGGAGGCCTACCTACCCAAGCGAGACCTCTACATCGACAAGGAGCTTCAGATGAACGAGCGAATCGAGCAGGAGCGATTCGCAACTGTAGCCTCTCTCGTCTCTCGACCCGATGTGATTGCGGTTGGCACCGTCTCGGCAATCTACGGTCTCAATCCACCGGAAACCTTCCTGAAGCAACACGCACGAATCCATGTCGGACAAGCGATAGAACC
>DAVI01000107.1:6922-7686 GCA_002505495.1 Euryarchaeota archaeon UBA59 | reverse complement strand
AGCCGCGACGACCCGCTGCGCATCATCTTCGACTTTGACGGAGTTGTCAAGATCCAAGTCTGCGAGGCGGTTTCGTGGGAAGTCATGGACGAACTGGAAGAGGCGTGGGTCCACCCGAAGGTGTTCTTCATGACCAGTCCGGAGCGCTTCCTAAAGGCGCTGGAAGATATCGAGTTCGAACTTCAGGAGAGAACCCATGCACTTGAGAGAGAAGGCAAGGAACTGGAGGCCCATCGATTGGAAACCCGGACTACCTTCGACCTTGAAATGTTGCGGGAAACGGGTCACTGTAAGGCAATTGAGAACTACTCGATGCACTTCGACGGACGCAGTCACGGAGAGCGTCCCTACTGTCTGCTCGACTTCTTCGCGGCTTCGGCCAACCAGTTTCACGGGAACCCCGAAAAGTTCCTCGTCATCATGGATGAGAGCCATGCGACCCTCCCCCAACTGAAGGGAATGCACGCGGGTGACAAGGCGCGCAAGGTAAACCTCATTGATCACGGATTCAGACTTCCCTCAGCGGCGGACAACCGACCTCTGCGAATAGATGAGTTCCAGAGTTTGGTTCCCCAGATGCTCTATGTCTCAGCGACTCCGGGAGAACGAGAGTTGCGCCATCTTGCCGAGGTTACCGGGCAGGAAGTTCCCCAAGACCTACTCCACATCTCGGGTGGTGGAGGGGTGCACGAACCAGAGCTGTTGAAGCCTAAAAAGTCCCCGAGTCTACTCAAGACCTTGGAAGAGATTGACGGTGTGGTGAG
>DAVI01000107.1:0-6816 GCA_002505495.1 Euryarchaeota archaeon UBA59 | reverse complement strand
AACGCCTGTGTGGAGTTAGGTGAAAGGGTCCTCGTCACCGTTCTGACCATCAAGTTCGCAGAGGAGGTCTCGGAATATCTCCAGAAAATGGGCGTCAAGGCGCACTACCTTCATTCGGAAATCGACACCATAGAACGGTCGGAGATCATCAAGGCTCTGAGAATCGGTCACATCGATGTCATCGTCGGAATCAATCTTCTGAGAGAGGGACTCGACATCCCCGAAGTCTCACTCGTCGCCATCTTCGACGCAGACCGGCAAGGCTTCCTGAGAAACGAGCGCTCACTCCTCCAAACCATTGGACGGGCCTCCCGAAATGAACGGGGAAGGGTCATCCTGTATGCGAATGAGATGTCGGATGCCATGCGTACCTCGATTCAACAGACGCTCGACCGTCGTGGCCGACAGGATGCTTTCAACATCAAACATGGAATCACCCCCAAGACGATTCAGAAGGCGTTGCCCACGATGGGAATCGAGGCGGGTGAACTGCTTGCCGGTACGGCTGGAAAGGGAGCCGCCGGTGGGAAGCGATTCGTCGGCGGGTTTTCCGGTCAGACTGGAAAGGACAAGAGTGAGGCGGACCTCGTCAAGAAGTATGACCTCGGTGCAGGAGCGTGGGCTTCGAGTGACGACACCTTGAGTCGGGTTAGCCAGCCTGCCTGGGCTGATGTCGCGGACCGTGTTCTCGCTAGTCAGGGGACCTCGTCGGCAGGGGTGGGAATCGGCGTTTCCGGAGACCGACTACACGACTTGGAGTACCTTATCGAGCGACTCCAGAAGGAGATGAAGATAGCCGCCAGTCGGCTTGAATTTGAACGGGCAGCCCAATTGAGAGACCGAATTTTCCAATTGGAAAATGAGGGCTGACTAGTGACAAGCAATCCGAATCTCCGAGTTCCTAAAGTCGCGCCTTCTGTCTTGATGTACTCTCGCCTTCTGCGCCGGCCATGAGTCGTAGGCTAGAGATAGTCATCATGACACAGGGCCCCGAGTTGTACAGCACCACTCGACTCGCCGCCGCGGCTCGCCGCGCAGGTCATGGTGTCAGCCATCTAAATCCCACCCGTTGCACAATAGATCTCTCTGCCGAAGGCGCCACCGTCCTCTACAATGGAGAGCGCATCGTCCAACCGATGGATATCATCGTTCCCAGAATCGGTGCATCCATCACTCGGCATGGTCTGACGATTCTGCGCCAATTCCAAGCGGCGGGAATTCCGGTCCTCAACAACAGCAGTGGAATCGGTGCCAGCCGGGACAAGTTGTGGGCGCTTCAGCGCTTCGCCTCAGAGGAACTCCCCATTCCTCGCACCGCCTATGCAAGAGGAGCTGATGACCTCCACGAGTGCATCGGAACGGTCGGTGGCCCACCGGTCGTCCTCAAACTGCTGCAGGGAACCCAAGGCATCGGAGTGATGCGCTGCGACACTGTGGCCAGCGCTGAATCGGTCATTGACGTTCTAGCCCGCCTCCATCAACCGATCATCGTTCAGGAGTATATCGAAGAGGCGAACGGCTCTGATATCCGCGCAATCGTGGTCGGTGAGGAGGTCGTAGCAGCAATGCGACGAAAGGGAAAGGACGACGACTTCCGCAGCAACATCCACCGAGGTGGAACGGCTGAGGTGATTGAGTTGGAGGATGATGTCAAGCGTATCTGCATCGACGCCTGCAAAGCACTCGACCTCAGGTTCGCAGGTGTCGACCTCCTCGAATCAAAGCGGGGACCACTCATCATCGAGGTCAACTCTTCACCAGGGTTGGAGGGGATTGAGGCGACCACTGGAGTCGATGTAGCTGGTGCGGTTATCGAGGACCTTGAACAACTCTGCTCGTGACTTTCTTTCGAACACTCCGAGAGATAATTGGAACCGTTTCATTCATGGCGGAAGGGCCTCTCGGTGGGTTCCATGGTTGAGACTGATGAGTTCGACCTGCCGGTGAAGGACTACGACTTCGCCGCTCTGACCGGAGCGGGCTCGCTGCTCGACCAGATGTCGAATGCGGGTGGATTCACCGCCACCAAGTTAGCTCTCGCCCGTGACCTTCTCCGTGAGATGTTCGAGGCTTTGGATGACGCTTCTCCTCTAACTGATTCGGAAGCGGATTCCGAGGCCGTCACTTCGCCTGAAAGCAAAACCGGCCACCTGAACTGGCTCTCCTTCCCCGCCTGTCTGTGTGCAACAGGAACCCGTGGCTTCTTCGTCGAGGCACTCAAGCGACAGAGGTTCAATGTCGTCATCACCACCTGTGGGACCCTCGACCATGACCTCGCGCGCAGCCATGCGGATTACTTCCATGGCTCCTTCGAGTTAGATGACGTCGAACTTGGTGAGAAAGGGTTGAACCGACTCGGAAATGTCATCGTGCCCAACTCAAGTTACGGGGAGACCATCGAAGGGGTCCTCATGCCGATGCTGCAGGAAATCGAGGATGAGAGGCGGGAATCCAACCCCGAAAACCCTTGGCAGGGCTTTGGGAGTGTCGAACTCTGTTGGGCGATTGGCGATAGGATCGATGACGAATCCTCTCTTCTCCATTGGGCCGCTAAGCACCGGATTCCAATTGTCATCCCGGGAATCTATGACGGCTCGGTGGGGGCTCAATTGTTCATGCACAGACAGCGCTCCTCCGACTTCAACCTCGACCTGCTCGCCGACCAACAACTGCTCTCCGACCTCGTCTGGACCGCAGACTCCTCCCACGCGCTCATGGTGGGTGGAGGAATCAGCAAGCATCATGTCATCTGGTGGAATCAATACCGAGGTGGCCTTGACTCAGCAGTGCAGATTACCACCGCGACCGAGCACGATGGCTCGCTCTCTGGGGCTCGGTTGAGAGAGGCCATCAGTTGGGGCAAGGTTCGAGCCGATGCGCCACAGGTCGTTGTTGAGGGGGACGCTTCCGTCCTTCTGCCGCTACTCGGTGCCGACCTTTTCTCTCAGTGACGATGGCGCTCCCGGGATACCGGACTCTCTCTCGGAATGATCCTACTCGCCTTCGATGTGTTCAGCGATGCACTCCATCAGTCCGACCCTGAAGGGGACCAGAGGGTGCCAGCCCATCGTACCAGCATCTTCCAGCGCTGAATGAAGTGGGGCCAAGTCTGGCCGCTCAACCCTTTCTGCGGGTTCGGTCTTCGGTTCAAACACCTCAAGATGTTCGATTTGAAAGGAGTGGTCGACTGCAGCCTGGAACCGCGCCCACAGCATTCCCAACTCCTCACAGGTCGCTTGATGACTCCAGCATCGGCGGCCGCACATATCGAGCCTGCCGGACGGCATCACCTTGAGTAGCGCGGCCACGGCATCAACCGCATCCCTGATGTGGACATAGTGACGAGGTGACCCTGCCGGAGGTTCGCCTTCCGCCCCTGCATCCAACCACTCCAATCGGTCAACGATGTCAGTCGGACCCCAATCACCCACCCCACTTGGCAGGTAGAGGTCGTGGATGACCAGTCTGCAGGTGTGTTCAGCGAGTGGTTCTGGAGCGGAGGAAGGACGAATCAACAGGTCAGAACTTGGCGATTCACTTCCATCCCAACAGCTGATACGGATTCCGTCATCCGAGTCGGTGTCGATGCCCACACGCTCGAGCCTTTCAGCGAGGGCAGTTCCAAATGGCGTCTGTCGTCCGAGCAGGAGGACTCCTACCATCGATTTCCCTCAGGCGACTTGCAAGGATTCAATGAGCTTGGTCGTCTGTTCAAAGATTGCCAGCGCCTCATCAGCCTCATCAGCACTCAAGTTGAGACAGGGGCGCAATCGGATGCTGTCAGAACCAGAGTTGAGAGCAAGAAGCCCGTCTTCGAGGGCTTGCATTCTGAATGTGTCGCGCGTTGCCTTGTCAGGTAAGGTGAAGGCGGCGAAGAGACCCTTGCCGCGCACATTGCTGATGATTTCATGGCGCTCTCCAAGTTCGTTCAAGCCCTTCAACAGGTCACCGCCAACCTTCGTCGCGTTTGCGAGCAGTCCCTCTTCCTCAATCACCTCAAGGCAGACTGCACCGCGTACCATGTCGACCAGATTTCCCCCAAAAGTGGAGTTGATTCTGCTACTTGTATCGAAGACATTGTCCTCGTTGTCGGTAATCGGCTCGCCGCCCATCATCCCGCAAACCTGCAGCTTCTTGCCGAACGCCAGTAGGTCCGGCTTGATTCCATAGTGCTCATACGCCCACATCTTCCCAGTTCCTCCGACGCCGGTCTGCACCTCATCCACGATGAACAGCGCTCCGACATCGTGGGTCGCCCTCTCCAATTCCTGGAGGAACTGTGGGCGGAAGTGGTTGTCACCACCTTCTCCCTGAATAGGCTCGATGATGACCGCTGCAATCTGGTCAGGATTTGCCTCGGCTGCAGCGTGCAGGCTCTCTATCGCCTCGGACTCGGCACCAGCCAACCGTGATGACTCAGCCTCGTCGAGAGGGAACCGTATCTTGGGGTTTGGAATGCGGGGCCAGTCGAACTTTGCGAAGCGGTCTGTCTTTGTGGGGTCGGTGTTGGTGAGCGACATCGTGTAGCCAGTGCGGCCGTGGAAGGCCTCCTCGAAGTGGGCTATGCTCACCTCGGGATGTCCGTCATCCCCAGGGAGGCCCTTTCGAGAACGATCCTGTTGCTTCCAATCCATCGCTGCCTTCAGTGAGTTCTCGACTCCAAGAGCACCGCCGGCGATGAAGAACATGTGGGACATGTGGTCTGGCTTGGCAATCCTTCCGATCGTGTCGATTGCATCCGCCATCTCAATCGAATAGAGGTCGCTGTTGGTGATGTTGTTGACCGCAATTCGTCCGAGCCTAGGTTCCATCTCAACCAACTTGGGATGGTTCCATCCGATGGGTAGCGAAGAGAAGCAGGAGAACATGTCGAGAATATCCCTGTCAGCTCTGCTGTCGTGAAGTCGACTACCGTGTGAGCGGTCCAAGTCGACAACAAACTCGTAGCCATCTGCGAGAATGTATTTGTCCAACGTTGAGTGAACCGAGTCGGGAGAGCAACCGGCCATGCACGCGTGCGGCAACTCCCGCTTATGGGATTGCCGATGAGTGAGGTTGCTCACTATCACCACAGGGAATACATCTGGTGCACTTGTGGGTAATTCCTATTCGAAAATCAAATATTCAATTGGAATTCCATCCCTATATTTCGTCGGCAGAACCATGTCAGTTTAGGGATTGCCTGATCAATCCAATCGACGGCTGGTCAGTAGCTAGAACAAATTGAATTCTCCCGATTTTTGCCACATTCCGAACCTAAGGCGGCGGGAGTGAGAATTACCCCCTCGAACAAGTAGATTATCCGTTATTCCAATTGATTGCGCGAGTTCCCTAGACCCCATATTCGCGTTATCCGTATTGTAAACTTAGTTCGCAGTTTCTCATGATATCAATTGAAATGAGACATTTTGCTCAGTTATGAGAAAATAAATTTGTCAATTGACTAGTCAGTGATTATCCGTCTTTTCCAATTGACTAACCAATTTGTATTATACGGGCGATAGTTAATATACTGATTCTGTCCGTCGGTCTATAACCGAGTGATGGGATGCACCGGAAGAAATGGATGTGAAAGAATGTCAGAAGATTCGTTCAGAATACAGGAGTTGTTACAGCGGGAGGTTTTCGTGAACCAAACCCGTGTAGGAGTGATAGTCGGAGAGAGGTACCACCCGAACGAGGAGCGAGTCCAGTCAATGCGACTCCTCGTCGAGCCAGGTGTCGCGGACGAGTACATGCGAAAGCCCGCGGAATTTGCCCCGTTGTCTAAGGAGTTGCTACACAGCATCCAGGCAGACGGGACTGTGAAGTTGTCGAAGTCGATGAGAGAACTGCAGAGGAGATGGAGAAACACCGTGAGGATCGATGAGCAACTTTACTCGCCAGACGAGTTACTCGATCGCGCTGTCTTGGACAGCCAAGGTATGGAACTCGGAGTCGTTATTGGACTTGTGAAAATCAAGCGCTCCTACCGAGGGGTCGCAGTCAAGACCCGCTCGAACGTGAGGCGGCGATACGACCTAGAGGAGACTGTGAATGTACCAGTCGGCTTCTTGGCGCGCACGCGAGCGAGGCTGGACGAGATTGTGCTGTCAAGGACTTTTGAGAAGATGATGGGGCTACCCTCCTACCTGAAACTCAACTCTGACTTCTTCGAAGAAGAGTGAACGGCCGCACCGGCATCGTTAATTCCGAGCCTTGAGTCGCCCGGCTCGCCCTTGGGCGGGTAGCTTAGGCTGGTTGGAGCACCCGGCTGATAACCGGGAGGTCGCAGGTTCAAATCCTGCTTCGCCCATTCAGGGATTTCAAAGGACGGCGTCAGGGCTACTCTCATCTTATTCCCATGCCATAGTCGACCCATTCGATTCGGAAAAGACTTGAACGGGCCGCCGGTCACAGAGTATGAGGGGAGCGGATGCCGGTAGTCTCGGGGAGCAACTCTGGTGCCCTTGCCGAAGCGCTCGCCGCCGAACTAGGGTGGGAGCACCATCCACTTGAGGCACGTCGATTCCCTGACTCTGAGGGATATGTGAGAATCCCTTCCCATAGTATCGATGCGGTTCGCTCCGAACCTGTCGTCATCGTAGCCACCACCTTCCCTGATTCCGGAATCGTTGAAGCACTTCTGATGTTGGAGGCGGTACACGACGTCCGTTCTGGAGACCTGAGGAACCTGAAGGGTGAGGGACCTGAGGTCCTAGAGGCGTCAGGACCGGGGATATTCCTTGCAGTACCCTACTTCGGGTATAGTCGACAGGACAAGCGATTTCAAGGGGGAGAGGTGATTTCCGCCGCAGTCATCGTCAAGTTGCTCTC
>DAVI01000094.1:4552-4791 GCA_002505495.1 Euryarchaeota archaeon UBA59 | reverse complement strand
ACATTATCCCAGTCAACCACCGGTGCGCCCTCGCTCTGTGAGAGCCAACCGCCATCCACCTGTCGCCAGCGCAGTTCGGCATGAAGTGGAGAAAATTCCATGAGAGTGAGCATCCGTCTGTTCTTCTTGGTTGAGAGCCGCTCAAGTGCCGCCGCCTCGAAGCCGGGGGCGATGACACATTCAATGAAATGGTCGCCAATCTCTTCAGCTACCTCGGCAGTCACTGTTTGGTTGAATGC
>DAVI01000094.1:390-4259 GCA_002505495.1 Euryarchaeota archaeon UBA59 | reverse complement strand
ACACCCTCAAAACGCTGGGCGAGAGTGTTGGAGAGCGCCACATCGTAGCCCGCGGTGCGCTGAAATGCGGTCAGGGCCAACCTCTCTCTGACATCTAGGGGTATGGATGCGGGGTCGCCGTCGGTGCTCTGGAGCAGTTCGAGAACGAGGTCGTATTGACTCGGGTCAGCCATCACCAATACATCGGCGTGGTTCTTCGCAGCAGCACGGATAAGGGTCGGGCCGCCGATATCAATCATCTCGATGAGCTCGGCCATTTCCACGGGCGGTTCTCGGGCAGCCACCTCCTCGAAGGGGTAGAGGTTGACGACCACCATGTCGATTCTCGGGTAGCCCAGTTTGGCCAGAGTTTCTCGATCGTCCGGATTGTTTCCGCGAGCCAGAATTGGGGCGTGAATCGCCGGGTGGAGGGTCTTCACTCGACCATCGAAAACCTCGGGGTGTTCGGTAACCGACGAGACATCAGAGACCTCTATTCCAGACTCTCGCAGCAGCCGCGCGGTCCCTCCTGTGCTGACGATTCGCCAACCCATCGCCTCCAGCGCCACAGCAAGTGCTGAGACCCCTTCCTTGTCGTACACAGAAATTAGTGCACGGGGTGCATCGTCGCCGGTTCTGTCCGGCACTTCTGCCTGAGTTCCGGGCTGCTCGGTCGCGTCCATCAAAGGAACCCGTTGAACGGCGATGAGCAGGGTGTTCTTGACCTTTGAGGGTGGTCATAATCTCGTTCGATAGCCTAATTCAGTCGCCGCGGGCGCTGATGACCTGGTCGCAGCGGAGTAAGCCACAAGCGGTTTCCGAGGCTGTGGTTAGGCCGTGCAGGAGATTCTCAGCGGGTTCGAGAACATCGGATACGCCCCCAATGCTACCGTCGATGGTGATTCCTACAGGTTCGTCGCTCGCTCTCGCTTGGGAGCGCAGTTCGAGAAGTGCGTCGAGGGCGTCGACTCCGGCGTTGCTTGCCAGCATCCAGGGAATCGCCTCGAGGGCGCGGGCGAACGCCTCCATTCCGAGCCGGGTTCTGTCCGCCACCTTCTCCGCCGCCTCCTTGACGGCGAATGCTGCACTCATGTGGGCGCTGCCGCCGCCGTGCAGGAGAGTTCCTTCAGATATTGCAAGAGTGCATGCTCTCAAGGAGTCGTAGAGCCCGCGAATGACCTCCTCAGTGCCCATCGAACTGCCGATGAGGCAGGTGACCAACGGTCCTTCACAGCCTTCGATGATGATTCTGTCCTGAACCTCTTCGGTCGCCGCACGCCGTTCGCAGGAAATGCTGCCGGCGTGGCCCAAGTCACTGAGGGAAAGGTCGGGGGAATGCTCGACCATCCTACCGCCCGAAGCCTTCGCAATGTGGCGGAGTTGCTTGATGTCGAGGTCGGAGATGACCACCTTGTCGGCGAGCGCTAGCCGGTGAAGAACCGCTCTCTCGACCTCGCCCGAGCAACAGAAGACATCGGCTCCGCTGGCGATCAGTTGGTCAGCCATCTTCTCGTTGAGTGCCTCCTGAGCGGCGATGAACGTCTCAAGGTCATCCGCCGTAGTGAGTTCGATTTCTGTGTCTCGCTTGCTCTCCCTCTGCTTGAGGTCGCAATTCAGAATCGCGATTGAGACATCTTCTCGCAAACCTGTCATCCTCTCCAGAGGAATCCTCTGCTTCCAGTAGGTGCCACGAATCAGCCGGCTGTCAGCCAATCCGCCTTCACCTGACTTGTCGAACAGCACATCCTCGGCGTCGCAGGTGTCTCTGTTGCCATCCACATGGCTGACATGGCCCAAGGCCTCCACCATCATCTCCCCGAATCTCTCGCACTCCGCCTCTGCGGCCCGACCGGTCAGGGATGTTGCCACCACTCTCGAGAGGAGATCGGTGTCGTTGATTGAGCAGGGAATGGTAATCGATTCGAGTCTCTCAATGGCGATTTTTGTTGCAGCCTGGTATCCGTCAACTATGATGAGTGGGTGGACGCCCTTCCGAAGAAGTCGCCCCGCCTCATCTAGCAACGCTCCGGCGAGTAGTACGGTCGAGGTGACTCCATCACCCACATTCAACTCCTGGGAACGACCCAGTGAGACCAGCATCTTGGCACCGGGATTCTTGATGAGAAGACCGGAGAGGATGCGCGCTCCGTCTGAGGTGACGGCGAATTCGCCGTTGCTCTTGTACAACCCCTTGTCGAGGCCGCGTGGGCCGAGAGTTCCCCTAAGGATGGAGGCTAGAGCGCGTGCTGCGGCGATTATCTTCTGTTGCACCTCGGGGCCACTGATGACATTGGTCTGCTCGCGAACGATGGTGACCGGGCCACTTCCCCCCCCTTGCATGGCACTCACTCCGAGTTGGCCGACCCGGGCCGCCTTGAAGAACCTTTGAGCGGCTCTGTGATGGAGTTTCAGCGTCTACGGCGCTTCCGCCTCTTGCTTTTGCCTCGTGAGTCTTCCCACGAGCGGCCGCCCATTGAACGGTCCAACTGGCTGTCATACGAGCTGCGGAACTTGTCCTCTGGTGGCCTGAATCCACGCGGAAGGTCACGAGAAGACTGCACTCGGAGTTTGATTCCATATTCCTTCTCCAACTCCTTGATTGTGGAACCGCTGGGGCCGACGACCGCACCGATGGCGCTCTCGTCCACGAATATCTCGGCGTGGGCGTCGCCACCGAACTTGACATGGTGAACGCGGATTCCCAGATCCGCCGAGATGCTGCTCTTGAGTTGGGCGGCAGCGAGCAGTTGTGCAGGTGTCCCTTCGTCACCTTCGCTCTCGCCTTCTGCGTCGACGATGCAAATCTGCTCGCCGAATGAGAATATCTCGTTGAGAACCTTGCCGTCCGGGAAGCGCTTCACTTGAATCACTGGACGGGCGAGGTCAGCCTGCATTCCCTTCGGTGCCTTTACCGTCATCGCCAGTTGGAGGACTTCTGCAACACTCCCCTTCTCTACATGGATGACCGTGGTCAGAATCTGGGCGAGGATGCCTAGTTCAACCCGCCCTATCATCCGCTGAATGGCTTCGAGGGCTGAGGCGGAGTGGGTTACTCCGAGCAGACCGAGCCCGGCTAGGCGGCAGTCTCCGAACACCTCGAAGTCAGGGGTCTTCCTCACTTCGTCGAAGACGATGAAGTCGGGACGAGCGAGGAAGAGGATGTCGGCGGTGAGTTCCATCGAACCACGGGAGTGCTCGTTTTCGGCGAGCGGCGCGTATTGGGTTACTCGCTGCGGCAGTTGCAGGTCGCGGGGGCTCTCCATCGTCTTGACAACGGCCCCCTTCCCATCGAGCCATCTAGCGATGGCTGAAGCAAGAGTCGACTTTCCTGAACCGGGCATGCCACTGACCAAGGTTCCCTGATTCTGCAGATCTGCAATCAGTTGGAGCAACTTGTCATCGAGGTCATACTCCTCCAAACTTGGTTGGGCAACTGGCCGGACAACGATGATTTCCCAGCCGTCTGAGAACGGGGGCCATGATGCCGTAACCCTGAGATCTCCAATCTGCATCACCTTACAGCCGTGGCGATCGATTTCCACGAAGCAGTCGCTGCGCGCCTCGTTGTGCTGCTCGACCGTCATTTCGAGGGCCTCGGCCAACTCCTGAATCATAGAACCAGCCCACGGTTCATCATCAAGTTCGACGACCTCGAGTTCGGTGATGTGACCACGCTTGACACGTGGAGGACATTCCGACTTCAGAAAAATGGTACTGATCGATTCGTCGGCAAGCAGCCCCTCCAAATTGGCAGGGAGGGGGGGTCGGTCACCGAATTTTGCCATTTTGGTCAACTCAGACTGGTTCGCCCTCGAGGGTGACATAGCACCAAAGGAGGAATCCGATGCTGCTGGCGGCGACCACAATGGAACCCATGACGGGGAAGCCCA
>DAVI01000094.1:0-264 GCA_002505495.1 Euryarchaeota archaeon UBA59 | reverse complement strand
CCCACCAGAACAGCGCCAAGAACCCCACCAGAGTCAACTGTCCTAGCAGCCATCCACCGGTGCTCCCCAAGGCACCCTCATACAGGTTGTAGAGGGGACCGAGCAGAGAGGCTGCTGGATTCATGTTCTGTCCCACCTAAGGGACATTCTTGAACCCTCTCTCCGAGAATGGAGCGGTGTTGTCACTCATCTGCGGCGCGCAGCGCCGCATCGACGAGACGGACACCGTGCAGTCCGACTTGACCGGAGGCGAGTGGTTCGCCG
>DAVI01000027.1:11240-15451 GCA_002505495.1 Euryarchaeota archaeon UBA59 | reverse complement strand
GTCAATCATCTGAAGATTCCCGAGAATGAAATCACCTATGTCGAAAACCCGTGGGCAGGCGGAGGAAATGCTGGACCGGCGGTTGAGGTCATCGTGGGAGGTCTGGAATTGGCAACACTCGTCTTCATGAATTTGGAGGTAGATCCTGATGGGGATGTCGAGGTCAAGGGTGAGCGGTACCGCGAGATGGAGCTGCAAATCATAGACNNCGTCGAGAACCCGTGGTCCGGAGGTGGCAACGCCGGACCGGCTCTGGAGGTGATCGTGGGCGGACTCGAGCTCGCCACACTGGTCTTCATGAACCTAGAGGAGTCCGAGGATGGGGACATAGAGATCAAGGGTCTGAGGTATAAGGAGATGGACCTGCAGATCATAGACACAGGCTATGGCCTCGAGAGGTTCTGCTGGGCCGCTGCTGGCACCCCCACCATCTACGAGGCCATCTACCCCGAAACCGTCGCTTGGCTGAGGGAACTCTCTGGATTCGATGCGAAACTGGCTGAGGGGGATGTCAACTCGGAACAATTGCTGGGGGAATTGTCGCGGCTAGCCGGGATCTTGAACATAGATGTGGGGACTGATGTCGGCGCACTCTATGACAAGTTGGTCGAGCGGCTTGTCAGCCGCGGAATCAACATCGGACTTGCTGAGTTGAAGGCAATCACAGAGCCGCTATCGGCCATCTATGCGATTCCCGACCACCTTCATGCGCTCTGCAACATGCTCGGCGACGGGTTGGTTCCATCGAATGTGAAGGCGGGTTATCTGGCTCGGATGTTGGCCCGTAGGACGCTGAAACTTAGAGATGGACTCGGCATCGAGGTCTCACTCGCAGAACTTGGCGCTCACCACCTCGACATCAACCTCGACTGCTCCAATTTCTCCCAAAGCCGACAGGGAATTCTGACAATTCTAGAACTGGAAGAAGTGCGCTACCGAGAGATGTTGCGGGCTGGAGAATCTGCAGTTCGGACCGCCCTACAAAGTGTCCCACAAGATGCCGAAACTGTCGATGACGAGTTGCTCTTCCACCTCGCTGAAACCCGCGGCCTGCAGCCCGAAATGGTTGTCGGAATCGCCAGGCGGCTAGGCTGGTCCAATCTGACGGTTCGGGTCGGACTGGCCGCCGACATGGCGGCCCGCCATGCCAATCTGACAAAGGGTGAGGCGGCGAAGACGGGGGCGCAGATATTCGACCAATCTCTGCCCCCGACATCTACTGACTACTACGATGACACGAGTCGAATGAAATTCGACGGCAATGTTCTCGCTTGCATCGAGTTGAGTTCTGCTCAAGTTGATTCGCTCAACCTCTCTGTCGAAGTTGATGGCACTCCAACCAACGCGGTCGTTCTCGACCGTACCCTGTTCTATCCCGAGGGTGGAGGTCAGTTGGGCGACCAAGGCACTCTGGTGAATGGCTCGACGGTCAATGTTCTCGACACCCGTATCGAGGGTGATGTGATTCTCCACCTAACTGATGGCCCGGTCGAAGGGACCGTGACAGGTCATCTCAATGAATCTCGGCGACGGCAGTTGATGGACCATCACACCGCGGTCCACATCGTGGGAGGTTCCGCCCGAGCGATTCTTGGGCCGCACATCTGGCAGGCGGGCAGCAACAAGGGTGAACGCTACGCTCGGCTCGATGTCACCCACTTCCAACGGCTCACCCGAGACGACTTGGATTCAATCGAGGACCACGCCAACGCAATCATCTCCCAAAATCCATCCATAGAGAAACTGGTGCTCGACCGGTCTGAGGCTGACGACCGCTTCGGATTCTCACTCTACCAGGGCGGCCCACCGAAACACCAACAGATTCGGGTCATCAAAATCGGTGAACACGATGTTCAGGCGTGTGGCGGAACGCACCACGACGAAGCGGGCGCAGTTGGCGAAGTTAGCATCATTCGTAGCAGCGCGGTTCAAGACGGGGTGGAGCGTCTGCAAATCGTGGCGGGAGAAACGGCACGGGAGCACGCCCGGCGGCAGGAGCGTCTGTTGAGCGCCGCATCGGACGTCCTGGGAGTCCAACCAGAGGACCTTCCAGACACTGTTCAGAGGTTCTTCGATGAGTGGAAGTCACAACAGAAGAAAATCGAAGCACTCGAAGGCGAAATCACTCGACTGCGTACTAGCGGAGGCGATGGTGGTAGCGTCGAAAAGGACGGAGTTCGCTATGTAATTCTAGAGGGCGAAGGCGATCTTCGCCAACTGCAGGGAATGGCTGCCGAACTGACTCGGGATGCCAGCGTGCCGACCGTTGCAGTCCTCGGTAGCAGAGAGGATGGAGGCAAACTGCTCGTCGCCATCACAGAGGATTCAGCTGCAGCCAGCCGTCACGACGCGGTCGAAATCCTGAGGGCGATCTCGGGTCACATAGGTGCTGGTGGAGGGGGTCGGCCAACGATTGCACAGGGTGGTGGCTCCAATGCAGATGGACTCGATGATGCCCTTTCAGCAGCGAAATCCCATCTTGGCCTCGACTGATACAAATTTGGTACACCAAGCCGATAAAATAGGGCTACTCAAACTTCGTAGGCGAGGGGTGGGGTCTTGACGACGAGTGGAAACGAGTCATTAGTCAAGAAATGGATTGAGGAGGGTTGGAACGCCCGAAATCCTGAACTCATCGATGAGTTGTTTCACCCTGAATTTGAGGTCGCAGGAAGGCCCAACAGAAGGATGGGACTTGAAGGGTACAAGCGGTATGTCCACGACTTGCTCACCGCATTTCCGGACTGGCACTTCGACATTAGGGAATGCATCTCAGAAGGCGACTTCGTAGTTATCACCTACCGAGTCAGCGGGACTCACACTGGTCTTGGCTACGGCTCACATCCACCCTCAGGTAACCGACTCGAGACCGTTGTTATCGATGTCTGGCGGGTAAGTGAGGGGAAAATTCGTGAGCGAACCAATGCTGTTTTCGAAGAGAAGGACATCGCTCGACAACTTGGATTCAACCCCGTATACATCCCAACAGAAGATTGAATCAATAGGTCTCCAACCATCAGAATCTGGTTGATGGCGACTGAGAAAGCGAGGAATTGTGAACCATCACCTTGATGAGACTTCGCCACCGGGTGGCGCTCGGTGACTTTTTCTGGACTTGCCACCAACCCCCTTTCCGCCGTTGAGAATTCACCTGACGGGGAAGACGGTTCTGGCCGTTGGAGTGGACGGAGAACTGGTACACCTAGACTGCCAAACTCTCCACCCGTCTTCCGAGGTCGCCAAACCATTTCCTTCCGACATTCAACACTCGGTTGTTGCTGGGGGGAAATTCATCGGTACTTGGACTGAATATGAGTTGCAAATCGCTAGGATGGCAGCGCTTTCACTCTCCGAGCCGTTCCAAGAAGGCGTAAGTCGCTCTGAATTGCGTTTGGCACTGCGCAGGACTGGAAGTGAGATTGGATCTGAAATCGACGAAAGAAACGCCGGAGACGTGGCAGGCGCCGAGTGGTCACATGTCTTGGAGGCTGAACCGCTTTGCCTGGCGAGTAACGGGGAGCGGGTTGCATTCTGCATGTATGGCAGGGGCATCTACTGTACTTCACCGGACTCAGAGGAGTTTTGGCGACAACCGTTGGTGGAATGGCTCGACTTGAATCACCTATCCGACGGCTCGCACATCGTTTGCATGACCTGCGGACCCGACCCGGCAGACCCAACGATCGAGCGGATCTGGCTGTGGAGTGCGGGTGGCGGCTGGGCCTACTACTCGTGGGAAAACGGTGACCTGATGGCGCAAGGCACTTTGGGCGTAGAAATCGTGTTGGAGTCGGCTTGGTCCAACGGTTTGGGCGAGTGGTTGCTCAGTTCCCCGCCGCAGATGGTCGCTCGATGGAAGCCAGGTGGCGAGGCTGAAATCGCTACTGTCCAAGGACCTGTCAACTTAGCTAGATGGGAAGATAATGGCTGGTCAATCGCAGGTTGGAGAGAGGACCTGCGCTGGGACATTCAGGGGCTCAAAAGCGAACCGAGAAGAGAGATAGGGGTCGCTTTCTACTACCATCCAAAGCATGGAACCCTCGTTCTCGACAACATCGGGCGATGGTCGAAATTCGGTGGCGGGAAGAGCGGTTGATGCGAAGGCCAGAGGGTCGGAAAACACTGATGCCGAGTGGCGTAAAGGTGTAGCGGGCGGTAATCCGCCGGTCCGTTCACTCTTCTTTTGATTCGTCGGCTTCGGCTTCTGATTC
>DAVI01000027.1:10816-11045 GCA_002505495.1 Euryarchaeota archaeon UBA59 | reverse complement strand
CATCGGCTTCTGATTCGGTCTCAGTTGCGACTTCCTCAACTGCTGCCTCGACGGGTGCCTCGATGGCTACCTCTTCGACGGCGGGCGCAGGTGCCTCAACTGCGGGTGCAGGTGCGGCAGCGGCTGTTGGATTGAATCCGCAGCGACCACAGGACTTCCGGTCCGAGTGGTTTGCGAGGAAGACACCGGGTCCACACTTGGGACAGGTCTCGTTCTTTCGAACCAACTT
>DAVI01000027.1:6166-10724 GCA_002505495.1 Euryarchaeota archaeon UBA59 | reverse complement strand
CATCACTCCTCACCTCCGGAGACATCTGCTGCTTCCTCTTCGGCCGGCTCTTCCGCTTCCTCTTCGGAGGCGGTTTCCGCGGCTGCTGGCGCCGGAGTGGCTACTGCGGGTTCTTCTGGTCCTGCGCCGTGGCGCTGAAGGATGTACTTCGGTTCGTTCTGCATAGACTCGACTGAGTCGTAGATGAAGGCGAGTCCTGTGGTCAGCGGCTGACCAAATCGTGTGGAGACCTCCTTCACGATGACCGTCTCTGCTGATGCACCTGGTTCCAACGATGCGATGGAGGAGCATAACTCAGTTCGGCTGGGTGTGGGCTTGTTGGTGTGCGTCACCTTGAATTGAATCTCAACTCTGTTCAGTAGGGGGTTGTCCAATCTGTTGATTACTTCCATTTCTATTCCTCCTTCAGCGCACATTCACCTTGAGTGCGTAGTTTCCTGCTCTTTCGATACCGAGCTTGGTGGCAATCTCCGAGCGACTAGGGTCGAGAATGACGACATATCCCTGCCAGTCTGAGGTGCAGTGTGCTTCTGGGTGAGCGTTGCACTGCTCTAGGTCATCCTCCAATATTCGGTGGCATTCTGAACATGCCATTGGGATCTTCTTGGCCATTCTCACTCCTCCTTCTCTTCGCCGAGCCAGTTGTGTGCTCCAAGGCCGGGCTGCTTGCAGGTCAGACCGATCTTGCTCGAGCGGGGGTCGTGAGGGTTGAGTGATAGTGTGACTACCCGGGCGCGGACGGCATCCTTCAGTGCAAGTTCGTTGCCTGAGCGTGTGCCGACGACCTTGCCTTCGTTCTGGTTGATGTTGACCGGCTCCTCAAGAATCTGCGACTTGTGGAGTAGTCCCTCAAGTGGTCCAATCTGCACGAAGGCACCGAACTCGAGTACCTCTGAGACGGCCCCGTCGACGATTTCGTTAGTCTCGAGGTGGAAGAGAACCGCCTTGAAGCGGACTTTCTGGTAGATTGCTCCGTCGCCGTGGATGATTCGGCCTCGGCCAATCATCTCGTGGTCGTAGGTGACGACGATGAAATTGTCGTCATCATCGAAGCGCCCTTCGAACGCCTGATGAGCCAGTCTGTCGACGTGCTGACTAAGCGATTGTCCCTCGCGGATATACTCCGCGGGAATCCTAATTGTGTCCTCTCTGACTTCAAGTGTGTACATTTCGTTCCCTCCGTTTGCCTCTCCTCAAGAAGTACCCGCCGGGACGGAAGGGCTCATGACCCTCCCGTCCCTCATAGGCGAGCGCCTCCAGAGGAGAGGTTCCCAGTGGCCCGCCGACCTACCACCCCCATTTAAGGGCTGTGAATCAGAATCTAAGCAGGCTGTTGGGACAGGGTTGGCAATTCCATGCTGGCCCTACTCGATAGGGTAACGCAGCAGAAGAGTGACCCCAAGGGGGTCACAGTTGCTACAATCCACCTAACGGAGTCACGGACTGAGTGAAGGTTGAAGTAGCGGTCGAAGGGCATCGAATGGTGTGAATCGACTCTTCGTCGGCGACGACCGCCGTGCAAGCGCACGATTAAGCCTCCTGCTGATGGCATTGATGCTCCTTCAAAGCACCTCACTGTTGGCCACGCCAGCACCCCTCGAAGAGGCCGCCACTACTCACTTCACAGGCGGAGAGGACATCGCTTGGTACGACGGTGGAATAGCATGGCCTCAACTCGGACGCTATGGGAGTCGCAACGCCACCGCACCAGACCACAGCACCACAGGTGGCCCGGGCAGCGGTTCAGTGGCAAATGTCACGACGCTCGCCACGATTGATGAGCCCGAGGTCAACTGGCACCACTTCAGTTCCAGCGACTACGGTGCAGTCGGACTGGCGAGTGTAGTCGCTGATTTCTCACCTAACATTGAGATTACTGGAAATGCCGCAGAGCGCTGCGGCCAGAATAGACTGTTCATTGTGATGGTTTCAGAGCGGGACTCGGGAGGTTCGGTGCATTCGTTCCTAAGCATTGTCGACGGCGGCTCAAGTAAGAAAGTGTGGGAGGCTGACCTCGGAGCGACGGACGAGGTGATGGCGGCACCGGTGATTGTGGACGCTGACGGAGATGGGAGCCTCGAAATTCTCATCGCATACGACGCTCAAGGAACTTTCAACACCGAACTCTGGGGGCCTGAACTCAGTTGCAGTGAGGCAGGCTGGAGTTATGGTGGGGCGGACACGAATGACCCACTGTGGAGTTACTCGGACCCGGACCTCGGAATCACCGTGCCTTCCCCGTACATCCTCGCCAACCACCAAGTGGGGACTCAGATCCTGCTGGCTGACCTCGACCTCGACGGCGATGCTGAAGCGGTCTACTCACTGGTCAAAGAGGCTGACGACCAAGTCGTGGTCCTCGCCCTTCCGATTGTCGGTGGCGGCTCCCCGGAACCGCTCTGGCAGACCTCCCTCGATGATGGGGAGATTCCATCCGACCCGGCGTGGGTTAGAATCGATGATACCAATTCAGCAGTCGTGTTGACCACCATAGACCCTAATGACGGCAATGTCTGGGTTTGGAGGCTCGACGGAAACAACGGTGCTTCGCAGTGGAATGGGGTCTCTCTCGGCAGTCCGGAGGGTAACACTGATTCTCCGCACATTCGACTTCCGGGACCGGTGATTGCCGAACTTGACGGGACTCCGGGCGATGAGATGATTCTGACGATTCCTACCGATGTTGATGGGAGCGGTGCGGCGGATGGCGCCGAATTCATCGGCATGGAGGTTAACGACGCGAGCGTACTCTGGTCATTTGAGGCGAGTAACGGCTTCGCCGATGCGCCGCCGAACCCGGTTGACACGGACGGGGATGGAGTCGATGACCGGGTCTGCTGGATTACTTGGTACAGAGTTGACACCGACAGGAAGGGGGTCGCCGGCTGTCACGATGTTTCAGGTGTGGCTGGACCGATGGAGGAGTTCGTCCACATACTGGACCGCAGCTCGGGGAATCCTAACGACGAGATTGCAGTCTCACCGCCCTTCAACCTCGACCTTGACGGCCAGGGTGCTCCCGAGATGGTGGTCGCCTTTGGGCGCTCACTATGGGCGTGGGATGGTGACACGGGTACACAGGCGGGTGTCGGCCAAGGGTGGGCCAACGAGATGGACATGCCACATCGTGCTTGGGCTGCGCCGGCGCTTGCTGACATCGATGGTGACGGCGCACTGGACATTCTCATAGGAGATACGCTGATTTCGCGTGCGGCACCAGATGTCAGACCGTTTGCTGATGGGCGTGGAATCCAATTCACACCGAGCCAGCCAGACCCGGATGAGAGCTTCACGATTACCGCCTATGTCGAGAACGTCGGCACCACGAGCACTGCTTCGCCCGTCGATGCCGTGCTCTACTGGGATGATGTCGAAGTCCACCGCGAGCGCCTGCCTGCGTTAGACCCAGTAGATCCATCGCCTGAAGATGGCAACTTCGCCACCTTCTCTATCGAAATGTCGGCCCCATTGGGAACTCACGAGGCTCGCCTCGTTCTCGACCCCTACCACAACATCACGCAGGCGAGGCAGGACAATGACGAGCAGATTGTCGAGTTGATCATCGTCGAACCATATGCGGTTTCCATCAGCTTGCCACCCGACCCGGTGATGGTCGACCCTGGTGGGCAGGAGGATGTTGCCCTCTCGATTTCATCGACCGGCAGATTGACCGGAATTTGGACGATGTCGGTAGACCCCACTGGTCTTCCGAACAACTGGACGATCCAAGACATCACTCCGGGTGGCTCGTCGGGAATCACCATTGCTTCCGAGCAGCCTTGGAGCGCCTCCTTCCGAATCACGGCACCTGCCGATGCGCTCGGCTCTGACAACGGCCACGCAACCATCACCATGACACTCGATGACGACCCCAATATCAGCTACTCAGCAATACTTGCAATCGAAGCGAATCGGACCCGCGGCCTCTCGGTCAGAGGCCCTGACGGGACGGCAGCATCTACCGGCCATGGCATCCCAGGTACCGATGCAAACGCATGGCTCCTCGTCGAGAATCTCGGTAACGCGCAGGAAACCGTGACTGACAGAGAATGGGACTCGACTTCATGGAGTAACGACCTGACTCTGCACGACACAAACGGCGTCGTCAACGTCCTGACCCTCGCACCGGGAGAAAAGCGGGAATTACACGCCAAACTACCAGTCCCCGCCGGCACCACCCTCGGGGATTCGGTCTCATCAACTCTCACCATCTGCATCGGCACCGGCGAGGAAGAGGTCTGCAGAGATGTTGAGTTGACCTTCGTCGCCAACGGAGTGGCGGTTCACCCAGACAATCAGAGAACCATTCCGGCCACCGGCCTCTCTTGGTCGATAGATGTGCAACTGCCTGCTGCAACTGACAATCTCTCATGGGTGCTGCAATCTTCTGGCATGTTGAACACCGGCTGGGTGTGGGCGGCTACCGGCGACTTCACCCTCCAAGGAAACACACTCACGGCATCGGGAGCGACTGCCTCCGCCCTCTCCGGCACCCTCACGCTCGACCTCCCGGTCGACGCACCGCCCCAATACCATCCGTTCGATGTCGAGGAGAGCA
>DAVI01000027.1:2632-6029 GCA_002505495.1 Euryarchaeota archaeon UBA59 | reverse complement strand
GGGAACGGGCCGGATGTCTACGACTTGACGGCCCGGCTCGTGCCGAATGAGAATTTCAGCGAGGACCCGGGGATAATCTTCTCGATTCCATCTCCGACCTACTCCATCAGCGCCGCAGGTCTGCGGCAGGTCCCCATCGAAGTCACACTTCCTGCTGACACGCCAGCTCGCGAGGGGATGATCATCGAATTCGAACTACGTTCACACGGCGACGACACCGTCTACTCGATTGCGACACTTGTGGTGGAGGCGCGACAGGACCACCGGTGGGAGGTCACCTTGAACGATGGCGGGGTCAGCAAGGGTTCTGGCTCCGGTGTGTTCATCAACCCGGGAACATCGGATGACCTCTCGTTTGTCGTACAGAACGTGGGCAACCTCGATGACTCTCTCGACATCACCTCCTCATTCACAGTCAATTCGGTAGGTAACGACAGCACCACCGGCTGGCAGGTCGGAAACGGCAGCAGCGGCAACCTCGCGGTCAATCAGAGTACGACGATTGCCATCCCATTCACCTCGCCTGAACTCACTTGGAACGGCACCACGGTGAGTCTCACTCTACAAATCAGCGCAGATGGAATCGGCGTCGAAACCTTCCTCCTCGAGTTGGAGGTCGTCCACCTGCCGCTCTGGCTGGTCAGCGCAACGGGCAGCGACTTGGATGTCGCCTCTGATGGCTCAAACATCTCCCTGCTCCTCCAGCAACGGGGTAATTCGCCCTCACAACCGTTCATCATCGGCGCAATCGACGGTCTCGGTTGGAACCTCTCCCTACCCTCAGACCTGCCCTCACTAGACCCCGGCCAAAGTATCCAATTCGAGGCCTTCGTGACGCCACCTGACGGTGCTCTCTCCGGACCCACTGTCGAGTTGACCATCCGTAGCCGGAATGGCGACGGAAGCGGATTGGGAGAGATGATTCTACCAGTCAGAGTGCGACCGAACTACGGCTTCACCGCTGAAGCTCCGGACTCACCTTGGGAGGAATGGTTGGTGTCGGATGAGGGAGGCATGGCACGAATACCCATCCAGAACACCGGAAATGCACCGAACACAGTCGATGTGGAAATCCTTGGATTGCCGACTGGCTGGGGACCGAACAGCGCCGAGGTCAACCTCGCTTGGAACGAATGGCGAGGACTGCCAATAGATTTGGTACCGGATTCCGGTTGGGACCATTCCACTTTCCAAGTTCAACTTCGGTTCACTGACGCGGGCGGAAACTTCCGAGTCGTGGATATCTCAATCATCCACTCGGACTACTCTTGGGCTTCCAGTCCGGTAATGTGGGGTGCGCTCGGCGATGACAAGTTGGTCTCGTTCCATGGCGGGCAAATCAACGGTGGCATCGCCACCAGCGGTAACCTCAGCGCATACGGGCAGGATTGGTTGTTGCCAGCACCTGACGGCGACGGAGAGATCACATTGGCGACTGCGACAGGCAGTGTCACCCTCTGGTATTCCGCACACATGCAGGCATCAACCACACTCAGGAGCATTTCATGCACACTCAACACTAACCAAAGCGCCGACCCGCTCGCCAGTTGTGCCATCGGGAACAACACGACGCCATTCGATTGGACGGCAATCCTCAGAACTGCTGATGGCAGCATCATCGAGCAACTCAGCGGCACCGTCGCAGGTGGGCAACAGGCTACGGTCAACCTGAGTGGTTCAAACTGGCAGAGAACTCCCGGAGTGCACACTCTGACGGTTCTTCTCTACAACAGCGATGGCGTACTGGCAACTACTGCATCTCAAGATTATGTCATTCGGGCAACTGGATGGAATGTGGGTGTGACTCTCGAGGAAGCGAGTGACGGAAGGGTGAATGTTCTCATCAACCGTGAAAACCAGCAGATTCTGGACAACCCTCACTGCAAGGTGGTCATCTCCCAAGGAAACTGGGAAAAGACCCTGCAAATCGATGTCATGGCCTCCATCTCACCCAAGTTAACGATTGACAGGCCTGCCGGCCCAGCAGACCTTCCGGTCAACGCACTCCTCACCTGCGAGCCGCCTTGGGACATTGACGATGACATGGCCGACAACAACGCCTCCCTCATTCTCAAGTCCCAGACTTCCCTCGTTTCGGTCGATTCAGATTTGCTCTACGGTGCCGGTGCCACCATCCTAGTCGTCGGAGTTCTCTATCTACTCGGATTACTCCGGCCGGCATCTGCCGCCGAGAAGAGCCGGGCGGCAGGCCGTAGCCAGAAGTTGAGCGGCAGAGAGTCTCGTCGAAAGAAACAGGCGGCGGTGAGTCAGGTAGAGGACATAGCCCCCGACTACGACAGCGAAATGCACCTCGAGGGAGTTGATTCGGAGGGTGGAGGAGGTGCCGGAGGGAGCGGCGATGCAGCCCGTAAGGAGGAGGAATCGGTGGTGGAAGACCTCAGCGACATGCAGGAGAGTCTCATAGAGGTCGAGGAACCTACAGTTGTTGATGAGCCGCCCGAGGAGGAACTCGATGAATTTGAACGGCGGCTCCGCGACCTCAGGTTACGCAGGCAGAACAGGGAGTGAGCGAAATGGGTGACTCCACCGCGCCGTTCCACACCTTTGCCCCAATTCGGACCGACCTCGCCGGACCTCTCGCCGACGCCTTGGAAGCTGCCAACAGCGGCGGCGATAGTTCAGGGGACAAAGCTCGCGCAGATGACAGCGTCTTGATTGCTCTCTGGGAAGAGGACGAGGAGATGCGCCAGACGCTGCTGGATGAGGGCTGTGACCTGAGTGGTGGCCGTGGCGGCTGCAAGCAATCTGACTCGACGCTGCTTCTGGTAGCTATTTCCACGACGGACCTGCGTGGCAACCGACTCCGGCCATTCGACGACGGTCGAACCCGCGACCGGCTCGGGCGCTTTCCCTGGGGGGACGCAAACCCTCTCTCCTACTTCCGCGCCTACGCCTCAAACCCAGACAAGAAGGCTGCCGGGAAATCAGACGATTCGACCACAGACTGCCTCGGATTGGTGGAGGCGTTGGATACCCGCCTCTCAGAAGAGAGCCGTGGCCACGACCGCTTCTGTGCGGGTGGATATGGCACCATCTACGGCTGGCTCGACCATGACGAGGTCCGTATCTTGGAGAGGTTGTTGGCGAAGGGAGCGTACAAGGTGAATGCGGACGAACCGCTTGACGGCGGGGTTGCAGACATCGCCCGGAATCTCACGATGGTACTCAGAGCGGCCCAGAAGGATGGCGCCGGAATCATCCACTTTTCTCATTGAAGGCCTAGCCCAATGTTCAAGGGCGTCTCGCGCGGGAGCGGACGCATGGGAGAACTTCTCTACTCCGGCAAGGTGAAACAGGTCTGGTCCACCGACGACCCGAATGTGCTCGAGTTCCGCTACACCGACCAAATCTCGGTCTTCGACCAAATCATCCCCTC
>DAVI01000027.1:0-2561 GCA_002505495.1 Euryarchaeota archaeon UBA59 | reverse complement strand
GAGGATGCTGGCATCTGTGACACCCACATGATTGAGATGAACGCTCCTGACCGCTGCCTTGCAAAGAAATTCGAGGTCATCAAGGAGCCCGGAGCGATTCCTCGTGACATGGAGAATGTGTTCGTCCCTCTCGAAGTCATCTGCCGCCACCATCTCACCGGGTCTGGCTTCAAGCGCTATGTCGATGGGAAGGTCGACTCATCAGAGTTCGGATTTGAGCCGGGTACTGTTTTGGAAGATGGTGTGAAACTTCCCAAGCCATACCTTGAGGTATCGACGAAGTTTGAGGCGTTCGACAGACTGCTCGACCGTGAAGAAGCACTGGAAATCTCGAACTTGACTGGAGACGAGTTCGATGCAATCCTCGACTGTGTCTTGGAAATAGATGCCATCATCGAGCGAGAGGCTGGTGCGAGAGGCTTGATCCATGTGGATGGAAAGAAGGAGTTCGCCCTCGGACCCGGAAGAAAACCTGTCCTTGTCGATTCGTTCGGCACCTTGGACGAGGACCGCTGGTGGGATTCAGAAACATACGCAAACGGCGAAATCGTCTCGCTCTCCAAGGAGTTCGTGCGTGAGCATTACATCGCCATCGGACATCACGAGAAACTCTACGGAGCGAGGGAAACCGGTTCAGAGGAACCCCCCATTCCCGCACTACCTCAGGAAATCATCGACCAGACCGCCGACCTCTACGCAGATATGTTCGAGCGACTTACCGGCGAACAGTTCTGAGGGAAGCGACCGATGGAAGATGAAGGCTCAACTGAATTGAGCTACTTCGGCAAGATTCGCAGTTTCGGCTGGAACGCCCGGATGTATCTCCTCCACATCTTCGGCATGGATGTCATCCACGGCGCTTGGGAGGTGCTGTTCAATCTCTACCTGCTCGCCATAGGCTTCCCCATCTCATTCATCGGACTGAGGCTTGCAGTCCTCGGAATCGCATCGGCGTTAGCCTCGGTTCCGGCTGGCCGACTTGCTGACAAGTTAGACAGAAAATGGGGATTCATCATCGGAGATGGCGGAGGAGCGATTTGTTCAGTGGTACTGATAATGTCAACCGATGCTACTAGCATCCTCGCCTTTTCCGCCATCGCCGCCTGCTTCGGCTCACTCCATCATGTCACGGAGGTGCCTTTCATGGCCGAGAACTCGGAGCCAAAGGAGCGCATTCACCTGTTCAGCGTCGGCACCGGATTTCGCACTCTGGCGGCGATGTTCGGGGCACTCATCGCCGGCTACCTGCCCCTGATGCTGGTCGACGACGGCATGTCGACAATCGATGCTTACCGCCTAGCTGTTCATGTCGGCATAGGAGGCTGGTTCCTCTCGCTCATCCCAGCAATTCTGCTGCGCCGTAATCCAATCATCGAGGAGGATGATGAGGGGGCGAGTGACTCCTCAGCATCTGGAGGTTCCAAGAAGGGTCTCTTCTCTGCGATCAAGACTCCCCAGACGGTGTTCCGTTTCGTGATGATCTCTGCAGTTCTGTCTCTTGGGGCCGGCTTCGTACTCAGGCTAGCCAATGTATTCTTCCTACATGATGCACACGCCAGCGAACACCAGATTGGAACCGTCTTCGCCGCCGGCTCCCTGTTCCTCGCCATCGGCGCCTTCCTCGCGCCGTTCGTGGTCGCCAAACTTGGCGAGGTGGCGGCGATCTACTGGACGAGGTTCATCGCAATACCGTTCATCCTGCTCATCGGGTTCGCCCCCGAGTTGGCCACTCCGGAAACGGTGGTCTCGCTGGCGGGACTCGCCTGGGTTCTACGCACTACCCTGTTCAACATGTCTAACCCGGTGATGGATTCGTTCAGCATGGGTCAACTGCAGCCCTCTGAGCGGGCCACATATGTCGGCATTTCGAGCATGTTCTCAAGCGCCTTGGCCGCTGTGGGAGCCTATCTCGGAGCCTCAATGATGGAGGCCGGCGACTTCAGAACCCCGTTCGTCGTGATGGCAGTGACATACCTCCTCTCAACCTACCTCTTTCTGCGCTGGTTCCGGGGCACTAAGGGGCTGTCTGACCCAACTTGAGGAACCCGCTTCCGGATGTGGGCGAGCCCTTTTCTGTTACACCGCATAGTTCGGCGGTTACTTCATCAAGCCAGAATCCAAGCCGAATTCATGGCTGAGGGCTCAGTGCGAATCCCATCGCGCCAATTTCTAATCAAGGGAGGTGCAATGAGCATCCTACTTCTGCTCCTACTGCAACTGTCACTACAATTCCCCCCTGGCCAAACCATCAATGTCTCCGATGAGCCAATCGACGAAAATGTTGAGTTCACGGTCGAACCATTCCTTGGAATGACCGACGATAAGGGCAGGGTGAAGGTGACCTTCCACTGTCAAGCAGTTGTCCGGGATGGCTACAGTCCAGATGTGGATTGGTTCCTCATTGTTGACGGACACAGGGAAGTAGCCGCATTGGAGGACGCCGACCCTCACCTACCGTGCGGCGACACTTGGCATCTCGAGCCCGGCACCTATGAGATTCGGACCCGTAAGACGGACAACATTCGCTTTGACCAGAGCATCGAGTTCCACCTGCTCGAACC
>DAVI01000119.1 GCA_002505495.1 Euryarchaeota archaeon UBA59 | reverse complement strand
GGTTGGTAAAAGCTATATCGGTAAAAAAATAGCAGCAATTTCAAATTATGAATACATGGAGACAGACAAACTCATCGCTGAGCAGGCGAATCAGGAGGGTAAGAGATACCAGGACCTTTCTGATGATGATTTCTTGAGGATCGAGAAAGATGTTTTCATGAAGTTGGGTGATTTATCAGGTAAGGTCATTGATACTGGTGCTAGCGTTATTTATGATCAAGATGTGATGCGTAAAATCGCAGAGTTTGCTCATGTTGTCTATATTGAAGATCGTATTGATGTTATCAAGGGCCGTTTTGATGCGCGTGGTCCTGTGCCTTTGATGCGTATTGAGGGTAAGACATTCGAGCAGTTATTTATCGAAAGGCAGCCGTTGTATGAAAAGTATGCACAATCCACAGTAACACGAAACAGCCTTCGCAATAATGATGCGCGGCTGGTGGCGGAGCAAATACTTGAACTTGTAAGAGATGATGAATCCTAGATTTTGGTCTTGAGAAAATAATCTCTGAAGTTTACAGCGAATAATCGGGTTCGGATATTTCGAAAGGGTCTATCCGAATACCCTTTGAAACAGATATTGAATTCAAAGGGCTTTCAGTGCGTCCTTTGAGTGACTACCCATCCCACTGCTAATCCTTGGGCGTCTGAACCGCGCTCAACCAACGAATGGAATTTGTTCCGATTTAGTTCGTATTGGAACTGACTGAGGGTGATTCGATGCGCAGCATCGATGGGATTCCAATTGGCCTCCTCGGCGTAGCCGAGGCTGCGAAGCCATAAGAACAGGAAGAATCAGTAGGGTTTGTGCGCCGGAGTCACCAGCATCGTCAGGATGCAGTCTCGGAGATTCTCGGAGTCACCATGTTGTTGGCGATGGTCGTGACCGTCATCGGCGGCGTTTTCGTCCTACTCGGGCCCTTCCTCAACGACATCAGCGACAATCGGGAATGGTCTGCCGGCTCGGTCGCCGCGACCCAATTGAATGACCGCATACTCATCGCAGCACAATCGCCCGAAGGGGGCGGGTTGGTACATCAGAACGCTCAGATATCCCGTTCAATCGATTCCCTACGGGACGCTGAAACTTGGAAGATTCAGGCCGACCTCGGAGGGAGCGACCGGACAGTCGTGGTTTTGGATGGCGACCTGATCAATGTGACCAGCACCAATCGAACTGCGTTGACCGTGACCGCAACCGCCGACGGAATCAGCGAATCGTGGACACTTACCAACGGCACGGGCAACCACACCATCTCGAACCTCAGCGGTACGATAATCATCGATGTCCAAGACATACACGGGGTACATTCTCACCGATTTGTGCAAATTACAATCGATGGGCTGCGCCTCAATAATCTACTGACAAGCGGTACTTTTACAGTCGATTTGGTGAATGGGGCAAGAGTCGAAAAGTTGCCAAGTGATGCAATCGAAGTCAGACAGTTCCCTCGCCTTCAGCACGACCTGCTACTCGATGGTACGCCCCGTGTCAGCCTCGTTCTTCTCGACATAGACATCTCAGCGAGCGCACAACGCCACATGACGAACATTCACCTCGACTCGAAAGGTGTGACCGAACTTTTTGACGGCAGCGCGAGAAATCTCGTCATGGTAGTCGATGTCGCCGGCGACCCTTCCATTCTGCCACAGTACATCCACCACTGGACTGGTGACCACGCCCTCTACCTCGCCTCCGGTCATGTCGAGGACTACCGCGGCTTCGGTCCACACGCCAGACTCTCCGGAGTCGATGGTATCACCATAATTCCGTCAGATGTCCAATTGGATCTCCATGTCTCACTGCAAACGGTGGAGGTCTCCTAATGCGCCGCCGGAAGGACGATGATGCGGTTTCGGCGGCCATCGCAACGGTTCTCCTGTTCGCTGGAGTCCTCTCCATCATCTCGGGCATGATGGTCACAATTACCCCCTTAATCAACGAGAAGCACGGTTCGATTGAGCGACAGGCGATGGCTGGCCAGATGACCGACTTGGCTCTTGAAACCGTGAGGTTGTCGGAATCCGGGCTGCCGGGTGACTCTGCCTCCATGCCACTTCGACCTCACACCGGTGAGTTAGGCTGGGATTACAGCCACGGCGGGACCTGGTATTCGGTCGCCTACACCGAAGAGGGAAGTCTACGGCTCGACGACTTGCTCGACGTGGACGATGATGTTCGGATACGATATCCATCAGGAGAGGTTTCTGCTGTCTGCTACTCTGATTTGAGGGCCAGTGGAAAGGCGTTGTGGAACTACAGATTACCAGCGACTCATGGAACGGTGCAGATAACTCCGCAGACCTCCTTGCAGTTGCCTCTCGACGTGACTGAGGTCAGCTTCGCATCGAGTAGTGGTTCGGCTCAAATCGGCTTGGCTCATGGCGAGTCGGGCAGCTTCACCGTAACTGACGACAGTTGGATTCGCTCGGATGGCCCACTGCGCGTCATGTTCCAGCGAGGCGTGGGGGGTGCCACTCTGGTGGAACCGGACTTGGCTAGCCCGCAGGATGACACCGGTCGATCGTGGACCGTACCTCTCCCAGCGGGCGTGGTCTCCGCCCATTTCGTGAGCGATTCACTCTCATCTGTCGAATGGAGTCTGGGAGAGGTGAGCGGCAGCGGCCAAACTACCGGACTGCCGGCAGAATGGAGCAACTCATGGGACGCCAACGCAGGAGATGTCCTGTCCATCGAATCGGGTCTGCCCGGTCGGCTTCTGCTCGTCTGGGGAAACTCGAACTTAGGAGCCACGATGTGGCCTGATGTAGGGGGCTCCTTCGCCGGAACCGACTTCCTTCTACCTGGCGCAGATGGCAGTGTTCTGATCGAAAACACCCAGCCATCTCCAGTATCAGTCCAGATTTCCGGGCTCTATCAGTCCGTGCCGGGAGATGGTCTCCTGCGAGTAGATTGGCAGGATGGTGCAGGCACCATCACCTCTTCGGGCCCCATCCAGATTCACTGGTTGGCCGACAGCAGCGCAAGCGGTGCTGAGAGAGTCGGCTCGCTCGAGATGATTGCCGCCTTGGACACCGGCCACTCAAGTGGCACCTCACACTCGTTCCAAACTCCGGAGAGCAGCGGCGACGTCCTATTCATCCTGCAACCAGCTACTCCATCCACTTCGCTGACACTCTTCACCTCCATCGCAGGTAACGTGAGCCCACAGGTCACCCTCAATGACAGCACATTCTCTCAAGTGGTGCTGCTGACCCCCGACGCCAGCGGTCTGTCACGCACGGCAGTGAACAAAACTGATGGTCTCGAAGATGGACCATACCGGCTGATTGCATCAGCAGGAGATGACGGTTGGCTTGAAGTCCGTCAAGATGGTGAAGAGCGCTGTATCGCGGTAGGCAATCGAGCCTCCGGCTGGATGGAAATGCTGCTCCCGTGGGCAGATTTGGGATTGGCTGGAAACAGCGCTGTAAGCAATGCCTGGCGCTCAGGAGAACATCCACTCGGAGTCGGTGTGAGCTTGTTCGGACCCGTTGGAAATGACCCTCACAGCACCCTTGCATCGGCGTGGGGCGCTCACCTGCCTCGACTGAATTACCGATTTGAGAGTTCGGTGAGTGGGATGGAAATCGGTTTCCGCGGCGGCTTCGTAGGGACGAACCACCCGGAGTTCCACGCCGAAGTACTGGTCCAACCCCCCTCTCGGGAAGGTCCGGGCCCGAGGTTGGCAGTGACCATTCCTCTGACGATTCCGACGACGACCTCCTCCTTTGGATCCGGTGATGTCAAACTGACAGTCTCACTCGACCAACGGGAACAACTCGCCAGCGTGCTCGCCTACGAGATCAGGCGGGGCTGGGATGGGCCATACGGTTCGGCGATAGCGGCAGATGCATCGACTGAACTCTCCTTCTCAACAGATTGGCTCACCTTCCCCGGAGACATCGAGCGGCTGGACGACTATGTCGGATGGGTTCAGTTGACCCACTCAAGTTCTGAGGCGATATACCACGCCGCTGGCGAGCCGATTCTATTCAACCTGCAACTGGCACAGTTGAGCATGCACACGGAGACCATCTCATGACGGCCCGTCGAACCCTACAGAAAGATGAGGTTGCGGCGGCGACCGAACTCGGCTATGTCTTCACCTTCCTGCTCGGTTTGAGCTTCCTCTCAATCTTCAGTATTTGGGCCTTCGACTTGCAGGATTCTCGCCGGGATACCTGGACTGAACAGGCGATGATAGACAATCTCGATGCGGTTGCGGCTGCGGTAGAGCGCGCTGATGAGGCGAGCCGTCTGGATGGCAATGTAACCTACGCCGAACCGGTCACTCTCTTACTTTCTACGGCTGAGAATCTCGGGATTAGGATGGTGTTGGATGATGATGGACTTCTCATGCAGGACAGAGGAGCGACTGTGACTGCTAGACGCTCAATCAGTGGAGCGGGCTCGACCTTCCACTCAGGAGAGGTCGAAATGGCTGGAATCGACATCGTCTGGGTACTCCTTGAAGGAAATCAAGTAACCCTGAGCACTGCTCAACCAGGTGTCTGAGTTCAGATGCTAGTTAGCCCATCAGAGCGCGATGGACCTTCGCTTGAACATCACGCATCCTGTCTTGTGCACCAAGTTCCCTAAACACGGTCAACGAACGCTGCAGGTATTCCATGCGTCGGCTCTTGTCTGGAGCAGCCTCACCCAATCGAGAGAGCAATTCACCTATCAGCATGCGGTAGTCGTTGGCTTCTGCGAGTGCGAGGGCGTCTCGGTATTGTTCCAACGCCTCCTCTCTGCGCCCCGCATCAACAAGAACTTCGCCAAGTAACAGGGTAATCTCCACCGCCGCGTGCTGGTCCCTCTCCTCGGCCAACCTCTCAAGCGCTTCCGAATAGTGGTGCAAGGCCAACTCCGGGTCGTCTGTCTTGGCGTAGAACCGCCCCAGCACCGCGCGGGCGCGAGCGTGTTGCGCCATATCATCAGCAGCGAGGGTCTCATCGTGAGCCTTGAAGGCGTGCTCCCGGGCGCGCTCCATCTCCCCCATGTCCAGAAGGGCTGCGGCCAATATGATTCGGGATTCGACAAGGGTGTAGTCGTCTTCTGAATCCAATAGTTCCTCGACGTTCTCGTAGACTTCGAGTGATCTCTTGGTATCCTTCTGTCGCCTGAAAATGACGCCCATGTTGTTGTAGGTTCGGGCAGCACCTTGTGAGTCACCCAACTTGATGAACGATTCAAGTGCCTCACGGTGCATCTCCAAACCGCCCTCCAAGTCTCCTTGTGTGACGCTGATGTCTGCTTGGCTGGAGAGAATTCTTGCGCGGGGGAGTTCATCGTCACCTGACTTGGCAAAAATTTCCAAAGCGGCCTGGTATACCTCTTGCGCCTCATCCCAGCGCCCCTGGAGTGAGAAGATGTTCGCCTTCAACTCCAAAGCGACCGCCCATGCCTCCTCTGAGACCTGTTCCTCCTGCAACGCCTCAAGAATACCGAGCAACTCAATATGGCCAGTCTGCACCAACTCCGCCCCGGTCGACTCAATCTCTCTGCCCAACTCGTCGGCATCACCGCTGTTGGACAGATGGAAGAGGAACTCAATCTGCTCCTCAGGTTGCGAACGGCGGGCTCGATACCAATCGACTGCCTTGCCATGCAACTCGTCGCGGGTAGTCGCATCGAGTGAACGAGAGAGGAATTCACGAATCAAGTCGTGGACATCGTACATCTCCGAATCAGCCTGTCGGGCAAGGCCCTTTTCGACCAAGTCGTCGAGCAGGTCCGTCTCAAGGTCTTGCCCTATGAGTGCCTCCAACGGCATTGGCTCACGGAAGATGGCGAGGGCACCGAGCAGACGCTTCTCGGCACCGGACAACTTTGAGAAGATCTCTTGCTCGACATACATTTCCAGCGTCTCGTGAAATGTCGAGCCGATGGAGCCGCGGTTGATTAGGGTCAAAACCAGCGGATGGCCTCTTGAGAGGCCGTAGATGTGGTGGAAAGTGGCGTCGTCCACCGGTTCTAGTGAGGGCAGGAAATTTCGACAGGCTTCTCGTGAGAGGCCGTCGAGTGGAACCACGAGTGTGGTGATGTTCCCCTCCGCGTCTCGCAGAGGTACGACCGCCTGGAACGAGCGTGAGAAAAGCACCAAGCCGGTCTCCTCGAGGTCGTCCATCCTCTGAGTCAGTCCCCGCACGATGGAGTAGAGGACATCGTCCGCCACCTTGTGCAGGTCATCCACGATGATGAGCGCTGGCACGGTCGCCAGTGAATTCACAATCAAGTCCACTGACATCGAGGCTGAGGGGATGGGTGTTGCGGTGAGATAGTCGGTCAAACTGTCATCTCCAATCGCTGAGAGCCACTCCCCACAGGACTCCAAGAATGCCCGGGAGCCTTCCCAGTCCTGAACCCGGTGGTAGAGGAGATTTCTCTTGTGAGTGAACATTTCAATCATTTTTCCAGCGAGGGCAGTCTTCCCGATGCCAGCGATTCCGGGGACCAATATCGTGGTCGAACGGGCATCTATGAGGTCTATCATTGTCTTCAATTCGTTTTCCCGGCCGAAGAACGAACGGACCCGCGGCAGATCTTCAAGTGAGGTGACAAGTTGCTTCTCGACATGTTTCGCGAGGTCTCTCTCGATTAGGTCCGGTGTCAGGGCGCGCAGGTCCACAACGCCATTCTCATCGAGATAGCGAAGGACGTCAACCGCCCGTATCGTGAAAGGAGCGGCCTCAACAGCGGCGGCGAGGGTGGTTGAATCTGTAGCACCATCTTGGTCGATGAGTCGAATCGGATGGGCTGAAAGCCGCTCCCAAGTCTCCTCTGCCAACTTCATGCCTGGGTCGGTCAAAAAGTAGGCCTTTCGCTTGCGTGTCACGCCGGTGACATGCGCTTGCCTCTCGACAAGCAAACCTTGGTCCTTCAGACCCGCGATGGCGCGGGGAACATTGCTGCGGGCGATGGCTACCGCGTTGGCAATGCCCATCTGGGATAGCGAAAAGGGGACTTCCACCTTTTCCGAGTAGTCAGCAAAATCTCGCAGATGCAACAGGATTCTCTCCTGCACGCCAGGTCTTGCAACAGTCACTCCGACATCCCCTCAGCACTAGTCTCGTTACCGCTCCCCCTTGAATGTCGGGGTCGACCTTAGCTCTCCGGAGGCTGCGTAGTCGGGTCTGGAACCCACTCGTTGTTTTCAGCATCCCACTTCCAACCGGGATAGGCTGCCTGAGGTGCTGCGGCTGGTGCCGCAGCAGCAGGAGTCGCCGCAGTAGTCGCATCAACTGTCTCCTGTTGTTCCTGACGGCCCCATGCATATGGGTCCTCTTCGACCTCTGGTGCGTCATCCATCAACATGTCCTCATCTTCATCCTCAAACTCTACGAAGAAGAAGAAGAAAACGCCGCCAAGAACCGCTATCGCGACGAGTGCCAGAACTGCCCACATAATCCAACCAAGGGTGCTTGTCTCATCTGGTGGGCCCACCTGAACCGAGAAAGACTGGTCGATATTGTTCTGGTCATACTGGAACCTCACGCCGTTGACACCATCCTCAAACTTGCTCTCGGGAATCGAGAGAGTCCACTGGCCGTCGGCGCCGACTAGGGTGTTGTTGAGTCTGAGCCCTGTGGTGGTGGAGCGCGCTACCACCTCTATTCCTGGCCTACCTGTGCCAGAGAAGATGGCAATGTCCTCATCACTCAAGTAATCGAGTCCGTCAACCCGCTCCGCGCTGAACGATACTGCCCTGACGATGAAGTCAACCGTAAGTGAGTAGGCGCGGCTTGAGCCGTCCTTTGCGATGAACTGCATCCCCTCACATGACCAGAGACCCATGTCAGTGGTGTGGAATGACATGCCGACCGGGTCGTAGGTTACCACTCCCGCTGAGTTGATTGAGATGATGTCGGCACACAATGTGTCCTGTTGGAGGTCCACATTGGCAATGATGTCGGGGTTATCGTAGACCTCGTAGGCTAGTTGGTCGCCATCAACATCACTGAAGAAGGGAGGTAGAGTTAGTGATGCCCCGTCACCGCATCTGTCGAGTGATTGGCTATTCTCCTCGCAGAAGATGATGATTTCGCGTATCCAGCCAGTATCATTGAACAGCGGTGCGTTGTTGTCAGCATCTGGTGGATTGTTGATGATTACCTCAACCTCAGCCCACTGACTGTAATCGTGCCCATCGAACGAACGAGCGCGCACGAGATAATGGAAGTCGTGAATTAGGTTGCTCGTATCCCAAGTGGTTGCCCAAGCGCCGTTCACCGCGATATCTGTGATGTACGGCGGCGCGTTAGGCAGTTCACGCAATGCATCTTGTGGGTCGAGGATCTTGATTTCAACTCGACTGACATCTCCGTCAGTATCTCTCGCAACGCCCATTATGAGGGTCTCATCAGAGACCGTGATGGTCTGCATGTGGTAAGGCTCGAGCAGAGAGATGACGGGTGGGGCGTTCGTGTTGTCAATATCCAGAGAGAGTTCGACAGGGTTGCACTCGTCGATAACACCGCGACAGAACGAGGAGTCGGAGGCCCATATCTTGAAGGTCCAAATGTCCCGAGTGCGTGGCATCCCAGAAAATTGCCAGTCCCAAGACCAGACCGGTCCGCCAGACGTGCTAGCTATTGTGTGGAAGTTGGGCCCGTCGATCTCAAAGTGGATTTTGTCAATGTCGCTACCGTGGGAGCCGCTGTACGGGTCGGTTACTCTACCGGTGAATGTGACAATCCCAGTGCTGTGCGACGTGCTATTCCCTGGAGAATCGAGATAGAGAACAGGAGCTTCCGTGTTCAGTCTGATGGTGCGTGTCAGAGTCGGACTGTAGTCCACCCCGTCATAGGCGCGAAACTCGAAGACATAGTCTAGCTCGGGTTGGTCTGACATGTCGTATTCAAAGAACCATGTACGGAATGGCCGATTATTGTAGGTGACCTCACCATTGGCGTTGCTACTGTCGGTCGCGTATCCAGCAAGCGCCCAAGACCCGGAGCCAGGCGTCTTGACTTCGACGCGCTTCACTACACCTTTCTGCTCCCAACGTGCCTGCTCGTCGTCATTGAATATGCCTGTGCCGATGTTGCCATCCCACGCGCTGCCGCTGAAATTCACCATCCGCTTGAATGTGTGGCCATCCTGTTGTGTGATGGTCACAGTCGGTGCATCGTTCGTCAAGCTGATGACATCATCGTAAGTGCTAGTCAGATTGAACGACGACTTGGCGTAACCTTTGCCAAATCGGTAGCCGGTCACGAAATACTTCGACAACTCGCGCGTCCCGGCCCCCTGTTGGCAATCGGGGTCATCTGCGTCATACAGCAAATCGCCATCATTGTCGACCCCGTCATTACACGAATTCTCGCCGGGGTCGCCAGCGAATCCGTTGGGATTTGGTCCATTGCCTGTGAAGTCGAGATGGAAATCTACCGATAGTGAAATCCACGGAGTGAATCCGTAGGGGTCCGTCCGTAGGTCGTAGATGTCATTGCCATGTGCATCTTCGAGAAGCACCTGGGCATCTCCAACTCTGACCCCAGAGACGGTGGTTCGGAAGCGAACCAGGGCGGCCTCTCTAACTTGAACAGCCCACTTGATGGGGGATGAACCAATCTTCACCTTGGATAGATCGAGGTTTGTCAGGTTGGCGTAGGTAAATACCGTCGAATTGTTCGTCATGGTAAGGGAGAGTGGGAAATCCTTCGGTGGGATGATTTTCGAGGGTGAGACGAGAACCTGGTTTAACCAATTGTTGCCGGGATAAGCTTGGGCATCGGGCCATTCTAGAGTTACCGGGTAACTTGCGTTTGAGCCGGGTGGAGGGTTCGGGATGGTCTCAGATTGTACTGTGACCGAACTCTTGGTGATGTTGTAGGTGCGTGAGACGCCGTTCCAAGTATTCCCTGAGAAGAACGCAAGGGTGCCATACTCCGTCCCAAATCCATCATCGTGATGGACTATTCTTGCCCCTTCCTCTCCAACGTTGAAGATGTTGTCTTGAACATCGATAATGGCGCCGATTGCGCGGATGCCGTCACCCTGCACGCCGATGATGTTGTTTCGCTTGACTGTGGCACTACTTCGGAAGAAGTGGAAGGCGGGGCAGTTGAATCCCTGGGAATCCCAAATGGTGCTGCTGTCGCAAGAACCACTGACATTGTTGATGGTGTTGTCAACGAACGTTCCGCGAGCAGGAGACGGTCCCGTCACCTGCCATCCTTGGTCACCGAAGTGGTATTCTCCGAGAATAACCGGTTCACGGTTGATGTTCTGGAAGGTGTTGTTGTCTGCGTGGACGTCGACATACCCAACACCCCAAATCCCGTTGTATCCTCCAATCGGTCCGATGATGTTGTTGCTGACGGTCACTTCAGCGAGGTCTGGCAATGATGAAACGACCTGAATGCCCGAACCTTCTTCTGCGCCGGACAAGACATTGTTAGCGATGAGGGTGTAGGCTCCGTCGTAGGCGGTTAAAGGTGAGTTGTCCCCCGTTGTGATGGTATTGCCAATCACCTCAAGTTGGTAGTCGTTGGCGAGGACACTTCTTCGTCCGTTGATGTCGATTCCAGTGCAATCTGTCTGAATGGTGTTGAAGGAAACCGTTCCCGCAGCATTCGTGTACCGGTAGCCATAGTCAGAATTCGCCACGACACCGTGGTCAATGTCGACAAAAGACTTCTGAGCCCAAACGACGTGACGACCGTTGTCATTCTGTGAGCAGCCATTCGAGGTACCGCTGAAAACCGGACTCATAAGAGTGACTGGATTGGAGGGGCTACCTGCACCATAGGCCTGCAATGCGTTACCGAGCAGAGTCGGTTCGCGCTCCTCGACGCCGACACTGAACGTACCTCCGTTGAAGGTCGGCGAAGCTAGGTCGAGCAACAAGACGCTTGAGGTGTTGATGTCCTGTGTTCCGAGTTCAGTTATTGTCGGACTCGCTCCATCGAGAACGAGCGCGCCAAAGCGAATCTGACTGACATCAGCCACATAGCGAGGCAGACCATACGCATTCTGGATGGTGACATGGTTCAACTTCGTCTCAGCGATGTCGATAGTGTCTCGGATGAGGATTCCCTCGTAGCAGGATGCATCGGGGTTCCACAGAGGTTGCCCGTTCGCGGGGTTGATCAACTTGTAGCATCGACCGGTCTGAGAGTCGTTAGCCGGTTGAGTCCAGGAGAATGTGATTCGGCTTGCGTTACTCCCCATCCCCATGGCTCCACAAGAGGAGTCACCTGCACACATGTTGCCCTTCACATGGATGTAACTCCCATTCGGTATTGTGATGGTTGTGCCGGGTTGGATGATTAATTTCGCACCGGGCGCGATCTCAACATCCCCGGTGAGGGCGTGTGATCCCTGCCAAGTCTCGGTTCCTGTGATCACCCCAGAAGTGGTATGATTGGTAGCCACTACTGAGGGGGTCATGCTCACCAATGCGGTCATCGTACTCATCACAAACAGGGTGACGAGCAACAGGCTGTGTGTTCTCTGAGTCTGCTCCATCTTCTACAACTCCTCTCTTGACCCTGCGAAAATACCCCACCGATATAACAAAAGCGCATACCGCAATTGAAATAATATCAAAACAGGTATTCTAGTATCAATATATTTTTCAGTATTTTCCTATCATTGTGTCACGAATAGAATGGAAATATCAAGTGTTCGTATCGAATAACTGAAATAATATCATGCTGCGAGGCGTATTCCAACCTCATCCGACCACGCCTTGGCGTTCAGATGGCCGTATCCATAGCGAAGATGATGGGAGCCCGCTTGTTGAAAGGTGCTCGCCTCGCAAGAGTCAGCGAGTGCCTGTTTTACGAGTTCGATCGGAGTCCTGTCACCCTCTTGAATCGGCTCAAGGTTTGGGTTACCATCGTATCTTTCGAGAATCAGAGCGAGTGAACCTGTCACGAATACCGTGGCATCACTGGTACCATCACTTCGAGACCAAGTGGCACCAACCTCTGCGGACACGAATGTCGAGTGAATCTGCACTCCGGGTGCCACCACCTCCGGTTTTTGGTTGGGCCAACTTCGAGGTGATCCGTCAGTGTTTGTGGCGGAACCGGCACTGCTGTCTGACCACAGACTCCCATTGCGCTGGGTTGCACCGACGGATATCACTCCCTCCACATTCGCAGGAACTGTGACATCAGGGTAGTCTTGACCAGCCCCGCCATGATTGCCTGCAGCTGCCACAACGAACACGCCGTTGTCAAGAGCGCTGTTTACGGCCAACTCGGTTCGGCTGCCAAAGGTCGAAATCATGTCAGGTTTGCCGCCGAGGCTCAAACTGATGATGTCAGCACCCATCTCCAACCAGCACCATTCAATGGCATCGGCGACAGTAGCCTCAGAGCCAGAACTGCCCTGAGAGTCAAGTGCTGCTGCGACAATCAGTTGAATGCCTGGAGATGCCCCACGAAAGCTCCCATTGGCTGCTAATATTCCAACCATCATGGTCCCATGTGACTGTTCGTCGTCATTGTCATGCGGATTGCCAGTTGTACCATCGATGAAATCCTTGAAGCCAACGAGATTCACACCTGACAAATCCGGATGGCTGATGTCTACACCAGTGTCGACGATGCAGACACGGACTCCCGAGCCGTCGAATCCAGCCTCGTTCAACTCCCTGATGTGAGTGCTCTCGTAGGCCCATTCCGAATTGGGGATGAAATCCTCGATGTAGGTGACAAGAGTGCTGTAGGTCACCAATAACCCGACGATGACCACCAACAGAATCCACAAACCCCACGGGAGGTCCAAGGGTGACTTGATTGGCTTCGCTGCCTCAGCCTCCTTCCAGCCGCCCGGATCCAAGTCTGGTGAGAGCCCATACGCCTCCGCAGGATAACCCGGCGCATCGGGGTCGATGGTGCTCAGCATTCGCGGGTCTTCGGGTTCCGGCAAGAACTCGACGCCCTCCAAACCCGGAATCAAGAGGCTCCCCCCCCGACCTCTGGTCGGACGCGGGTTCATGATTGCTCGTTCTTCAAGTGTTGATGGAATTCTTCTGTCTATCGTCTATGTTTCGACTGAATGACGCCTGCGTTTCATCTTCGCATCGGTCGGACCAAGAGAGACCTCCGTCTGCCCAAAGGCTGACGGGGCTCTCGCCGATGGCCCGGAGTATGGCGAGGCGAAGCCCCCCCCCTCAGCCCTGAGTGAACTCAGAACGGAATCTTGCTGGTAAGTGCATCACGGATCTTCCGGTAGGAGAAGAAGATGGCGACAAAGCCTGCTATCAGTAGCAATGGCACCCATACATTGACTGAATCGGGTGAAGGTGTCGAGACCTTGATCGATTTTGTCATCTCGGTTTCAGAATCACTGTCGAGGTCGAGCCCCATGTCGCTGAATATCGTGAAGGTGAAGGTTTTCTTCCCTATTGAATCCGGACCACCTGGGAGTTCGAGGTAGACGATGTATTCAACCGTCCCCCCAGCTGGGATTGTCTGTGATTCAGATGACGCAGAGATATTGAATTCCGCCACCGAAACACTCACCCTAATGTTCGTCGCGTCGACTAGGCCATCGTTCCTAACTCGGACGAGGAAGGTGTTCCTGCTGTCCGCTTCAGCATCTGAATTGTCCAGTGTGCCCGTGTCATCCTTAACGAAGGAGAGGAGTGGTCGGGCCGCCTGAACTACGACTGACACCTGCTCATGCTCTGTGCCGTCCTCACTGGTGATGTTCACGAAGAGGGTGAATGGCTCATCCCCCGCATCTGCCGGAGCGAACACGGTGAAGGAGTAGGTTCGGTTCTCGCCAGCAGTCCACGGTGACTCATTCGGGCCTGTCGCACTCCAATTTTCCGGCAGTTGAGTTCGGTCTATCTCAAAGGAGAGCACGTCTTGGCCATTGCCCTCGTTCACTATTTGGAACTCGACGCGTTCCTCCTCTCCAGGGAATACACCAACCGTTTCACTCGGTGCAACGGTCACGCTCACTGCGTAAGTCTGCGGAATGTGGATAGTTAGCGCATGTTCTGAGAAAACGCCTGATCCGTGGGTCAACCGCACCTTGATGACATGGCCACCCTCGATTGAACGGGCGGCATCGATTGTTGCCGGTATGACGCGGACGAGTAGCTCACTCTGAAGTCCGCCATCGAGGCCCATCGTAAACTGATGGCTACCGATCCACTGCTCAGTCCCATTGACCGTCCCGTTGTAGAATTCAATCGTCCAATCTGCTGCATCCTCCGCCGAAAATACGACTTCGCTGGTGAACTCGTCGTAGGCTTCATTGCCGGTGTAATTCAAGTTGATTGTGTACTCTATCGTCTTGTAGTGAGTACTGTTCAGTTGAACCGCATCAACCTCGTTATACGATTCGTCGGTCTGAGTCGAGTTGTCGGCTGACATGACTTCAAAGGAGATGCTGTGTTCAATTCGGCGGTTGAAACGTAGTGTTGCGTCCGGGGCCTCCTGCTGACTGGCGATTGTGGCTGTCAGGCCGGCGCTGTAATCCATTGTCATGCCCCGCTCAGTCGTCTGGAAATCACTCTCGAGATACAACTCACCCGACGGCAATAGGAACTCAATCATTCCGTTCTCGTCAACCGTCACGTTGTACTTTACACCGTAACCGGCATCTACCGTGATCTCTGGTATGGACAATATCTCAGCTCCAGAGACATCTACCTCGGAAAGGTCGTGTGAAACTCCCTCGAAGTCCACCCATGATGTGGTCAAGGAGAGTGTCCCGCCCTGAGTCACCGTCAAGTTGGCCTCTGCACCGTCGTGGACACCTGCATCGACGAGTGTGATTCCGACTAGCCCGTCTTCGACGGATTGAGCGACAAGAACCCACTTGCCAGGTTCGACAAATGCATTCCAACCACCAGTCCAACTTCCGTTTTCCAGAACCTTGCTAGGTGTTCGAGATTCTCTCTCGATGCCAGCGTATGGAATGAGTGTCAGGGAGATGTCGCCACTTATGTCATCCCATACTTCCATCTGGATATAGTCCACCAATCCACTGATGGTGACATTCCCAGCAGACATCTCAAGGTCAGTTGAACTTGCTACACCAGTCACATTGATGATTTCTGTCACCGGCGAGAAGCCGAGTTTCGAGGCTGATACAGTGTAATTCGCATCTGTCGGCACAAAGACCTGCCAAGTTCCTGAGGCGTCGCTGGTCAAGTTGAGTTGTGCTTCAAGCGAATCACCTGTAACCGTAATGTTTGCATCCTCGATACCTTCATTGTAGTTGTAGGAATCATCAGCATTAAGATCCCAGAAGAGATTACCACCGAGGGTGACCCAGTGCTCTACTGTGAAGTTCTGCTGTACGAGAACCTCACCCCTCTGAAGAGTCGGAAGGTCTTGCCCTTCGAGTATCCAACGGTGTTGAATCTCCGTCTTGTTCAGGGAGATGGTCCAATCACCAGGCCAAAGGTACGCAGTGACATTCCCACCGTCGTCGGTGAGGGGGAGGGTGACCTCTCCTAGGCCATCTCGACTCGTAGCCGTCAGCGCAAACCCGGTCAAGCCGTTTCCTGAGTCTGACTCTGTAAGATGTATCGATATCTCTGCAGACTCAAGTGAATTCCAAACCAAGCCTGTCCGCGTTGAATTCGCACTGATGTTCAGCAATCCGCGGTACTCCTCGGAAGTCTCACTAGTCACATAGCGGTCAACCGTGACGAGCCAATCACCCTCTGGCAGGTAATCGAGTATTGTCCCGTTCTCGTCAGTATACTTCGTGAAGGAAATATCCCCATCCACCTGTTTGAAATTTACTATACGGGCGTTCTGTCCACCTCCACTGAAGTTCTCAAGTGTCGTCTCAAACTTCCACTTCGGAATGAATGGAACTTCCACAACCTCAGTCACATTGTCGAGGCCGAGTTCTAGGACCAACTCAGAGGAAGCTATCTCTGTCTGGTAATCTGTACCATTCTCAGGGTCCTGCAGGTCGATTACCAACGAGTAGACACCTGGTTCAACAGAAACCACGACCATCCCATCCGAATATTGGTCAGCGGTGATGTTGAGACGTGAACCCACGCCGCCACCTGAAATTGGCACCAAAGCGAAGTCGACCTCTATCACGGTGCCGTTGGATAGGTTGGCATCACCGTTATGGTCAATGAAAGTTGAAATCTCCAAAGTGATGTTGTTTGGCTGGCCTATCATCTCGATTCCGGATATGGTTTCCAGATTCGATTCCGAGACCTCAATGTCCAGAGGTACGATGTTGAGTCTCTCGTCATCAACACTGAGAGTCCAATTACCATACTGTGCCTTGGTCACGAATCGCCCACTCTCAATATCGACGTCAAAGAACCAATGCACCTGTCTCTCCTCATGGAAGCCGTGTATCTTGATGGGGCTGAATCCGGGAATGTGAGGTGAGTATTCCGTCATATTGGATATGATGTAGACAACCCCTTCGACAGTGAGGCCCTCCTCCAAGGTGAGCTCCAATGGCGCCATCCCCTCAGTTATGTTGAAGCGGGTGCCGTTGGAAAGTTGGCTGGCGATCGATCTAACCGTCATATTCACGTGTGCAAACTCGGGCAGGAGAATGGTGAAGTTGCCTGCGTCATCTCCCGTACCTGTTTGGACACTGGTCACGATGGCCCCCCATTGGAAATTAACCTCAATGTTTGGCACCCCCTCGATTGGGCTCTCCACCTTGTTGGTCTGAACCAAAATCTGGCCACTAACATTCACACTGCGCCTCAAAACCCACTCAATGTCGTTGAGGTCCTCCCTGATTTCAAACTCCTCCCACACCATCAATTCGCTTCCGGCTGAGGCGTTGGCAACCCATTCGCCCTCAGGCAGCTCCACCCGGTAGGTGGAAGACTCATTGTCGAATACCGCCTGAATCAACTCACCATCAGAAAGCATCGCGCCTGAGAACCACACATCGACATCGGTCACCGGCTCCATTGTGCCGTTGCCGAGGTCCTTTCGCATTGTGAACTCAATATCGAAGTGCATTGGAACCGGTGAGTTCTCATCAATCAGAGTGAACTCCTCCGGGTCTGCTTGAGGTCGAATTGATGCGCGGCCATCACAAAATACGGGTTGGGCCGGTCTGTACCAAGGTACACACTCGTAGAAGCCATCTCCGTCGGCATCCATTCGCAACTTGTAACTGCCATCGGGCAGTGGCCCGAATCCGAACGAACCTGTCTCGTTCGTAGTCACGAAGCAAGGTGCCAACCCGACATCATCACATAATTCGGTAGGTAGTTCGTCGGGCCTCGCATCATCGAGAAGTTCGAGACTCAGGTTCGCACCCGGTTCCAAATCAAGCCAGATTATAGTCCCTTCAATCCATGAACCGGCAAGGAGCAACTCGACATCGCTGGTCGGCTCGGTACCCACTTCCAGTGGTGTCGACAGACGGGTTTGGTTACCGTTAGGAAGGATGACCATCACACGGTAGGTGCCAGGCAACGCGTCCACAAAATGGAAACTTCCCGGTTCAACCATATCCCCGGTGAAGAAACCGGCGCCACTGAACAAGCCGGTGCCGTTGATGGTACCATAGGTCTCAAGTGAATCGTCTTCAGCATCTGCAACGAAGATGCCGTTGCCCACCAAAGTCTCCCTGTAGAGTTGTGTTGTGTAGTAGACTGACTGATTCGCAGTCACCCTTCCAGTTCCCTCAAATGCACCAGCAAAGACATACTCCGGCGGTGAACTGGCGTTTACTGAGCAGACAGTCGCACCTGCCGGCACAGTTGTGTTGTCACAAGGCACTACCGAGGTGTTCCCGGTAATCGCACCAACGAATGAGCCGCGGCCCTGGAACTTCCCCTCTCCTGTGAAGGAGTGATTGTGTAGGATTTCGCGCGTGAAGTTTCCAGTGAAGTCGGATACCAGAACTGGGCCGTCACTGTCCATGTAAGCGGGTCCAGTGATCAACATCTGACCATCACCTCGGAAGGTGCGTGGGTACTCTTCAGTACCCTCGACCGTACCGTTTGTTGTCCAAACATGGGTTACCTCTTGGTCGGTCCAAATGTCCTGCATGATTAATTCGTGAGAGACGAGGGGTGTGCCGTCGAACGACTCGTGGCCATCCCATCGAACTATGCCGCTTGCGCTCGATGCGGGGATGTCAATTGACTTCTCGATGACATATCCGCCATCGGTATCTGCTTGCTCGCCGGTGACATTGAACTCCATTGCGCCGAGCATCATTCCGCCCGAGACGTTTGCGAGGATTGCTGTGACCGGGTTGATATCCCGGCCAGTCTCTCCCTCAGCTCCGAGGACATCATAGGTCCAACCCTGCCATGTCTGGTAGTTGTTCTTCGCCTGTGTGATGGCGTCACGGTCGCTGGAGAGGCCCTCTTCGGGATCCTCCGAAAAGCCGGTGAACGCTGTCACGCGTATGTGTCCTGCTGGCACGCGGAACTCGAAGTGCCCGTTCTCATCAGCATCAACACTGCCAATTGGAATCCAATACTGGCGATAGTCCTCATCCGAGGCATCCTCGCCGCTGTATGCGTCCCTCTCGATTAGGAGGCGAGCCTTCGGTATTGTACTGACATCACCGAGGATCACGTCGCCCGTTAGGGTGGCGCCGGAGTAGTACTTCAGAATCTTGACGTAGGTGTTCGCGTCATACCATGGCTTGTTCTGCCCGGCACCTGCATCGTACCAATTAGCAATTACGAAATGATTCATCATCGCTCCCGGAAGTGGGAAGGCATACTGTAGAGATTCGTTGGCCGTACCTCGCATGTCGAAATGTTGCCCGGGCTGGGATGGCTTTCCTGGAAGACCCAAGTCTTCGGAACCATAGCCGATGTAACCTCGTGCAATCATGGTGTCAAAGAATTCAGACTGCTGATCGATCCTGATATCTACAGCACGGATGACATCAACATCATTTTGGGACTGACTCCTAAGAATGTCGCCCTTGTACTCCTCTTCGTACTGCTCCTGAGTCATGTCGACATAGAAACTGGAATCACCCCGCTGAGTAACATAGTAGGTATCCATGTAGGTTGAGGGGTCTAGACCAGAGAGGGTTGTGGGAGCGTAGAAAATCCCGGTTGGATTTCCGCCCGACTCGCCATACGAACCGGCAGTTGGGTAGAGTCTGTGGTCGATGGCGAAGTAACGGATGTCGTGGTTCCTCACGATGGTGTCACCGGGTGAACCTGACGAATCACTAACCTCGTAGGTGATGCTGTGTGTCAGAGTCGCATAGAGTGAGACCAGCTCCTCCATGTCGAGCGCAGTTGTGAGGAAAGTCCTGCCGAGGGCGAGGCGAGCGTTCTGCCGGTGAAGGGAGGTCGCTACCGAGTCAAATTCCTCGACGATGTCGCTAGTGTACCAGTAGTCACCGATGACATAGTGGCTGACGTCATTCTTCACCACATCATTGCGCTGCTTGGTTTGATTGAACATCAACATTGCATCGAATTCCAACTGGTAGTTGGTGCCGACCTGTACGCGGCTCTCGTAGACGCGGTAAATCTTGGCCCCGATAGGGAGGCCGTTGTCGTCGATTGCGTAGCCGACTCCGATATGGACATTACCCGCACTTCTGTAAATCTTGAACGAACGCGCTTCAACGCCCGCCCCTTCATCTCCGCCGAGCATGTTGAGAAAGACAAATTCGTCAATTTGGGAACTGCTCATATGCTCATCTAGCGCTGCATTGAATCCAGCGGTGTGAACGCCGCCATTGTAGCGTAGGTCACCCTCGGACAGTGTCATGATGAAGAGGGCGAGTAGATCCCCTTCACCCTGAGCCAACAGCATGTTCCCTGCTGCTGGAATTCCGCTCTGGAAGTTGTCGGCGACCGTCGGGTGAGAACCCTGAGCGAGCGCTTGGAAGCCGTAGTCCCACCATGAAACAAATCCAGGCCGTTGGCCGAACGGCACATCGGCGTCCTGTTCTTGCATCCACTGGTATGCTGAATTCCACTGAGCACTGTTGAAGGCTGAGCCGAATGAACCCAGATACCAACAACTGGTTTCCTTGTTCGTACCGCGACAGTTGCTGTTGGGGTTGTATGGGGTTGAGTCGAGGATGGACCAACCAAAGAGAGGATCTTCAGCCCGAAGCAGCGATGGCGTGATGTTGTAGATGACGGAGTCAACTTCCTTCGCTTCTGAGTTTCCGGATGGAATCCCCGAGTCGAGGCCGTAGGCGGCGTGTTGTGAGAACACGAGCAGGAAGACGATTAGGATCGCAACCACACCTGGATGCTTCTTCAGCGCCTTGCCACTTGCAGAGAAGCGGGCCTTTGGTGAACCGATACCAAACCGTCTCCACGACTTACCGATGTCCAAGCCACCCATGCGGCCCCATGCGAGCACAAGTGCCCAAGCACCCATGATGGCTACTGGAGGGGTTGCGTTGAACACGAAACGGCCTGCTCTCCAAGCCATCAAGCCTGCCAGCAGGATCCAGATTGCCAGAACGAGTTTCGTGCTGCTCCTCCCTCTGAAACCTTGCCAGAGAGCAATGATGCCCGCTGAGAGTGCCGCAAGGGCGACTATCGGTCCGAAGGAGGCGAACAGCATCGCTCGACTAGGCGCCTGAGCCTCTGCAATCGTGTCGAAAATCTTGTTCTTCGATAGGTAGTATCCACCAGTTGTCAGAACATCCCAACCGTTTGAGACTTCGGCGTATTGGAGCAGCCAAAGGCTACCGAGGATGGCTCCAGCAAGGCCGCTCCCGCTGACTAACACGAGCAGCCACGGCTTGTCGCGGAATGAGACCGCGACCCAGCCTGCCGCGAAGGTGAAGCCGACGATGTAGAACATCGGTTGGAATCCGCTCGCGTCCCATACCAACTGCAGTTGCATGTGGGAGTAGAATGGCAGAGGTATCAGGAATGCGACCATCATCATCGTCAGTGTGCAGACGTAGAGGGCCATGCTATCCTTTCTTCGGAACAGGTTCAGTACCGCCTGCATGAAGAAGGCGGCAAATACGATTGCGAGCCCATAGACGAATCCCTTCCAGCCGAGGGCAACGGTTGCGAATGCCATTCCCGCAAGAGCTGCGTTGGCAATCGCTGTAGGCCGCTTCTCGAAAGTTGCCCTCACTCCCTTTAGGAGGTAGGAGGGAGACCAAGAGGCGTTTTCCACCAACTTTTCATCGCCGGCTGCGTTGACGGCCTTCAACCAGAAATAGAATCCTAATGTGAGGAACAGAATCGCAAACGAGTCGTGGTCAGCCAGCGCAAGTGTGCTGTGGCTGACATGCCCGGGCATCAGTGCGATGAGCCAAGCGGCCACCGCACCAGTTGCCTTACCGAAGAAGCGGTTGCCAATCCCTGCGATTGGCAGAACACATAGTGCTCCATAAATCGCAGGCAATGCTGCTACAGACCACCAGACCGCGTCCGAGGCAGGCACGTCGAGGAGAGGTGCGAGCAACATCCCACCGATAGCGAGGCTCCAGGAGAACAGAGGCGGTCGGGGGTTGATCGCGCCAAGCGGATAGGAGCGGTCCATGTCAATCAGGAAATGGTTGTGTTGTGCCAGAACATACTCAACCGTGCGCATCATGTACCACGGGTCAGAGCCTCCAGTCAGGTCCCACTCGTGGGTGCCAGCGGCGTTCATGAATGGAATGACGTTCCACACAACCCGAACCACAAGTGCCGAGAAGAGGGCTGAACCTACGATGACTCCGTACCAATTTTTCTTCCACCACTGACGCGCAAGCCCTGCCTCCCGCCGTGGGGCGGTCGAGCCTAGCACGCCCTTCACTCCGAGCATGATGGCGAGTGCATTTAGCCAGAAGAAGAGGAAGAACCAGACAAACAGGCCGTTTGTGCCGTGAAAATAACTGTGCCAATTGGAGCTACCGTCCAAGATAAGTCCCCGGTCCTGAAGTCCACCCATCGTGTACAAACCCCAGTTAGCGAGGAGCAGTGCACCGCGGGTACGCCAGTTCTCTGCGATGCAGAACATCGCGGCCAACGAGATGACACCGGTGAAAACCGCCCACCAAATGGTCATCCTCTCGCCTGAGATTCTTGCCGACTCGCCAGCAGCGAAGAACGACCACTCAGAGATGATATGAGCGGCGAGCCAAATGCCGAATCCGATGAAGAGTGGTAGGAACGCCTTGTCGTGGAGCCGGTCGGGCAGGTTGGCGAACCAACGACCGCGGCTCGGCGTTGAGATGACCCCCCTCAGCCCGAGAGTCGCAAGAACTCCGGTGAGGACGGCAATCATCCATCCGTTGAAGAATAGGAAGGCGGTTGCCTCCCTGTGTCCATCGATTGCGCCCCAGTAGCCGCTCGATGTAGAATCGAAGATTGGCAACCAAGCGCCGTTGATGAATTGTTCACCGTTCCAAGTCGGAGCGGCGACGCTGGCAAACGAAATCGCAGCGTAGAAGCCCATTACGACCCAGATGACGAGCGAGGCCTCCTCGCTCCGTCCAACTCGGTCGAACAGGTGGACCCCGAAGGCGAGCACCAGAAACAGCACGCCGAGTAGAGTATCGCCAAGCACCAACTGGGGGATTGCAGCAGCAATCACTAGTGGAGCGAATATCAGCAGGGTGACCTGCGAAGGCTTGACCCCAAGAGAGGAGAAGACCAATCGAGGTACGACGCCGAAGAGTGCCCCGATCGTGAGCATCACGAAAGGCAGCACTTGTGTCATCACTGCGGTTTGTCCATCATACGCCACACCCAGCGGATACATCATCATCGTGAGCAGCAGCAGGACAAGTCCTGCCAACGGTGCACTGATGAGACTCATTGCCGGATTGACGGTCTCCTTTTTTGAGGTGTCACTTTCCATTATCTTTCCCTCGGTCATCCAGTCTCTCGACTGTCAGCGTCGCCGCCACCTGACCCCTTGTTTTAACCGTTTTCACACGCGCACGCGAGCAGATGCCGAGCATTGTCCCTTTCAGCAATAATATCGCTATAACGCCCGGTATCCAATGTCAGACCGGTAATGAGACCCTTCAAGGGAGATCCCATCCATCAGAGAATACGCCAACTCCCGTGCTTCCCCAAGCGTGGCGCCGATGCCGGTACAAGCGAGCACTCGGCCGCCACTGGAGACCAGCTGGCCGTTATCGGCGGAGGCGGTGCCAGCGTGGTGTACGAATGCACCACCCTCTTCCTGTGCAATCATCGCATGCTCGATGGTGATTGGCAACCCCTTCCTAGGAGGCCCGGGGTAACCTTCGGAGGCGAGCACCACGGTCATCGCGTGAGCCGTCGAAAATCGGGGGTTCGAGTAGGCGACATTTCCGGTTGCGACGGCGTACAGAAGTTCGTACAAATCACTCTCGATCAACGGCACCGTTACCTGCGTTTCCGGGTCTCCGAAACGGACATTGTATTCTACCACATATGGGTCATTGACATCGTCAATCATGAGCCCGACATAGAGACAGCCACGGTAGGGAGTATCCTGCGCAGTAAGCCATTCATGCATTGGGTCAACGATTCTCTCAAACACCTTCTGACGCAATTCCTCGGTGACGACTGGGGCGGGCGCATAAGCGCCCATTCCCCCGGTGTTGGGACCGGTGTCATCCTCGCCGACTCGCTTGTGATCTTGACTCGCTGGCAGTGCGACCCAACCGCTCTCGTCGAGCATCACCAACATGCTCGCCTCTTCGCCGGAAAGGAATTCCTCCAGCAGTACGACTCCGTCTAGAGAGACGCCCTCGTGAAGTGCCGAAGATGCCTCCTCTCGTTCGGAAGTCACAACCACCCCCTTCCCCCCAACCAAGACATCCCGCTTGACCACCCAAGGTGGTGCGAAGTCATCCAAGGCTGCGTCGATTTGAGATGCTGAATCGATGAGATGGAAGGCGGCAGTCGGGATGTTGAGATTGTTCATCACCTGCTTTGCATACAGTTTGCTACCCTCTAGTTCGGCACCCTCAGAATGCGGGCCGAAACAGGGAATTCCTGCTGCGCGGCAGGAATCTGCCAGACCGTTTACAAGCGGCCCCTCCGGGCCGACCACAACCAGGTCACAATCGAGTGACTGCGCCAGTTCCACCAGAGCTTCGACGTCACTGTCGCTGACATCGTGGTTGGTGGCGATTGATGCCGTTCCAGCGTTACCCGGAGCGAGATGCACCTCACCGACTGACGGTGAGGCGACCAGTCCGAGGGCGAGGGCGTGTTCGCGTCCACCTCCGCCTACTACCAGCACAGTTGCCTCTGACATACAAGGCATTGGCAGCGTGTCGACTCCATAAGGTTCCCCACAACGTCAGTAGGGAACTGACTTCAGACCAAGCCGATAGCCGAGCAGGTTGAAGGCACGGTGGATGATTGGGGTCAGTACGAGCAACAGCGCCATTCCAAGCAACAGGTCTGAACTTCCCACTATGGAGGGCGAGAGGAAAAGTAGCCCGAACAGGAAGGCGAAAATGGCGAATGGAAGGGTATCGAGAAGTGGTGCCTTGCTGCTGACATCACCCTCTCTCTTGTGGCCACGGCGTCGCTTGATGAATGAGCCGACTGAGTCGCCGAGCATGCAACCGAAGCCGAGCACGCATCCCATCACGAATGCCGCACCCCACTCTCCTCCGAGCCAGAACCATGCCTCTTCAACGACGCCCGAGGAGGAGCCGTAGGTTCCGAGGGGGTCCAAGAACGGCGCTGAACCGATGTGGTTCCCCGAGGCAATCGCGTGAGTCAGGATGCACAGCAAACCACCCCCCAAGGTCCCTCCAATGAAACCATTCCAAGTCTTGCCGTCGCCCAGCATCCTGTTTCCGTCACCGAGCACCTTGCCGCCGTCAATCGGCTTGACCGGAAGGCCAGTCATATCTGGTATCCATTTTCCGCCGAGCATCGCCGCTGTGTTAGAGAGATATCCGGGAAGGTACAGCCAGAGGACGAGCAGGGGCGCGATGATTGGACTGTCCCACGGCACATACTCTGATGACATCAAACAAACGACCCAATACCCGGTAATTAGCCTACGCACCCGCCGGCGTCGGTTTCATGTTCTCATGCGGGCTCGGGCGCACGATGAACCGAAGAATGCTGGCCCTCCTCCTGACCACGCTGATGCTGACTGGACTGGGTGTGACGACCACCCCCGCACTCGCTGACACCATCTCTGGAGGCAACATCACCTCCGACCAAACATGGAATGAGGGGGATACTCTGTCTGGCGCAGTCATCATTGATGCAGGCGTCACAGTGACAGTAAACGGTTCTGTGGCGATAGCAAAGGATGCGAGCATCGAAGTTCTCGGCTCTCTGGTGATGGAGAATGGCTCGTTGAATGCGGTAGAGCCGCCCAGCGACCAGCAGTGGTGGAATGCCTACGGCCAAACCTCGAGGCTATGGATTCCAGAGAGCGACGCGGGTAGTGGCTTCACCATCACGATCCACAGTGCAGACGGTTACAACCTCTCAAACTTCACCGTTCAGTGGAAGGACGGAGTCAAGACGCCGATGAATGGTGATGAATACTCCTTCGGAGCCGGCTTGATACCATTGATGGAAGATGGGGCATGGCTCTCATTTGAGATGGAGGATGCGTCGTGGGGAGAACTGGTGATCGACCGAATCGTTCTCGAGGGCTGGGACAACATAGTGAGCTTCGAGGGCAGCGACTTGGATGGCCCGGGATGGATGCTGAGAGGTGAAAGCGGATTCTCGCTAAACATCGCTGACGGGGGTAGTTTGAGTGCCATCAACTCAACCATCTTCGGTGCTCAACTCAGCATCGACGGGAGCGCTTCGGGCACCGACAGCTGGATTAGAGATTCAGGCCCGGTCGAACTCTCTGGAAGCATCTCCTGGAACGGCGGGGGTTTCAACGGCTCTCGGGACGACCATGACATCAGGGCGACTGTGGCTGCAACAATCGATGT
>DAVI01000085.1:14641-14805 GCA_002505495.1 Euryarchaeota archaeon UBA59 | reverse complement strand
GTTGGCCTGCCCCGCATACAACCGCTCACAGAGTTGAACTGCCTTGGCGGAGTAATCCACGGCAGTAAGGGTCGAAGGGGAATAGGTCCGAGCGATCCAGTCCGCGCCTCCACCTCTTCCCGAACCCACTTCAAGTACACGCTTGCCTTCGAGTTCGATGTCGC
>DAVI01000085.1:13397-14578 GCA_002505495.1 Euryarchaeota archaeon UBA59 | reverse complement strand
GTCGCTCTCGTCCTTCTCGTCGAGAACCGGTTGGTCTGCATCGGTGAAACCGTAGTTCATGTAGTTCAGTTCGCCCCACTCCTTCGCCTTCGCCAGACGCTGGTACCACAACCGCCACATGCCATCTCCCATCCTCGCTGGAAGAATATGGTGCATCGTTGCAAAGATGCGCGCTGGAATGCCGAGTCGCAATTTTCACACCCGTTCTGCGGACCCACCACAAGCACTTTTTGATATGCATGCCGCTCTCAGGATATTGGAGTTGCATTTCCTCCGTCAGTCATGGAGGAGCAGGGGGTGCGGACGCTCAAGAATCCGCTAGTGAAAGGGCGGCTCTAGTTGGTTCGGAAACCACGCTCGGCGTGCAAATCCGCCTCTAGATGGAAGCGGATCGTGTCCCCGTCGATGACGATCGCCTCAGGGTGGTCTATACCGGGACAGATTGCCTTGGTCTTTCGCCAGGAACGGTCGCTGACCATGTTCTCTCGCCAAAATGGGAATGCGGAGCATTGGGCCGGCTTCTTCTCGTAGATGCGACAGGTCTTGTCATCATTCAGGTAGATGCATTTCCCGTCCTCGGGATTCGACTCCAAGACCCAGCGGCCGTCATGGGTGCGGCGGCAGTCATTGGCGAGCCATTCCGCTGTCGGAATGCCATGATGAGCAGCGATTCTGTCAGCATCCTCCTCAGAGAGATAGACGATTCCATCCGGCTGGTCGCAGCATTTTCCACAGTTTGGAAGACAGGTGAAATTGACCCCTGAGCCCCACCACTCATCGCCCCGGTCGCGGTACATTCTCTCATAGCGCGCCATGCCGTTCGATTGGCCGATTCATTGCGTCGGCTTGAACCCGTCGCGCTGTGTGAAGTTCGATGGGTGGATTATTCTCACCTACTGAACTATCGTGCGTCGGCCTTATATCGACGCTCAACATGCGTGGGATTCCGGGATGTAGTGGAGCTGAAAATGACAGACGATGAGCCACTAGAAACAATCTTCGAAATCACTGAGGGTCACCTAGACACTGGGATGCGCGGTATTCCCGTCGGAACCTGCCGGACTTCCTTCGTTGACCCCTACAAGGGCGTTCACTATGTGGGGTACCCAATCACTGACCTCGCAGACATGGATCCCGAGGACATCATCTTCCTCCTATACGAAAAACGGCTCCCCAATCGG
>DAVI01000085.1:10732-13303 GCA_002505495.1 Euryarchaeota archaeon UBA59 | reverse complement strand
TTCAGACTCCGCGGAGGGAGAGGGCTCCCTGGTGTGGCGAGTGAGCCGGAACGGGGGATGGTCGAGAACTTCGTCCATCTTTTGGGTACTGAAGCAGAAGATGTGGAGCGGATGGTCCGCGTACTCAGAACATTCCTGATTCTCCACATGGACCACGGTGGAGGAAACCTGTCAACCTTCGCGGGGAAGGCGGTTGCAAGTGGGCGCGCCAGCCTCTACGCATCGATGGCGAGCGCAATGAACGCACTCTCCGGCCCGCTTCACGGTAGGGCGAACCAAGCCTGCTTGGAATTCGTCCAACGAATCGGTACGGATGACCCAGCGGAGGTTGAGAAGTTCGTACGGGGAGAGTTGGCTGCAAAGCGACCTGTGTACGGTTTTGGCCACGCGGTACTGAGAGCAGAAGACCCACGGGCTGCGGCCCAAATCGCATTGGGCGAGGAGGTTTGCCCGGATGACCCGAGTTTCCGCACCGTCAGGACTCTTCGCGAGGTCGCTCCCAGAGTGCTTGGCGAGAATCCGAAAATCAGCAATCCATATGCAAATGTCGATGTCGCTTCAGGCTCGCTTCTATACGCGGTGGGATTCCACAAACCGGAGTATTTCACCACCTTCTTCGGGTGGTCGAGAGTCATCGGAATCAGTGCCCAAATCAGAGACGAGCGGAACTCCCGCGGTGGTAGAGGTGTGCCGATATATCGGCCGAAGTACATCGGGCGTGACCAGCCACTGCGGCGCCTAGACTGAGGTTTCTCTCGTCAGGCGATCCTTCCAGCACCGCGGTGACCAACCATTCGGGGCACTTCCCAAGGGATTGAGTTCGGGGCAGAGTCGGCACACAGTTCATCGAGGCTGCGACCCCACTGCCATCTCTTACGCCAGCCGTCGAGGAGTTCTCTCCTGTCGGCGTCGTCGAGTTCGTGCCATCTCGGCACATCCTTTGTTAATTCCGCGATTTTCTCCTTGGCAGAGGTCCCACTCAGGCCGGAGAGTTGGGCTGAGTTGTCATGGCTTAGTGGCTGGGTTGCCGGCCGTGCCCAGCGCGTACCTCCACACGGTAAATCGATGATTTCAGGCGAGGTGCTGTCTGTGATCGCTGTCAGTCCAGCGCCGAGCAATTTGCTCTCAATCGCTGTCGGCGCGGGCCAGACAAACGCTGGAAACCCCTTCCTCGTGCGAGTGAGCCTCTCGAGCCCTTTTCCTTCGAGGCCCACCGTGGTGCCAGTGACAAGTCGACGAGACGGTCCGTGCAGATATTGCGACGCGCACGGAATCATCGGAGCCCCCCAACTCTGGTGCTTGCGCATCAGGCGGGGCAGTGAATTTGCGATGAACGAAGGTGTCGCAACCGCCTTCTTCAGGCGAGTGGGGCCCCATTCGCGAAGATAGGGCATCAGTCGAGCGCGGGGATATGGAAAATCAACCATCTTAGCCGCTTTGAGGAAGCGAGGGTCGAAGGAGTAGAAGACGACCGAAGTCAAGGGTAATTCGAATGGAGAGACCGCTTCGCGGACAAGGTCGAGCATCTTCGCCAAGTGGTTCACACGCTTGGTTCCGGCAAACCAGCCGCCACCCTTCCCACTACTCGGATGAGGGCTCTTCAACTCGATGCAGACGCACTTTCCCTCATGCTGCCAGGGTTCTGTGAATTCAGACTTTGCAAGTAGGGCGGAGAAGGTGTCAGCGTACTCATTCAGTTCGCTGGCCGAGTAGTTTTCGACATAGCAACCCCGTGCGAATGAGTCGTCGTGGTGGAGCATCAACTCATCGTCAGTGGTTAGGCGAAGGTCGAGTTCGATACCGTCGAGATGGGTGATGCCGTGAATATGGGCAGTGAGAGAATTCTCGCGCGGTTGCTCCCATGCCATTCTCTCGCCCAAGGTGCGCTCTCGTAGCCTCCTTTTCAATTCCGACCCTGCAACGGCTGCACTGTGCAAGGCTGATAGCCCGCCCGCTACTTCCGAAGATAATGGCCGTAGTTGGAATAGGAAAGAAAATATTCGGCGAAAGGCGAAATGTGCGCGGCTATTGCATGTACGATTGGGGTAAATCGGCGTTTGAGACGAGCATCACCACAGCGATTCTGCCCGCTTGGTTCGCCTACCTCTTCCTCGAGGCCAATGGCATTTCAGTCAGCACGATGTTCGGTGAGATGACCTCTGACACCTTCTGGGCTTGGTCGGTTACCGGCGGAGCGTTGCTGGTGGCGATTGTCAGCCCTGCTTTCGGAGTCATTGCCGACAGAACGAAAATCAAGATGAAGATGCTGAGAATACTGACTTATCTCGGTGCCGGCGCAACTCTCTCGTTGGCGCTCGCACCGCTCTTCCCAATCTCGTTTCAATGGGTCTGGCTGTTCATCATGTTCCTGTTCGCCAACGTTGGACTGAATGGCGCTGGCGTCTTCTACAATTCGTTACTGCCTCACCAAGGTGATGAATCGGAAATGGATGGTATTTCCAACAAGGCGTACGCTTACGGTTACCTCGGTGGAGGGATTCTGCTGGTCATCCACCTCGGCCTTGTGATGGGGGTCTCTGGTGAATGGGTGATACCGTTCTGCATGGCGAC
>DAVI01000085.1:10157-10537 GCA_002505495.1 Euryarchaeota archaeon UBA59 | reverse complement strand
GCCTACTTCTTCTTCATCGACGGAATCAACAGCGTGACAGCGCTTGCCGGTGTGTATGGGATTGCTGTTCTCGGTCTATCGATCATGGAATTGATAATGACCATCGTGGTGATTCAGTTCGTCGCCTTCCCAGCTGCCTTCGCATTCACTTGGTTGGCCGAGAAGATATCGACCAAGAGCGCGTTGACGGTTTCACTCGTCGGTTGGTGTCTAGTCGTCGTCGGGGCGCTCTCCTTCGCGCCATTGGAATTGGCGGAGCATGAGGAGTACGATTTCCAGTTTGACTGGTCCGAGGACCACTACAACATGACGATGCTCGATGTCGATGCTCTAGGCGACGGCGATGATGACAAGGCATTCGAGGCGACTTGGGGGCACTT
>DAVI01000085.1:0-10021 GCA_002505495.1 Euryarchaeota archaeon UBA59 | reverse complement strand
GGGGTCAACCACCCCACAAGCCTTGGTGACGGCAAGTTGGATTGGGTGGGGAGTGCAGCAAGGGAGTATGTCTGGGCGCCATTGGGACTCACGGTAATGATTCAGTTCCTGCTACTCGGCTGCATGGCCGGTCTCCTCCTAGGTGGCTCCCAAGGGCTGGCGCGCAGTCTGTTTGCGAAGATGATCCCAGAGACACAGAGTACGGAGTTCTTCGGATTCTTCGGATTCTTCGGCAAGGTGGCGGCACTCATCGGACCGATGATGTACGCGATTTTGTCAACCATCTATGACAGCAGGGTCGCAGTTGCGAGTCTGGCGGTTCTCATCGTCATCGGTACGATTCTGATGCGCTTCGTAGACATCGAAGATGGAATTGCCGTTGCCAAGGCCGCCGATGCCGCGAAGAGAGCCGACACAAGTGATGAAGCCGATGAAGCTGCAACCTCTGAAAATTGAGAACCTGAACTAGGTGGGGACGCCTGAAAGTCGCAGAACTGTCGCGAGTTGAATCAAGGCAGCAATCTGTCGAAGAGCAGGGCTACTTCGAACAAAATCAGCATCGGTCCGGCAACGAGGAACATCGAGAGTGGATCCGGCGGAGAGAGAGTGGCACCGACGACAAATCCAGCGAAATAGAGGTGGCGACGGTAGGTGGTGAGATCCTCTCGCTTGACAAGACCTCCCCTGAGGGCAACGAGGGTGACGAGTGGGACTTGGAATCCAACCACTGCGCCAAGACTGAGTCCTGCGATGAAGCCGATCCATGCAGAGAGTTGCCAGGTGGTGGTGGCACCTATTGAGGCTGCATCGGCGTGCAGGTACTCGAGTAGAAGCGGCAACAGGAAATGGATGACGTAGACCAGACCAGCAGCTGCCAAGGCGAGTCCGGCTACAACCGTCAGCACCGCTTTCGCTAATCCGGGAATCGCAGGGATGTCCACCTCACCCATTCTGGCCCGCAGCTCTTCGTTCCGAGAGACTGCGAGGGTCGCTTCAACGCTGATTGCAATCGCCACCAGAGCGATTGCAAGGTGTGCGGCGAGACGCAGTTGGAGGATGACGATTTCCAGCGGTTGGAGGATGACGATTGAGACATCATCCGGCACCAACTGTTCCTGACCGACAATCCAAGTCAGCGCTCTGCCGGCGACTGGGTATCCCACAGCCATACCGACGAAAAACAGGACGGCCCACCTACGAATGCGAGTTCTCACAAGTTCGGAGAGCGAGTTGATTAGTTCCCCCTGCGGGGAGGCCAATAGAGACTCTAGGTCTCGGGTGAGGCGATCGGTCCCGGACACCGTCATCGGATTCGGCGAGCCAACGCTCAAACATCATGTTGGCGCTCGACACCGCCGCTCAGCGACGGGGCAATAAAGGGAGTGCGGGCAACTTCTTGCCACCCTTCTTCGGTGGTGGATTCGGCACAGTGGGAAGTCGGCGTGGCCCCGGTGGTTGCGTAGCCTGTGGGGGTGGGGACACCACGAGAGGTTCCTGAGAGGTTGCGGCGGCTGTCGGCTCAACCGCAACTGCTGCAGTCGGCGGCGGTGGCGGCGTCTCGGTGAATTCGATCGGCCTGCCGAACAGAGTCCAACACTCCTCTTGGATGTCAAACTCAGCCGCATCAGGAAGTTCCTGCGGCCGAACCGGCATGCTACCCGAGGCGGCATCTCGCGGAGCGCTGGGACGGAGGTAGTCGCTTTCTATGCGGGTGGCCGGAGGGGTGACCGGAGTCGCAATGATGGTGACCGGCTCAGCCTCAGGTTCAGGTTTAAGTTCGGATTTCTGCTCAGCGGCAGAAGTTGGAGTGTCATCAAGCCAATCATCGCCATCCAACCAGTCGTCAGCATACCCCGAACCATTTGACTCGGAATCATCCTCAGCCCCGTCAGTTCCCTCTGCAACTGCCGATTCGGTGTCTGTGAGGTCGACTACATCCATCTCATCCTCATCTACGGAGATGTTGTATCGGCTGTCCAAAACCATCTGTTCCTCTTCACTTAGTTCGATGATTGTCCCTTTGATGAGTTGCTCATCGACTCCCATCTCCATTGCGACCGCGGTCATCTCGCCGAGGGCGTCGGAAATCACCTGAATCGTCGGAACCTCACTCTTGCCGAGCACACTCTCAACGATTGAGGCGGTGGTCGGGTTGACCACGGAAAGTCCACCGGGGCGACCTACGCTTACCGCTTGCTCGTCCAGGCGAGCACGCTGCTCGTCGGCGCCAATCGAACTAGGCCCATCAACAGATTTCCGATCGCGAATGCCGAAGAGGCCAACGCCGAGAGTAATCAGCATTAGTAGAATCATTGCAAATTCCTGTCCGGTCAAGGGACCGGCATCAGACCAGAATCCGTTATCCTTGTAGGGTACATTGAGTGTTTGCCTGAGATATTGGATGATGTGGAATTTCTGTCCGCGAGTCCCTTCACCAATGATTCCAGCAGGGAACCAACCGAGCAGACCATTCAACAAAACAGCGAGAAATTGAGTTGCCGAAACAGCGAGTGCCGCCATTCCAATTCGGGGAAACCGCTGCTCCATGTAAGTCACTCCGCCACGCGACGATACCGCTCTAAGTATTCAAGGCTCGCCCATAGGGCGAACTGTTGCATCATCGATTATTCACCGCAATTAGGGGTATTGCTGATACGAAATGAAAACCCCCGCCCCTCCGAGAGCATGGCGGAAGACGAGGTCTCAGAGCAGGAGCAACTGCTCGACGCACTCCATCAGAGGGGTGAGCAACTCTCCAACATTCTGCGAAGTATCAACGCTGGTGTGGTCGTTGTTGACGGCTCAGGTTCAGTCGTCATGCTCAACGATGTCGGAAAGACTCGCCTAGGCCTCTCCTACAGCCCGGAACTCACTCTGGCTGACTTCGCCGCGCAATTCGACTGGCGGGACCAGGATGGCATACCATTCACCAAGGAAACCTTCCCCATTTCCGGGGTCCTCTCAAGTGGGGCGTCAATCAAGGAATTACCGGTTTCTAGAGGTGAGGGTGATGATGCACTCCACTTCAGCCTCTCAGCGACACCACTTACCGGCAGGGATGGTTCACAAATCGGGGCGGTAGTCGTGTTTCACGAGGTCACCGAGTTGGTGCAGCTTCAGAATGAATTGCATGCGATGAACGAGCAGCGGCTCGGGTTTTACAGCGGCATGAGCCACGAGTTGCGGACGCCGTTGCAGGGAATCGTCGGTTACACGGACCTGCTCCTTGAAGAGTCGGAGGAGGGCACTTTCGAGCAGGAGAGCCTGACCGCGATTCGGACCTCCTGCGACCATCTGCTCTCACTCGTCACAGACCTGCTCGACATCTCGAAGATTGCCGCAGGCAGAATGGAGTTGGATAAATCTCCAACCGAAATCACGCCGATCATCCGCGAGGCGGTTTCGATGGTCTCTCCGGGAGCTCGTGAGAAGGGCGTCACCTTGAAGACCAACTTGGCGGATTTGGGGACTCATGAGGTCGACGAGCGGGCGATTCGGCAGGTGGTTCTGAACCTCATCTCCAACGCCATCAAGTACACCGAGAAGGGGGGTGAGGTGGTGGTATCGTGCGAACTTTCGGATGACCAGATTCACATCTTGGTTCGGGACACAGGAATCGGCATGAGTGACGAGAATCAGCAGGTGATTTTCCGTGAATTCGTCCAGGTGCGTGGCGCAGATGGGCGGCAGCGGGCGGGGACTGGACTCGGCCTGGCGCTATCGAAACAGTTCATCGAGATGCATGGTGGGACTCTCATCGTCACGAGCAAAGTCGGAGTTGGCTCAACTTTCATCGTCAATTTGCCGTGTGAATGAATCGGCGGCCGGCGTGACTAGCGACGGATGATGATGGTGAGCAGGTCGTCGTGCCTGAGCACATGGTCGAGCCCGACTCGCTGCCAGTCGAACTTTGCCGAGGGCCCCTTGACTCTAGCGAAGCGGAACTTGCGGACGAAGTCGCGGTGGAGGGTGGCACAGACGGCGCGGACGGTGCTGCCCTCCTTCACGATGAGAGGCTCGATGAGGTCAGCCTCTTGGCCCTGCGGTTTCAGGAACACCGACATGAATCCAAGATTGTTGTAGATGAAGTCCTTCATCTCCTCGATCCCCTGTCCGGTCTTTGCCGAGATTGGAAGAACCGGCCACTCGGCTGGAAGGCATTCGTACATCTCCTCGAGGTCCTTCTCGGTTGCGAGGTCAATTTTGTTGACGATTACGACCGCCTTTGAGTAGACACGACTGCCGGCGAGCGTGTCGACGATCATGTCGGCGGTGGCATCAACCCGAAGCGTCACCAACGCGCTGGTGAAACCGAATGAGCGGATGACATCTTGCATTTCAGGGATGGAGAGATGGGTCTGCTCGACGGTGCTGCGAATCTCGATTCCACCCTTACTGCGACGGGTGATGAAGACAGGAGGCTTCTGCTCGTTGAGGCGCATGCCGGCAATTTCGAGTTCGCGATGGAGGACGCGGAAATGGGAGGTCTGAAACGGCTCAACCACATAGAGAACCATGTCACAGGTCCTAACCACCCCCAATATCTCCTTCCCACGCCCCTTGCCTTCTGCCGCCCCCTTGATGAGGCCGGGCAGGTCGAGAATCTGGATTTTTGCGCCTCGGTGCTCCATCAGACCGGGGATGCAGGTCAGCGTCGTGAAGGCGTATCCGCCGGTCTCCGACTCGACGTCGGTGACCTGTCCGATGAGGGTCGATTTTCCAACGCTCGGGAATCCGACTAGAGCAACACTGGCGTCGCCCGACTTCTTGACTTCGAAGCCATGGGCGGGGCCGCTTGACTTGGTGTGGGCAGCGACCTTCTCCTCCTTTGCCTTGAGAGCGGCGATCTTTGCCTTCAGCTTGCCAAGATGGTGCATGGTAGCCTTGTTCTTCGCAGTCTTGTCGATTTCCGCTTGGATGTCGGCAATCTGCTCCTTGATGGTCGCCATGCAGATTCACCCTGTCGCGGGGGCCATTTGGCCACCTGTTTCAGTTGCGGGGCTAAGCCGTCGTTCTTCAAGTCGGCGCTGTATCCTGCGTGCGAAGGCTGATGGTCAGCGAAGGTAGGCGAGTGCCATGGTAGACCTGCTGGCCCGCTTGGTCGAGCCCGAGCGGTGGCGGAATCTGCTAAAAATGCCGTGTGACGAGTTGCGAGCGGGCATGGAGGCGCGGGCCCTGCGCGGACTGCGCCCTGATGCCGATGACTCCTTTGAGCGAGGCTTCGATGTCGATATCGAGGCGGAACTGCTCGATTGGATGGACTTTCACGACTTTGCGGGAGATGGACCTCTTTTGGAGTCGGTTTGCGCCGCTCTGGAGTCCGGGGCAGAGCCGGAACCGCTGGCCACCGGTCTGTGGCAGTTGGCGGACTGGGCGAGCCCGGGCACTTGGCGCTGCATGGAGGGGCGGGGTTTCCTCTACCTCGAGCCCTATTGCGGGGGACCTTTGGATGGCGTGAGCCAGCTATACGAAGAGGCGACCTGGGGCGCAGCGCTGGGAGAAATCTGCCGTATGGATGCGGATGACTACGCCGAGAAGGTGGTGCTCGACTGGATGGCTCGGCGACAGGATTTGGACGAGACCTTGGATGAGAAGCAGGACCCGCGGATCCTCTCCACGATGCAGAGCCATCGTCGCCACTCGACCGCATTGCACCGGCTCGCAGTAACCCTTGATTCCGGCAAGAATGCCGAGAGCGGCGAGGGGTTGGGAGTTGGCTTGCTGGTCTGCCGTGAGTGGCATTCTATGCTGAATGTCGGATGGGGAGAGTTCAATCTTAGAGGACTGCTCTTGTCCGGTTGGAGGGGGGAATCACCGTGACCGACGACGAACCCCCGTTCATCGACCCACCTCCAGAGGAACTCCTCCTTGAGCCTGAGCCTCCCGCTACACCTCCCGAGCCCTGCCTCGTGCTGTTGGGTCGGTTTCAGCCGTTCCATCGTGGACACGCGGCGCTCATCGATGCGGCACTCGCACACGCCGCAGGCGGCCGGTTACGCATCGGTATCGGTTCGTCCAATCGAATGGAGAGCATCGAAAATCCGTGGACTTGGGAGGAGCGGGAGCAGATGGTGAACATCTGGCTTGCTTCTGCCCACCCCGGCGCCGAAGTTGAAGTGGTAGCGATTCCAGACATCGATGACCCACCAAACTGGGTTGAACACGCGAGTCGATACCACGGTGAGGCGGGTGAGATGTTCACCAGTGATGGGCCGACCGCCGAGTTGTACGCTGTGGCCGGATGGCCCACCATCTCCTCACCATTGGAGGCGAGGGAGTCTTGGGAAGGCTGGCGAATCCGTGGTACATTGCGAATGTTGTCGACAGTCCTAGACCGCGAACCGGCGATTGAGGTGATGACAGCCACAATTCCGGCATCCGTTGCGACATTACTCTACGACGAGGGTCTACTCCACCGTCTAGCCTACCATAGCATGGGCGGCGAGCCAGTCGGTTGAGCTCTCGCCGATGGCCGAGTGGGAAATGTCAACTGCATCCATCACCAGACCAAGTGGTGGAGTCCAGATGGTCGTTCAGTTTGAGGACCCGCTCGTCATTGACCATCAAATCAGAAGCGCCGAGCCTCGATTCGGAGTGGACTTGAACCAAAACCTGTCCCTCGACGCAGTCGACTTGGACGAGTAGGTCGTCGGGGAAGCGCCACACAAAGGAGCGGAAAACGGCGTGCACAAGGCCATCCTCGCTGCCGTCGGTTCTCATGACCGTCCTCGGCTCATCCTCAATCCAGCCGACGATGGCGTCGAGGACCTCCTCCTCAGTTCCATTGATGGGAATCCCATTTTCACCAGTCGCTCGGTAGGGCTGGTCTGCAATGCGACTGCAGTTTTGGGAATTTTCTGGGCACTCACCTGGGAAGTCCGGAATTGGGAGAGTGGGAGCAGAGACGACGATGATGAGGAGACCGCCGAAGTAGAGAAGGGACATTGCTAGGGCGGCCACTTTGAGCCGTTGGGGGGTTCCGTAGGGGGAATCCTCCTCACTCACTCACTCCACCGCCGTGACGACGACGCGGGCGGGTCTTAGGACTCTATCGTGGAGCATCCAACCGCTTTCGAGCACCTCCACCACCATCCCTGCTGGGTGTTCCTCCGTGGGGGGGATGGTCGTGATAGCCTCCATCGTGTTAGGGTCAAAGGGTTGGCCGGCCGCATCGATTTGGCGGGCGCCTTCGCCGATTAGTGCCGCTTCGAGGCTAGAACGAATCATGCGCACACCATCGAGAACGACTTCGTCTGTTTCTGCGGGCATCGCAGCGAGGGCGCGGTCGAAGTCGCTGAGTAGCGGGGTCAGTTTGCGGGCGAGGCCCTGCGAGCCGTACCGAATGATGTCGGAGCGATCTTTCGCGTGGCGCTTGCGAATGTTGTCGATTTCTGCGTCGCGATAGGTGATTTCCTTCTGAGCAGACTCAGCGGCGGCGAGTGCTGTGGCCAGCTGCTCTTCGAGGGTTGGTTCCTCAACAACCTCGGCAACTACCTCGGGTGCCGCTTCTTTGTCTGCTGGGGAATCTGCCTCAGCCGGGCCATCATCGTCGCCACTCATCGATTGCGGCGACCCGCGCCTCCCTCATCAACCCGACGATAGGGGGGCGGTGCCACTTGGCCAATCCATCTCATACGACATAGACGGAGTCTGTGCCTTGAATGAGTTCGCCACTGTAGACGATGCGAATGACAATCGTTGCTCCAGAGGAGCCGACGATGTTCACATCGTTTTCCAATAGAGTGAGAATCTCATTGGTTTCCCAACTGTTGTCATGCTCGCCACTTTGCGTAATCAAACACGCTTCATCCGTATGGATTGAACAACGATAGACGGTGTCTCCAACCTCCAACATGATGGAAACTAAATCCCAGTTCAGTTCTTCTGAGGATTGCGTCCAACGGATGCTCATCATTGTGTCGTTACTGTCGTTGGTGGCCGAACCCTCAGAGTCGTTCGCCTTGTAGAGGCGGTACGGTTCTGTATCGTCGATCGTTCTGAGTTCCCAAGGTGAGGTGCAACCTGGCATCAGAAAAAGCAGCATCACGCAAAACAGGCTCAATATTCCCTTTCTCATGGGTTGAGTAGGGAACTACTTCGTAATCAATCTCTCGATTGATGCTAGTTCGGTGAATTAGGGTCGGTGCTCATTGAGCCAAATGAGACTCACTTCGAGTCGCACATGGGTTGGATGCACCTCTACCATGGCGGCGGGCGCATCGATTTCGTCGGCGATTCCCTCGGCTAGCAGTAGCGGGACTTCGATTCTACCGTTTTCTGAGTCGTGGTAGAGGAACCGACGGGGAATGTCGCAGACCTCAACCAGTTCGTCGAGGAAATCGACAGCATCCTCGTCAGCGCAGTAAATCGCCCCGAAGATCAGCGTTCCATCGTCGGTGATCCGCTCGTGTGGTGCGATGCTTGCCTCACCCCGTCGAATGAATCGTCTGCGCAATTGGCCGGCGTCTTTGTAGGTCGCAGTGCAAAATTTGAGGGAGTAACCGTATGGTTCGCGGGTGACCCCTTGGTCGTCGGGGATTCCGTGGTTTCCCATCTCAACGCGGGCGCGCAGGGCTCTAGCCAGTTCGGATGACCCATCGGCCCCGGCAGTGAGTTCGTCGGAGAGGTTGAAGCCGCGCAGTTCCATGTTTGTGTGGTTGCCAACGGTGATTTCCAGCTCGTTAAGATTCAGGAATTCGATTGGCGCCTCCCGCAACTCCTCGATCAACTCGTACAACCGTTCCTCCTGGTCGGGCTCACAGGGTAATTCCACACCGGTCACGATACCCGCCTCCGCACACGCTCGCATGGTTGGGAGATACCTCTCGAGTTCAAGGTCGAGAAGGTGGAAGCGGATTTCTGTCAGGCCGGACTCAGCGACTTCGGCTGCGTGTTTGGGCGCAAACGGGATGCTGGTGTAGAGATGGATGTGGTGTTCGGGACCAAACGCCGCCTTCAGTTGGCGACACGCCTCCATGCTCCGCTCCCTCGCCATCATAGGGTCGCCACCGGTGATTCCGGTGCCTGTGGCGTTCATCGCCTTGCCCTCTTCGATGACCGCTGCCCAGTCGCCGACTTCGCAGCGGCGCTCGTTGGCGTACATGTGGTCGATTTCTCTACGAGTTTCCGAAAGTGGGCAGTAGTCGCACATCCAGTGGCACTCGCCGGTCACGAAGAGAACCAGTTTGCTGCCCATCTGGCATTGGATGCAGCCCTCCGCCTCGTCGCGTGCCGGTGGCTCGATCGGTTCGGGCAGCGACGGTAGCCGGAGGTTGATGCTCATGTTCTCACCGATTGGGCCGTCTCAAGCAACCAGCGATGAAAGCGTCGGTCGTCAGAGAGTTCTGGATGGAAGGCGAGGGCCATGCGATTTCCGCAACGGATTCCAACTACCTCATCATCATGGGTTGCGGTGATTGTCGAGTCATCTCCAACTGCGTCGTAGCGTGGTGCTCGGATGAAGACGCCGGGGAATTCGCTTGCCGATTTGGGCTCGTCAAGACCGTTGATTCGCAAGTCCGCTTGGAAGGAGTCGGCTTGGTTTCCGTAGGCGTTTCTGCTGACCGTGGCGTCGATGAGCGGCTCACCACCATCTTGTGGGTCGGCAAGTAGGATGGCGCCTGCACAGGTGGCCAAGACCGGGCATCCCGGGTTGGCTCGCAGCCACTCAAACAGGGCGGGGAGCAGGCCATTGCCCTCCGGACCACCGGTTAGCCGCATCGTAGTAGTCTCACCTCCGGGGAAGACGATTCCATCCAGGTCGGTTACCTGGAGGTCGTCGGGAGTGCGCAACTCGATTACTTCGAGGTCGATTTCCGACACGTCGGCCGCCGCCACAAGAGCCGCGATGTGGGCGTGGCGGGCGCCTTGCAACATGACTAGGCCGATGCGGAGCACAGCCTCCGGTCAAGCATCTGTGAAATGAACCCCACCGCTCGCCGCACCTCTGCCCAATCCGTGATTAAATACTAATCTCTCGCCGATTAACTCAAAGACTCGTTTCACCGCCCGCAGGCCGATG
>DAVI01000100.1:701-3774 GCA_002505495.1 Euryarchaeota archaeon UBA59 | reverse complement strand
CACCATCGGCTTCGGTGGCCTCGTCGATGGCTACTGGTGTTACCACCAAATCTGCGACACATTGGAGGAGATGGAGGATTGGATGTCCACGGAAGGAAAGGGGTACGGAGAGGAAAACAGTGGTGTGACCAATCTTGCGAACAGCCTCGACCTGATTACCTGGTGGGCCGTCTACTCATTCTTCCATCTCGATGAAGAACCGATAGAGAACGCTCTGCTGTGAGCATCAGAAGAAGTTTGAGACCTGCTCGAGCAGCAATACTGCCTTGCCGCTGAATGCGAGATAGACTAGCCCGACTGTCAGGGTTAGAAACGACCAGAAGATTGGTTCTGACCAGTCCTTCACCTTACGGCCGTCAAGCGGCCCGAATGGAAGCATGTTGAAAGCGCCGAGGATGGCGTTACCCCACAGCCAGAAGACGACGAGGTCGGTGACCCAAGAGGTGCTGGTGAGTGAGATGAGGAAGCCACCTGCGAGCAGACCGAATCCGAACAGAATGATGTTCGAAATGGGTCCTGCCAAGGCGATGATTCCGTTCTCCTTTTTAGACACCCTTCCAGCCACCATTACGGCTCCGGGTGCCATGAAGACGAAACCGATGGCGAGAGCGATTAGAATCCCTATCTTGAGCCCTCGAGGGTCGGCGCGGAACTCTGCCCAACAGCCGAAGTGACGGGCGACATACTTGTGCGACAACTCGTGGAGAACGAAGGCTGGGGCGAGGGCGGCAAGAGCGAACGCCGTACTCCGAATCAGACTGCCAAGCAACACCCCCATCGGCAAGCTCAGCATCCCGAAGATACCACCATGCAACACGATGGATATTGCAAAGCTGAAGGCGAATGTCGCCATCGCCAGATCCTTCACTTCACGCTCTGAAAAGTGGAAGAACGAGCCTTTGTGTTGGGCAACCTGCTGGCCACTCACATCAAAGAAGCCGCGTAGAAACGGCTCGAATGGACTACCCTGACCGGGCTGGATGATGACGCGCACCGACTGCTTGCGTGGTGGAGGGGATTGAGCAACCCTGTCGAAGGGGTCCTCCTCGAGCCGAATGGGTCGGCGCCCCTGCGTCATACCACCGTGCAGTGGTGCGACCCCCTTGAGGGTTCGCAGGGGTCGGGGCCGACGTTCAGGAGCCGGCAGGATTGATGAATGAGGGGGTCTAGGGAGGTTCGATGTCCGGTGTGCGTCGAGCCATGCTCGACATGGGTTTGGCGACCTGTTGCCTACTCTGTGACGCGCCGGATGAGATCGGTTCTCAGCGTTGTAAGGAGTGTATCGGCCTGCACAAGGAAATGCGTGAACGGGTGGGGGAGTTGCCCCAAGAATCACTCGCCTCTCAATGGGCGAGAGAACTCCTGCACATGCTGGCGAGACCCGGTTCCTACGAGCACCATGAGAGCCACGGCCCACACATGGAGGTCTACTCGGCTCTTCTCCAAGGTCCAGCATCGAAACAACACACGATTACTCTGGAAGATGTGAAGGCCGCATTCGAAGCGGCGCGTGCCAAACGCAAGGCGAATCCGCTTAGGGACATCGCCAACCAGAGCCCGTGGCGCGACCAAGAGCCGAGTGAAGAGGACTTGAAGCGCCTCTCGGCCGAGTTGCCCACAGATGTCGTCGATGCCTCGGGTGTCAGAACGGTCCCAAGCAAACCAATCGAAAGGGTCGACATTTCTGAGCGGTCCGGAGAAGACCACGAACTGTCAGCACGGGTCGCGGCACACGCCGCCCAGCAAAATGCACCTGATGATCTACGAGATGTTCTCATCGACTTGGAGGTCGGTGAGAAGCGAGCCGAGAGGAAACAGTGGGTTGACCTCGTCGAGGGTCTTGATGACCTCTTGGACGAGGATTGATTTTCAATTGGAGAATCAGTTTTCCAATTGGTTTTCAAAGATGGTTTTTTGCATACTCGACACCATTGAGGAAGATTGCCATCCCTTCACCTATCCAATCCTTCGGGACTTCTTCACGAGTCCAAGTCGCACCCAACCATTTCGAGTGGTTGGCCTCGGGATGAGGCATCAACCCGAACACCAATCCGGAGGGGTCGCAAACGCCTGCAACATTTCTCATAGATGCGTTGGGACAGATGGGGTAGGCCAACGACTCGTCGGAAGCACTCGGGAATTGGTCGTTCGGGTCGACATATCGGCAGACGAGTTGGCCGGCCTCGGCGTAGGTGTCCATCAACTCGCTGTCGGGGACGACGAACTTGCCCTCTCCGTGACGCACCGGTGTCCGCATCCTCTCGACGCCCTTGGTCCAAATGCACGGACTGTCGCCGTTGAACTCTAGGGTGACCCAGCGGTCTTCGTAGTGACCTGAATCGTTGAGAGTGAGTGATGCCGTCTGCTCGAGACTGATCCCTTCGTCACCTGGCAGCAGCCCCATCTTGACGAGAACCTGGAATCCGTTGCAAATCCCAATCACCGGCTTTCCATCCTCTACGAACTTACGCATCTGCTCTCTGATGCCGAAGCGTAAACGGTTGCCTAAAAGCCTGCCACTACCCAAATGGTCGCCAAATGAGAAGCCCCCCGGAACCGCCATGATGTGGTAGTTTTCGAGGTTGTCGACGCCATTGACGAGAGAGTTGATGTGGACTCTGTGCGCCTTCGCACCAGCCATGTCGAAGACCGCCATGGTCTCCAGATCGCAGTTGATACCAAAGCCGGTTAGTACGGCAACCTGTGGTACTTCTACCATTCAGGGACCCCCTCCATCCAGGGTGGCCTTCCACGCAGCTCTGAGTGCCGACATGCTAGCGGAGAGAATCTCCTCCCCACCACTTCTGAAGGTGATTGAATCTCCAAGTTCCACTTCGCCAATTCGATGGCATGCGTGGCCGGCCATGGCCTCCTCAAACGCAACTGCGTTTACCGGGGTGACGCTGACGAGAATCCTACCCAGGCTCTCACCAAACAGGAGCCCCCACTTGTCAGGGTGTTCTGCGCCTACGGAGATTGAGGTGAGGTCGGCTGAACAACCGGCGTCGGCGCCGAAGCAGGATTCGGCGAGGGCTGTGGTGAGGCCGCCGTCGCTGCAGTCGTGGGCTGAGGC
>DAVI01000100.1:0-503 GCA_002505495.1 Euryarchaeota archaeon UBA59 | reverse complement strand
CGAACATCGTGATGATTTCCGAGTAGACTGTAGAGCAGTGTGGGAGGGACACTGATTTTCTTGCCGTCGAGTGTGACATCGTTCTTCATCGAGTCCTTGCCACTGATGCAGGGTAGTTGGTAGGCTCTGCAGACATCGTCGATCGCCCGGTTGGCTCTGACTAGTTGGGCCAACTTGTAGCGGCCGTCCGGCGTCTTCTCGGACTCGACGGAATCGGGCCAACAGAAGTTGTCCAAGCCGGCCATCCGCTCGAGGTCTACCCCGACGCAGACCGCGTTTCGAACCGCCTCGTCGATGCTCGCCGCTGCCATTGCGTAGGTGTCGATATCGGAGTATCGAGGAGTGATGCCGCAGGAGATGACCGCCCCTTGGGTGCCACCATGAATGGGTGCGATGACCGCGGCGTCTCCAGGAGCGTCGTGGTTGACGCCGCAGAACGGCTTGATGACTGACTGGGCGATGACCTCGTGGTCGTAGGAGCGGACCCACCACTCCTTGCTCGC
>DAVI01000096.1:14711-14836 GCA_002505495.1 Euryarchaeota archaeon UBA59 | reverse complement strand
ATCACTGTAATGTACCATTGGTCGGGAGCATTGTTGACACTAATCGGTATTCCACTTGTATCCGCCTTCTCAGTGAAATATGGTTCTAGAAAATTGAACTGCTGCGAGCCTAGTTTGAAGCATTT
>DAVI01000096.1:13826-14578 GCA_002505495.1 Euryarchaeota archaeon UBA59 | reverse complement strand
AACATTGGCAACTATCGTCATGTTAGGTGCTATTGGAGGGATTTTTTGGAGTACTCCGTTTGCTGCTTGGAGTTATTTCAAGAGTCGTGGCAACGACTCAGACTCGGGTGACGACTCTGTGGCTGATGAACCAGACACCGATTAGCCAAACAACGGCGATGAAGGCCTGCCCGTAACCGGGGTCACCGGCAACGGTGGTCAACCAGATGGAAACGGCTGACATTATCGTGATGAACACCATTATCCAATTCTTGACATGTTTAGGTAGTGTCTTTCCAGTCGCATAGTAGTCGAATAGCGTAGCGCCGAAGTACCGGTTTGTCAAAGTCCAGCGGAACAACTTCTCGTTTGAAATGCTGAATAGGTAGGCGGCTGGAACCGCCCAGGAAACGGTTGGCCAGCCGGGCACCCAAATCCCGATGATTGCGAATATTAGGAACAGGCAGCCGATTGAGACATAGAACCCTCGCTTCAAGGGCGTGGAGCGACGGGCGTAGCGTTCCACCACCGCGTCGAGGTCCGCCAACCGTTCAGCCATACAACCACCTCTGAACCTGCGCCCCACCGTCGGCCATAAAAAGAGGCCGATTTGCTCAATAGCGGTGACTTTGACCCCGTTACAGGAGTGAGGCGCGCCCTTCCACCCTCCGAGGTTTTTCGAATATGTCCGGCCCATACACTCTCCCCCGTGCTGGGTCCTCCCACGCCCCGCTCCGTCTGGGCGTTCTCATATCTGGCTCGGGCAGTGGATT
>DAVI01000096.1:13055-13586 GCA_002505495.1 Euryarchaeota archaeon UBA59 | reverse complement strand
GAGTCCTTCCTGAATCCGAGGTTAGGGCGTGTGGTCAACATCCATCCGAGTCCTTGGGAGGATGACGGGGCGTTGTATCCAGGAGCCCACGGAATCAGGGACACGCTTGCATCCGGGGCGACCACTGCTGGTGCCTCGGTTCACTTCGTGAGTGCTGGGGTCGACGATGGGCCACTGATCGCCAGCGAGACCACCGCGATTTTGCCCGACGAGGACGAGGATTCACTCGGCGAGAGGATTCGAGTGGAGATAGAGCATCACCTCTACCCGGCGGTCATCGATGCACTGGCCGAAGGTCGGGTTGAAGCCGATGGCGACCGATTCCGAATCAATTGATGGAGTCCAGGTCTTCCTTTGTGTTCACATTAGTGAAACAGAGTTCGGAGATGCCTGCTGCAACCCACTCATCGGGTCCAACTTCAACAGCTCCCATCTTGGTAATGACTTGGTGGGCGGCATCGCCCATGTCGTCGAGGGCGGCGTCGAGGGTTTCGGTCTTGGCACAGAACAGCAGTGGTTCCAGACCGGTTT
>DAVI01000096.1:4475-12823 GCA_002505495.1 Euryarchaeota archaeon UBA59 | reverse complement strand
CCTCTTCATCAACGATTATCTGAAAGGGGACTCCATCAACACCCACCCGAAGCAACCCCGCAGTTGTCTCTTCACAAGGAAGTTTTCCGAGGATTTCCGATGCCTGCTCCTCGCTTTTCATCGAGAGAATCGCCTTGTCGATACCAGACTGCCCGAGCGCTTCCATGACAAGTTGCAGCATGGGTTTGCCAGCGACTTCGACGAGCGCCTTCGCCTCCCCCATTCGACTCGACGGACCCCCGGCGAGGATGATTGCGCCGTCAGCGACGAGCCGCTCCACCATTCACTCAACCTCGGCGATGCGCTCGATTGCGTGTTCCAACTCCCGCATCAGAGCGCATGCCCGCTCAAGAATCGCCTTTCGGTCACGAACAGAACGCGCCGCGGGCAGCCATTCCAGCAACTTACGGACATCGGCAGCGTCTCTTTCAAGCACATATTCGAGCGCTGCGAGGGCAATCGGGTCCTCCGCCTCGAGGAATCGCATGGCCGTCCTTTGAGGGGGTGATTCATCTTCATTGCGGAAAATCGCCTGAGAAGAATCCTACCGTATGATTGAATCGAACATGCCGCCAACCTTGTCGAGAACCGAGGTGAGGTCTTCTTTCACCTTGTCGAAGAGTTTCGGCTCGACGCTCTCTTCAATCGACTTCTCCACGATTTCGATCAGTAACTCATACTCACTCTCGTCGATGTCCAACGCCGAGCGCAGCATCGCAATTGCAGCCAGCTCATCCTGGCTGAGCGAGGAGTTCATGAAAGCCGTCTCAAACATCTCGCGGAAGATTTGCAGACGCTCACCGCGACCGATGATTCTCCCCCCTTCAACTTCAAGCCCATCGACCACAGATTGGTAGATCAGTGCTGGCTGCTCCCGCAACTCCTTTTCCTGTTTGAAAAGCAGAGTACCCAACTTGATTGCAAGCCGCTGTTCCTCACGGGTCAACTCTCCGTCATCGAGCATCACTTGGATGACAGCGTGGAAGACTTGGCGGGTTCGTAGCGGCTCGGAGCCGTCGGGCATGTCAGAAGCAGCACCGCTCGCTCTTTTCACCTTGTTTGATGCATCCGGTGGGTTCATAGCAGGGAGGTTGGTCGGCGGAAACACAGGTTCTCCTGTCCCAATCACCGGGCGCATCGGCGCTCGTCCAAGACAAGACCAGCCTCCGATGGGAGGGTTCGGGTAGAATCTAAGGAAGGAAAAAGTATGGCAGATTCAAGCAATGCAAAGTACATGATTAGAGTCAAGGTTCATCTCGATGGACAGGCTCAACGAAAGGACATAATCGGGGCCATTTTTGGCCAGACCGAGGGATTGATGCCAGAGGCGCTGGACCTGCGCAAGTTGCAGCGTTCCGGGCGAATAGGACACATCGATGTGACGACTGAGAGCAAGAAGGGGAAAATCAGTGGAATCATCGAAATCCCCTCATCTCTGGAGAATGTGGAGAGCGCCATCATCGGTGCAGCACTCGAGACAATAGAGAGGATTGGACCGGCAAAGGCTACTCTGAAGGTGGCGGATATAACCAACATTCGCTCATCAAAGAGAGAGGCAATGGTGGACCGTGCGAAGGACTTGTTGTTGGACATCGTTCAACAGCGTGACACGGATGCAAGCGGCCTCATCGACGAAGTTCGCAGCGTGCTCACGACCAGTGAGGTCACGACCTACAAGGATACAGGCATGACCTGTGGCCCTAATGTCGAGGGCTCAGATGCCCTCATCATCGTTGAGGGGCGCAACGACGTTCTGAACCTAGCGAAGTGCGGCATCAAGAACTCAATCGCTGTGATGGGCGCAGGAATCGATAATGCCCTAGTTGAGTTGGTGCAGTCGAAATCCATGGTGACCGCCTTCTTGGACGGTGACCGTGGTGGCAAGATGATTGCACTCGAATTGGCTGGAATACTCGAAGACAAACTGACTCGAATCGCATTCGCACCAGCAGGGCGAGAGGTCGAGCACCTGGAGAAGAAGTTGGTAGGCAAGCATCTCGGTCAAGCAGAGCCCGCAGCCCGCGCAGTTGGGCGGATTCAAGCCGAGGACGGTGGCAATGGTGCTGCCAAGAAGGCAGTGGAAATCCCCGACGAAGTGAGAGCATGGGCCGAGCAGATGCCGGGCCCACGCAAGGCGGTATTCATCCTTGAGGATGGCTCGGTGTCAGATGCGATCGGTGCGAGCAAGCTCGCCGAGTTTGCCGTGGAGAACGAGGGTGTGCAGGCGATTGTCATCAACGGCCCCGCAACCGACAGAATTTGGGAAATCGCTTCAGAAAACGGCATCGCATCAGTGGTTGCCAAGAAGGTCAACGGCAAGGCGCCAGCAGGCGTCGAGGCGTACGCTCTCTCCGACCTCAAGTGAGCAAGAGTCCCCCGGGGGTGACCCGAAGACTTCGCGTATTCACACATCGGACTTGGCGTGAGTGAATTTCGATGAAGAGCCAAATTCACGCCTCGCGTGACTGATAAGCGAGCGAACCTCTCGTCGGCGCAATGCAGGCGGCACCATCCCCAACTTCGGCACCTGAAGTCGGGCCTACAACAGAGCCTAGTGTGAATCCGGTAGACTCGTCGGTAGCTGGTGTCAGCGTGCTAGGTCGTGGTGTTCGCGCACTCGACGCCGAGGAGCAGTCTAGAGAGTTCGTTTTGAGGGAGTCAAAGCGGGGCAATCGAACTCTGTCAGTCATTGAAGACGACGATTTGGTGCGGATTTCCCTCGCAAGGAGGGAGGCTGACGGAGTCGTGGTCGAAGAGCAGTTCATGGCTAGAAAAGAAGCACTTCTCGGCTTTTCTCACTACCGATACGACTGGCTCGATGGAGGCAAGTATGGTTGGTGGGCGGTGACAGGCATCGGAATCCTCCTCCTCTACTTCGCTCCCGGAATCGGCTCCATCGTGTTCCTCGCGGGGCTCCTCCTCTCACTTGCCCAATTCACCGACCCGGAACTTCTTCTGTTCGAGACCAATGCTGGACAACATCGAGTACTTCTCTACAGAATCGGCTCGAATCGAGCGTTGACAGATGCCAGCATGGATTTGATCGATGGGGCGATGGAGGGTTTGCTATCAGGGAAATCACTCGATTGTGAGGCACTGAATCAGCGGGCCGATGAGATAGCTGCTAAGTTTGAAGCAGCACTCGTTGCGAAAACCACACCTCCACTGGTAGTGGGGACAGTTGCAGTAGCCGCACCAGTAGCCGCACCACTCCCTGCGCCGGTGGCAACCACCGCCCCATCCACGCCTCCGCCCTCTTCGCCGCCAACCCCAGCCGAACAGCCGCCAGCCCCAGTGCCGACGCCGATGCCGACGGCCGAGCCAGAACCCGAACCGGCGCCCGAGACGGCACCAGAGCCAGAACCCGAGTCCGAACCAGAGGTGGCACCTGAGCCAGAACCAGAGCAGGAACCTGAACCGGAACCTGAAGTGGCACCCGAGCCGGAACTCGAGACAACTCCGGAAGCAGAACCAGAGGGTGTGGCTGAGCCCGAGCCCGAACCGGCACCTCCACCAGTGGAAATTCCCCCTCCGCCACCACCACCGTCTACGCCGGTGACAGAACTAGGCCCCGAACCCGCTCCGGTTCCAGCACCCGCCCCTCCACCAGTTTCAGACCCAACTCCGATGGCCGCTCCACTACCACCACCACCGATGCCAGTACCCGCACCACCCCCCAACCTCGCTCCGATGAGTCATGCGGGCCAACCCCCTCCGCCCCCTGGCGAAACGGCGGGATTACCACCTCCACCACCTGCCGGCATGGATGGACTGCCTCCCCCCCCTCCTCCACCGGGTGCGACACCGTTTGTCCCAACAAAGCCCGTCGAGCCATCAGAACTTCATGTAAAGGCAGCACCGCGAGAGGATTCGTTGAGTGCGGACGAGGCGTCGGATCTCCTCTCAGACCTCAGTGAATGATTGATTCACATCGTAGGAAGGCGCCTTTCGCTCCGAATCGTCAACCAACGGCAACGAGTGCCGGCTTGCCGCCGGCGTATGGGACGCGCGTGGAATCCTCCAACCGCGAGACAGCCTCTTCCATGCTCTTCAGGTCGGCACCGTCGGGGAGGCGCTCTTCGTCGGGTTGGACCGGCAGTTCGGTACCGGGGCCGGGGATGTCGTAGAGTCTACTGGCCAGCCGGGCAGAGAGCTTCAACAGACTGCCATCAGTCGATGTGTTACGATGTACTAGCCGCAGTTTCGTCCACTTTTCAAGCTCGCCAGTAATCTTGTCGAGGCGACCGGTCAGCTTGCTCCTCATCTGTGATTCGCTCTCCGAATCACTCTCTTGCGGTTCGAGGAGCATCATCAGTCGAGCCAGCCGCTGGACTCTGAGGTCGCGTGGTTGAGCGTCAAGTCTCCCACCAATTCTCAGGACCAGTGAATCCCAGCGAACATCGCCACTCTCCAAAACCGGCTCTGGTTTCATGGACACCTCAAACTCAACTTCAGCGGGTGGCATGGGTGAAACCGGTTCAACGGCCACAACTTCGGTCAGTTGAGGGGGCGGCTCAATCTTTGTCGATGTGTGAGGCTCGACGCGAGTTTCTTCTTCGATTGGCTGAACCTTTCTCGGAATAAGGGTTGGCAACGCCTTCACCTGGCGCAACTTTGCGAACGGTTCGGGAAGAGTTGGCTCAAAGAGTGCGAACTCCCGTTCGTCGGCAGTTCCGGGCAGGGCGGCTAATTCCGCAGCGAGTGAAGGCAGGGAATCGGAGATGTTCTGCAATTTCTCCGGCCGTCTCAAGTCGGAACCGATTCTGTCGAGAAGTTCCGAACTTCTTCTGAGCGGCAACCGCTGCAACCTCTCTCTCAGATGGTTGAATCCGTCCATCGCTCTGCGTATTGCAGGGAGTGAGGCCCACAATTCGGTGGGTGCCCGCTCGAACATCTTGTCGAGCCCACTGATGTCCCAACCGCTGGTGCGCCACAGGTCGACTTCCCCCCTCGTCGCTTCGACCAGTCGGCTCTCTTTGGCACTGCTCCGCGCTTCTCCGAAATGACCCGAAACCCTTTCTCCGGCTTGCAGTGCCTTGATCGCCTCTTCGTATTCAGACAGAGAGAGTGAGCCCGGAGAGAGCCGCGCGGGCCAACTTCCTGCAAACTCAACTCTGACCTCGTCGAGTTGTAGGCGGTGTAATCCGTTCCGCTTCAGCCTCTTTCGCAGACCCTCCTGCACATCAGCGACATCGTCGTAGTTGACACCTGCCGCTCGCAGCCTCTCACTCCAGCCAGCAGCCTCCTCAGCACCGGCATAGGATACATCGAGCAGGTCTATGTTTGAGAGAATCTGCTTGCACACCCCGACCCGCTCCGCATGCTCCTCAATCGCCAGCCAGCCGACCCGCGGCCGCTGTTCGAGCAACACCTCAAACGGCTCGACATCAAACCCCGAAGCCGCCCATCCCCGTAGCCTGCCACGAGCCCGAGAATCGTTCTCGTCCCGCCTCGCCTGGAGGATTTCGACAAGCCCCTCGATGTCATCCACCCTCTCGACTTGGCCCTGAAGAGCCGCGGCGCCCCCCGCATCATCTGGAAACAGGTCGAGCAGAGCGTCGAGTCGGAGCCAAGCGGCGCCAAGCCGAACCACCGCATCAGCTACCTCATCAACCCTCGATTCCAGCACTAGCAAGTCGCCCGGCGTGGGAGGTCTGGAGACATTGAGGTGTAGTTGCCGCTCATCTAGGTCGGTGAGCCAGTCGGTGACGGTTTGGAGTCGAGTTTCGTAGTCAGAAGCCATCCCCTTAGATATCTCTAGCAACTCGGCAAGACGCCCCCCATCCTCCATGTTCCGGGCCAGTTCCGCTCGTTGTAGAAGCGCACTCGCAGCCTCTCGGTCATACATTGATATGTCACTACTCGTAATTTCCTCAATTGCCAGCAGAACGGAATCCAAGTCTTGAATCCGGCCAACTTCCGCATACCGTTCTTGCAGGTTTCCAGAGAGTCCCGAAAGTGACCAACCGCGCTCGTCTCTCAAGTGGGAGACCATCTCTTCCAAGACCCGAACCCGCCGATTTTGCCGGCCTTCAAGGTCAGCGACGACCGTCTCCATTTCCTCACGAAGAACCGCATTTTCCAGTGCCGAAAGGAGTTCACCAGCCTGGGGAATCATCGATGGATCTACTCGGTCCAACCGCTCGAGCCAGTCCGCCAACTCTTGCGTACGTCCCTCCCTCGACCATCGGATTCCGAAATTTTCAGCGATTGCGTGCCAGGGACGGCGGCTCCGAACCAATTCACGCCAACGCCGCTCGTTTGCTTCGATTGTGTTCGGGTCTGACAGGGAGTCTAGTATCTCGTCCCGTTCAGTCCACGCGAGAGGGAATTTCTCGACCTGTTCCATTAGCCACTCCGCCCGCTTGATGTTCTTCTCCAAACGGAGGACTGCTTCGCTGAGGTTACCACTTTCCCCAGCGAGGTGGGTGGCGAGCAGAGGGCCGTCAAAGCCGCGTTCGGCCCAGTCGGTCAGACGCTCATCGAGCCAACTGGTATCATCGACCAAGGTGAATCCCAAGGCGGGCAGACCCTCCTCCCGTTCACAATGCTACCGACGGTGAACTCGCGCGGGTGGCGAAATCCGCACCCGTGCGTAAGGGCGGGGGTCAATGTCAAGTAGGCAATCAATCGGCTGAGGCGGCCATGACGCCGCTTGAAATCGGACTGACGCTGTTCGTGACGCTGCTTGGTGGGGGCATCATCTTCTGGATGATACAGGTTGACACCCACTTCCGGAGGTATAGTCGGGATGCCGCCACAGAACGAGAATCACAGGCGGAGAAGTTGGGTCTGTTGGTCAACGAGGTGGCTCGCCTGTCGAGTGATTGCAATGCATTAATTCACACCCAACCGAAGTTGAAGGGGCTCATTGAAGCCCACAATTCCATCAGCAGTCTCGAAGCGTCGCTCGACTCTGACTTCGGGGCACCAAGTGTGAAGGAGTCTGCAGAAGGACTTCTCTCGGCAATCCGCGGAATGCTCTCCACCCACTCCACTGACGGGGATTTCACCTTGGGACATGCGGATGTGGATTCAGGGGTCACAGCCCTTGCCAGCCGACTCTTCGACCTATTCGCCGACCTCGACCTCTCCGGCCCCAAGAACCTCGGCCTCAGCGCCCTTGAGGCGCGCAGACTTGGTGAACTGGCCCACCTGATTGGTGAGGATGGCTGGGCTAGGGCGTGCTACAAGGAGGTGGCGACCTCGCTCGCTCCGGGCAACCTTGCGGCGATGCGCTGTCTGGCGGCACTTGCCAGAGATGCTGGCGACATCGAAGCGGAGGCGCATTGGGTCACCGAACAACTCTCACAGGTTCCCGATGACGAGTCGCTGTTGCGCAGACTTTCACTGCTCGATCCGGAGACGGCCGAGCGCAACGTGAAGCGGTTGGAGGCGATTGGCAAGGCGACTCCGGCAGACCACAGTTTCCTGTCCGGAATAAAGGAGCGGATATCAGGCGATTCAAGTGACCAATCATTGGCAGCGGTCGAGGCTGCTATCGAGCAAGACCCTACGGTCGAACAGTATCTGCTGAAGGCACGGCTCCACCGTCGCCGAGACGAGATTCCTCTCGCAATAGATTCGGTCAGGTCGGCACTAGACCTAGCCGGAGGAAGGCAGCACGGTGAGTCGTGGGCGCTGCTCGCCCAACTCCTCGAACCGAATCCCAAGCAGATGGCTGATGCGCTGAAGGCAGCTGTGCACGGCTGTGCGCTAGGTGCGGGAGGCACGGAACTCATTCTTCTGAAGGCGGATCTGCTGGAGCGAAGTGGGCGCAGGGAGGATGCGATGGAGGCACTCGAGAGTGCTCTGGAGTCAGACCCCGCAAACGCCACCATCCGCTCAAACCTCTCACAGACCCATCTTTTCCAGGGCCGACGCGAAGAGGCGTGGAATGTATTGGAGGGTACCCCTAACTGGAGTGAGCCGGTTCTCCACATTCAGAAGGGCAGACTGCTGCTCGCTGACTACGACGCCAACCGTGACGCCGGGCACGCCGACGGAGCGATTCTCGCAGAGGCGGAGAGCGCATTCCGCGGTGCGTTGGAAGTTGACCGGGAGAACGGCCTCGCATGGTTGTGCGTGGGCCGTTGTCAGCGGTTGGCGGGCGACCTCGCAGAGGCGAGCATATCTCTCAACAGGGCGAAGCGACTGATGGACGACCCGCTGGTCTGTGCCGAGGAGAGCCTGATCGCCTTGGATGAGGGGCGAGTCGAGGATGCTGCACGGCTGATAGACGAGGCGGACGTGAAGGAGCGCACCTCACTGGTGATTCCCTATGTGAAGGGACTCGTGGCAGCCCGCCGCGGCAACCTTGCCGAAGCGTTCGAGCGGTTCAACGAGGT
>DAVI01000096.1:3725-4249 GCA_002505495.1 Euryarchaeota archaeon UBA59 | reverse complement strand
CTGACACGGCTGGCGGCCTGCCTGCTCGCCCAGGGGCGCGCAGAGGAGGCGTTCATACCGCTCAACACGGCGATGAACCTGAGGCCGAACTTCCCAGAGGCGTACTATCAGAGGGCGCTGCTCTACCTCGAACTAGAAGAGGCTGACAGCGCACTGAGAGACTTTGAATCGACTGTCCTTCACGACGGTAGGCACTTGGACGCACTATTGAGAATCGCAGCAATTCACCACGAGCGAGAGGACTACGACAAGGCGGAGTCGGCGTGGCGCAGAGTCCTCGACGCGGAGCCCGACAACAAGTTGGCGCGCAGAAGGATGGAAGAAGTCACAATCGCCTTGGCAAAGCAGTAGTGAGAGCCTACCCGAAGGTTTGATGCGAACTCCCGGAATGGGGCGGTCATGCCATTCAATGTCGGTGACGCGGCCCCGGACTTTCGACTGCCCAACGCCCACCCGAGCCTCGGAGGCCCCGAGATGGGACTGTCAGATGTGCTGACCGACAAGGGAGCCATAGTGGTGTTCTC
>DAVI01000096.1:1787-3629 GCA_002505495.1 Euryarchaeota archaeon UBA59 | reverse complement strand
GCAGGGCTGGGCTTCGTCGCCATCAACTCCAATGCTGCAAATCCGCAGTACTCATCGGATTCTGCCGCCAACACGCGGGCAGCTTGTGAGAAGGGAGTCCCATATCCGTTCTTAATCGACGGCGAGCAGGCCGCGGCAGCAGCGTGGGATGCCGAGAGGACCCCCGAGTTCTACCTCCTTGATGGGGCTGGAACCCTGCATTACCGCGGCAGGTTGGACAACTCACCGCTCAATCCCGGCGAGGCGACGACGGCCGAGATGGCCGATGCGCTCGACGAGTTCTTGGCGGGAGAGGCCGTCGCCAATTCTCGAACTGACTCGATTGGATGCTCAATCAAGTGGGTTCTCTGAATCAATGGGTAGTGCGTGCGACCGCATGTCGATACCTCTGAGAAGCACCCTGCAAGGCTTTCCGAAGCTAGAAGATTGGCGTCTTGATTAGCCCCAGGACTGCTTGCTATCTTCACTCAATTCTGGCATTTTATTGTAAGTGATATCCACCTTGCTTGCACTCATTCGCTCACGGGTTGAATTGCATGAATCTACTATAGCAGCCTGATCAATAATGATATCATTTACTCCATGTTCATATACACGAGTAATTAGTGCTAAGGAGATGACTTCTCGGAGAAATGCCCCTGACATCCCTTCTGTCAACTTGACAATCCGGTCCCAATTAATATCATCAGCAAGATTGATTTCTCTTGTCATCATAATTAGCATCTTCTTTCGCTGATCTGGCCCCGGAATTTCAATGTTGATAAAAGCATCAATTCGACCGGGTCTATTTCGCAGAGCTTCGTCCAGATGCTGAGGAAAATTGGTCGTTGCTAGTGTGATGACCTGAGAATTAGCCTCAATCCCTTCCAAAAATTCCAGCAGCGCGCCTAACTCTGAATCAGACGCCGCCCTACGGTCCAATCCACCAAGTGTGTCAATATCCTCAAGGATGACCAATGAGGGGGCCATTCGCCTAGCCATATCGTAAATATGCTTGATTTTCAGCCCTGCAGATAACCTAGATTGGGTGACATATATTGTTGTAATGTCAAGCATCCCAAGCAATATTTTGCAGTACAGAGTTTTTCCTGTACCCGGTACCCCCGACAACATTATTCCTCTAGATGTTTGTAATTTGGCTTTTTTTATTTCTGGCAACGCATTGATGAAACCAGTGATATTTCTGTCCAATTGCTTAGAAACTCTTTCATCTAGTACAATATCATCATGACTAAGGTTGCCTTCAAGTGTCAATAAACGTAAATCTGCACCAAAACGCTCTCCTTTTAGCAACCCATTAATGTAGAAATCATCCAAGAATTCACTCCAGAATTTATGCTCTTCATGTTTATTTGAGTCGTAGATAAATTGGCCTTTTGTCAATTCGTTCTCATAACTTCTACAATTGGTTGTATTGAGTACTATTATCACACGCTCAGATGTCTCCTTATTAATCAGATGATACACTGCGGAGCAAGGAAGGGAGCGTCGCATACCTCGACCAAGATCAAAATTTCTTGAGTGGATTCCTACCCGGTGGTCTTTCCCATAATGATGTAGTTCAGCATTTGAACGATAATTGGTTTTCAACTCAATATGGAAAATTCTCTCAATGTATTCATTCAAATGATTCAAGAAAACCCCACCATCATTGTAAAACATATGTTTGGACCAACCGTATTGAGAACTTTCAATCTCCATGAATTCTGAAGACTCTGTTTCAAATAATTCATGAGATTCTTCTTCTTTCAAATTCTCCTCTTTCTGGTAATTACTCAATCGTTGTTGTAACTCAAACCACTTTTCAGATAACTCATCAAGAGTAGAATTACCAAGTGTAGC
>DAVI01000096.1:703-1703 GCA_002505495.1 Euryarchaeota archaeon UBA59 | reverse complement strand
AGCACCGCAGTAGTTTCCGACATGCACTCAGACATCAAGGACATCAAGAAGGAAGTAGAGCATACTGAAGAAGTCGTCGAAGCGATTTCCGAGCGGATATGATGCACTCAGTACTTGATGCCCAACTTCTGGTAGATGAACGACATCAACCACGCCGGCCCGATCATGAGGAACTTGATGTCATCCAGGAAGGATGGTTTCGCACCCTCTATCTTGTGGCCGTAGAATTGCCCGACCCAGGCAGCTACGAAGGCGATGATGCTGGCTTGCCAAAGGGGGAATGTGATGAGTGATTCATACCACGCACAGAGGGCGAAGCAGAGGCAACACCAGGCGGCCATCCCTATTGTTAGGGGGACAGACAACCGAGCATAGAATAGGGTGACGGGTACGAGCATCAGCGTAGCAAAGTTGAGCCAGGAAGGTGACATGAATTCCGGCACGGGGATGCTCCACAGGAGTCCGACGATGGTGAGGAAGATGAGAGGGACACACACCCAGTGAATCCGCTTGTTCGTGGGGTTCTGATGACTTTCCCCGTAGGCGTCCAACCACTCTTGCATCGACCGTGTCTCCGCCATGTCTGCTTGAGTGGAGGGCGTGTTATTGAATGCACCCTCACAGTTCCCATTGCTGCAAATAGCGTACTCCGAGCATCTTTCAATTGGGGGTATGCAATCGGATTTTCCCCGCCTCACCATGTACGAGCAACTCACCCATCTCCATTCCACTAATCCTTGAGGCGGCCATTAGACCAGTCGCCATAACGCCGAGAACGCCGTGAGCAGCAGTGGACTGTCCGCAGTGGTAGAGCCCCGCAATCTCAGTGTTTATCGGCAGCGCGCCAAGGCCGATTTGCTGCTTTGACTTGGCTGTGGCGTACAGGTTTCCACGATACGAATTGACATAGTGTACGTTGGTCAGGGGGGTGCCTAACTCGCAAAGCACGAGATTGTCTCGAAGACCCGGGACGACTCCTTCGATGGTGTCAAACATCCTC
>DAVI01000096.1:0-416 GCA_002505495.1 Euryarchaeota archaeon UBA59 | reverse complement strand
GCGCTCACGGACGGTTCAAGTCGGGTGATTCTCTTGGCCAGTCTCTTGGACAGGTTGGCTCTGCCCACCAGATCGTTGTAGGTCACCCAAGCGTCGGCATTGGAGATGACACAGTTCGCTCGTATCTCCTCTCCATCCTGCAAGCGGACTCCCACTGCGCGGCGCTGTTTGCCGACACCTTCGATGATGATTTCCTTGACTCTAGTCTTGACTCGAATCTCTCCACCATTCTTTTTCAATCTGGAAATGAATGCCTTTGGGATTGACCCACCTCCCCCCTTGGGGTACCAGGCACCTTCCCAATAATGCCCCTCGATGGCGACATGTTGTGCGAACGGCACTCTCGTGGGCGATAATCCATGGTCACCCGAGCGCGCCTCCAAGATGGCCTTGAGCTTGACATCCTTCACATGCTT
>DAVI01000055.1 GCA_002505495.1 Euryarchaeota archaeon UBA59 | reverse complement strand
CGACCGGCGACCCCTTCATCAATGCGTTGGCGAAGAGTGGAAGGCGATGTCTTGGGTCTAGGGTGGAAGGAGAGTTCGGCTGCGGAAACTCCATCGGCGACTCATCTAGGCGCTCTACTCATGGATTCTCAAGTGGAATGGGTAGGAGGCCAGAAATTGACCTGTACTGGCAAGGATGGCGTCGTGATGGAACTCGGTTGGGGGGATGAGGTGGTTAATCCAGTGATGGCGACACTCCACTCGTGTGGCGCCTGCAGTCTGATTGATGTGGTAGAGGGACTGAAGAATCGAGAGGTTACCAGGGCGGTTGTCGAACTCGACATGGAGAGGGCAGAGAACAATCCACGGGTCTTCACCAAGATTCACATGATCTACCGAGTGAGAGGGGTTGAGCTGCCTGAAAAATTGGTTCGTAGGTTAATCGAAAAGAGCCATGCGAAATATTGTACGGTATCCAACATGCTCAAACACACCGCCGACATCACTTGGGATTTGGTGATGGATGGCTGAAAAGGTTGAGGGAAAACCTCAGTTGTCATCGTTGATGAGCCCGATTTGACGGGCGACGGGGACCAAGACCGCGGGTACCCGGGCCAACTCACCTGCGTCGTCACCCTCAAGCCAGACACCCTCCATGAATGGGGTACCAAGACCAAGTTGATCCATCCACGCACAACTAGCCAACCAGCGCTCCTTCGAAAGACCTGCCAATAGTGCTGACTTCCCCAATGCGCGGGCAACTTCCTGCGCTGCCGGGTCGTCGAGGAAGGTGAGAGTTCCCACCAATGCTGCGAGGGGTTGGTCGCCACAACCAAAGCCAGCTCGTGTGAGGTCAGCGACAATCTCCTCTTCAAAGCGGCTCTCTATGGCTGCTCGGGTGGAGTCGTCGAGAGATATCATCTGCTGCATCGCATCGAGCAGCCTCACGCTGTGGAGTGAGAGGGCTCCGTCTCCGCACCACGCCAATTCGAGGGCGTGCCAGAACGGAGTGTGCTCCTCCATCATGACTCTCGCTCCAACATCTCGCGGAGGAGGGTCAGATGATCCTCGAAGCTGATTGACAACTCGCCTCTCTTGCGAGCGAGTAGTTTCGCCTCGGCGGGGTCGAGGATTCCGTCAACCCAACAGGTCGACATCAGCATCTCGTAGGCAGCAAGCGGTGACACCGCGTGAGTCGATTCAGACTCCTGCTCCTCCTCGGTCGAATCTGAGCTGTCGGAGTCATCATCATCCGACTCGTCCTCTGACTCATCATCTGATTCTGAAGAGGTCGGTGCGCCATCGAGATCGATGGTTTCTGTGAGGAAGCCTGCGGAGTCGACCATCTCCTCCTCTTCCTCGTCGTCGTCCATGAAGGCGGCGAGCAGGTCTGCACCTTGGTCAGCGGCGCCGCCTACACTCGCGGCTCCCGCTTGAACTCCGAGTTCTGCGAATGGGTCAATCTCGCCATCATCCCCCTCGTCAAGCAGACTGGCAAGACCATCGGCGACTGGCCCTGAATCGGAAAGCTGTCCGTTCGCCAGCGCCTCGTTGGCTCGGTCGGCTGAGCGCTTCAATACAGCATCTCGCCGGCCGCCCCACTTGCCTCCATCACGGTGCTCATCGATGTGCTCAAGCGCTGCTGTATGGTCCTCGTCATCACAGCCCAAAGCATCTTTGATCAGGGAAATCAAGTCGGCGTTCAAGCCCTCATCTGACTCCACGCTAAGAATCATGCAGGCGTGTAAAATCTGTTCTGGCGCTAGCAAATCAAAGCCTCCTTGAATAACGACGCGGGTCACTGCGACGGGTACACCTCCGCGCCGCTTGTTCAAATGCGTTCCCGTCAACTGTTTCCGATGTTGTGAGGAGTGAAAGAGCCGTTTTTGAATAGGAGTAGTTGGTTTCAATGATTTTTAGTGTTGATAATTTACCTATTCTATTGTGTTCCAGACAGTACCCGAAACTTTGTCATCAGCCAAACGAGTCGTCGCCGTGAGGAGAAAAAATGGTCAACTTCACACTACAATTCCGGCGTCTGGTCGAGAACCATTAAGAACCCTCTAAGTAGGCAACAAAATCCCGCTCGCACCATTAGGACGCCGACCAAGCGGACAAGAGATGATGCGAGCAGAACGAGCACGGTAGGGATGGAAAATGCAAACCTCAAGGCGGACCGACCAAGTCTCTGGTGACGTCGAATCTGGGCTTGTCATCGAACGGCGATTCACCTCACCCAACACTCCTGTTCACGAACAGTTTGATTGGGAAGTCAATGATATCCAAATCAAGAATTTCGACCAGACCATCGAACGGGAGATCAAGGGAGTGGAGTTCCCTGTTGGGTTTTCTGGCGTTCCTGGCACCGTAGCCTCTGACAAGTACTTCCGGAGGGTGATTCCGGGTCTGGACCACATGGTAAAACTCGAAGAAGAGGGAGTTCCGGAGTTCCTTTGGCGCTCAACTCCTGATATGTCGATGAAAGACAAGGTTGACGACTGGGTTGGCAAAGAGACAAGCGGAAAGCAACTTTTCCACCGCCTCGCAGGATGCTGGACCTACTGGGGGTGGAAACACGGCTACTTCGCGAGCGAGCACGACGCACGCGCGTATTACGATGAGATGTATTTCCTTCTCGCCAGCCAACGCTCGGCACCGAATAGCCCGCAGTGGTTCAACACCGGACTGCACTGGGCGTATGGAATAGAAGGCCCCGCTCAAGGCCACTGGTATGTCAATCCGGCAACCGGCAAAGACTGTAGGTCGAAAAACTCCTACGAGCGACCTCAACCTCACGCCTGCTTCATCCAAAGTATTGAGGACAAATTGTGCGGCGAGGGCTCCATCACCGACCTTGTCGCTCGAGAGGCGCTTCTGTTCAAGTTCGGCTCCGGGACCGGCAGCAACTTCAGCAATCTCAGAGCTGAGGGGGAGCCGCTATCAGGTGGTGGTCAGAGCAGCGGGCTGCTCTCATTCCTGATGATACTCGACAAGGCGGCTGGCGCCATCAAGTCGGGAGGCACCACACGCCGAGCCGCGAAGATGATCACACTCGACCTCGATCACCCTGACATCAGTCAATATGTCAACTGGAAGATGAAGGAAGAGGAGAAGGTCAGCGCCCTCATTGCAGGTGCAGCAAGTCTGCAGAAGAATGCCAACGCCATTTTCGCAACCATTGCCGACTGGGAGGGAGACGAGGAGGCGAGGTTAGACACCAGAGTAAACATCGAGTTGGCGAAGTCGATCAAGCGGGCGATGAATGCAAACATCGCTGAGCCCCACATCAAGCGAATCCTCGACCTCGCAGGCCAAGGATTCACCAGCATGAAATTCCAACAGTTCGACGCAGACTGGCAGGGTGAGGGATACCTCACCGTCTCGGGGCAGAACAGCAACAACTCGGTACGGGTGCCAAACCAGTTCATGGAAGCGGTGGAAAGTGGGGGCGATTGGAATCTCTACTGGAGGACCGAGAAGGCGGATGCGAAGGAGGAGGGGCGAGAGCCAGTGCCTTGCGAAACCATGCCGGCGGCTGACCTTTGGGGTGACATCTCCAACGCAGCCTGGTCGTGTGCTGACCCCGGAGTCCAGTTTGACACAACAATCAACGATTGGCACACCTGCCCGGAAAGCGGCCGAATCAACGGCTCCAACCCATGTAGCGAATACATGTTCTTGGACGACACAGCGTGCAATCTCGCTAGCATCAATCTGCTTCACTGCTTTGACCAGAAGAGAGGTGCATTCGAGATTGACGACTACATTCACACCATCAGATTGTGGACCATCGCCCTCGAAATATCCGTGCTAATGGCACAATTCCCCTCCAAGCCAATCTCCCGGCTCTCCTACGAAACCCGCACCCTCGGGCTTGGCTACTGCAACCTCGGCTCGGTTCTGATGCACATGGGGATTCCATATGACGACCCGCGAGGTTACGCCGTCTGTGGTGCTCTAACCTCCATAATGACCGGTGAATCCTACAAGACATCAGCAGAATTGTCATCGATTCTTGGCCCCTTCAAGCAGTATGAGAAGAACAAGAAACACATGCTACGCGTGATGCGAAATCACCGCCGAGCAGCCTACAACGCTCCAACTGAGGAGTACGAGGGGCTGGCTGTCACACCTGTGGGAATTGATCCGAAGAAGTGCCCGAAGGACCTTCTGGAGGCATCTCGCTCAGCGTGGGACCAAGCGGTGATGCAGGGTGAGGAACATGGTTACCGAAATGCCCAGACCACTGTCATCGCACCGACTGGCACCATCGGTCTCGTGATGGGTTGTGACACGACTGGCGTTGAGCCTCTGTTTTCCATTGTTCAATACAAGAAGTTGGCGGGCGGAGGAAGCCTCGTCATCCCGGCGACCGGGCTTAGAAGTGGATTGGACAACCTTGGATACAAGAAGGTGGAAGTGGATGACATCATCACCTACATCACCGGAACCGGCTCCTTCTCCCACTGCCCATCCATTACCACAAGTTCACTGAAGGAATTGGGATTCACCGAAGACCAATTCGCCAGAATGGATTCAAAGATGGACAAAGTAATCGACATCCGTGGCCTCTTCTCTCCGGGAATCCTTGGTGAGGATTTCTGCAGAGATACTCTTGGCTTGACCGATGAAGAAATGGCAGAGCCCTTCTTCGATATTCTCCACAAGTTGGGTTACTCGGCGACAGACATTCAACTCGCCGACGAACACATGTTCGGTCACGGCATGATTGAGGGGGCGCCACACATGAAGGATGAGCACCTCCCTGTGTTCGACTGTGCACAGTCTTGTGGTGCGAAAGGGGTTCGCTCGATTCGTTGGGAGGCGCATGTCGACATGATGGCAGCGGCTCAACCATTCATCTCCGGTGCGATCTCAAAGACGATCAACATGACTGCAGATGTGTCGATTCAAGATGTCCAGGACGCCTACATGCGTAGTTGGAAGACCGGAAACAAGGCGTGCGCACTCTACCGCGACGGCAGCAAACTTTCGCAGCCGCTGATGTCGTCCCTCGTATCACCGACCTTGATCGTTGACGACGAAGAGATAGACGAAGAGGTCGAAGTGATGACGGTGATGGCGAAGCAGGTCGTCGAGCGTCTACCGATGCCAGTCCAACAGGCAGAAGTTGTTGCCAAAACAATCGTGCAGGGTTACATCGCCTCCCGGCAGCCCTTGCCAGACACTCGCAATTCAAACACCATGAAGGCGAGGGTTGGGGGCCACACCGTCTATCTCACCTCGAGCACCTACGACGATGGAAGGTTGGGCGAGATCATGATTACCACCTCGAAGGAGGGGGCAGCGTGGCGCTCAATGTTGAACCAATTCGCAATAGCGGTCTCAATCGGGTTGCAGTACGGCATTCCACTCGAGGCCTTCGTGAAGTCGTTCACATTCCAGAAGTTTGAGCCGAGCGGAATGGTCCAAGGTGGCAGCCACCGAGTCAAGAGGGCAACGAGCATCGTTGACTACATTTTCAGAGAATTGGCAATCAAATACCTCGACAGAGATGATCTCGCAGAAATTTCCGAGGAAGACTTGGTGACCACCTCCATCAGCCGCCCCGAATACACTCCCGATGGTGTGGTCAGACACGAGGGCGACAAGCGGGACATTCAGCTGACTTTGGATGTTGAACCGGAAACCGTTGACCAAAAAAGGATGCGGATGGCTCGAGAAAGAGGCTTTACCGGTGACATCTGCGGAAACTGCGGTGGCAGTCAGATGGTCAGAAATGGAACCTGCCTCAAGTGCAACGAGTGCGGCTCTACCACCGGGTGCTCGTGAATATTCACGAGTCGAGGTTAGGAACCAGTACTTTGGCCGGATGGCTGTTGACCCATCTAAGCGTCAACTTTCGAATTGAATTGTCTTCAAATGCGTGAATCCGATTAAGTCCATGGCCACGGGCCTGCTGAAATATCCCTTCAGAAAAAATATTCTTGTTTTTATCCTTGTTTCTCGCCATCCGAGTGAGCGCTATTTTAGCTGCTCTCACGACATTTCCAGCGTATCTCTTACTCGCTTCATCCTCAAACCGGATTCCGAGCGCTCTCGCCAAACTTCCTTGAGCGACTCCCTCTCTCTCATTGGCGATCATTGCGATAATTATGAATTGGTCTCGGACATGTCTGTCCCAACGGCGAAAATCGCCAGAATGTTCTGAAGATTCTGGATTGAATTTTCCTTGTAATGCCAACAACCATTCTCTCTTTTTCCCTTTGAATCTATTAATGTTGAGCGGAGTTATATCTGTAGCTAATTCTTGTTTCTTAGAAAACTCAAGAAGTCCATCAAATTCCTGGACTCTCCATTCCTCTGAGAGCCACTCCTCTAACCGCCTGCTGGCTAGTGGGTCGTTGCCCATCGCCCTGTCGACGCCCTGGCGTAGGAGATCTGGAGCTACTTCCCTGAAGGAGTCGGGGTCATCCCTAGCCCATGAAGCGAAGGCGTTTGAAAGAGCATCAGTTCTCAATTTTTCGACTTTTTTTGTCTTGCTAAATTGCTTTCCGCCAGCCATCATATTCCTCTCTATCGTATTATTGTAGTATCTCAGCATATATGAAAGTAGAGTGAATGTGATATGAAATGCTCATGTTCCATAGAAGGAACACATCAAGCCATCTCTTGCCGCCAATTCCACAATTGCTCGATTTCCGCCTTCAACTCGAACGCTTCGTCGTTATTACTCGCCATCTCGAGTCTTGAGCGGACGATTTGCACAAACTCACCGTCTGGAACCTCTCCGATGACGGTTTCGATGAAGTCGGCGATGCTCATGCCCGCCCCCGCCTCTATTGCCTGTTCGAGTCGCTTTCGCTCATCGTCATCAGCAGGGTTACGAACAAATCCACTCATTGGACCGCCTCCTCGAACCAAGGTGACGGTTCTTCCTCGTAGAATACTACAGATTCATCCGTCCAGTTTGAGAGTGGCCCAAATGTGTCCAGCGGTTGTTCTACAGCCTCAGCAGTCCAGTGCGCACACTTCATCTCACCGCGGCCGAGCACGAACGCGCTCAGCATGATTCTCGCCGCACTCGCCACCGCCAAGGTGTGCAAGTCGGTGGCGCTCCAGTAGGCATTGCCGCTTGGGTGGGTGTGCACCCATACTCTGAATGGGATGACTCCCCCTTCGGGAGGGTTGAGTCCAACTCTGGAGACCGTCCCCCAGTCGACGAAGCACTGTCCGTCGCCGTCAATGAGCAAGCTGACCTCCATTCCAACGAGGTCGCTGATCGAGTAGAACCAAGACCACTGTTCGTTGCTTCCGAGGTAGGCGAGAGTCTGCCTAACCGTATCGCAGTGGACATCTCCCCTCTCTAGAGCGGCCTCGACATCTTCGGTCGGATGGAGCACTGGCTCCAC
>DAVI01000043.1:3370-3515 GCA_002505495.1 Euryarchaeota archaeon UBA59 | reverse complement strand
GAAGTATGTGATGAGAGTCTTTTCAAAGGGGATGCGGGCCGACGCCGGATGGAGTTGGAGCTGTGAGGCAGGTCGGATGGCGAGAGTGGGCGGCGCTGCCCGACTTGGGAGTCCGTCGCCTGAGGGCGAAGTTCGACACAGGAGC
>DAVI01000043.1:0-3172 GCA_002505495.1 Euryarchaeota archaeon UBA59 | reverse complement strand
GATTGCCAAGCGGTTCCTCATCGACGTCAGCCAGACCTTCCTACACCCGCTTCCAAGCAAGGCGGCTCAACCAGCCCAAGCAACATCGACAATCGACTACCACTCGTAGGTCCGCGCTCCCGGACTTGAACCGGGGACATCCTGATGGCTGCCAATACAACCGTTCTGTTGACCAGTCTACAGTCAGGCACTCTAGCCAGCTGAGTTAAGCGCGGATGGTCTTGCCACCCACCCTTCTCATTTGACGCTTTCCGGACTACTCCCCCATTTCGTATGGCACCTCACTCTCTTTTCCAGATATTCCCAAGGCTGTTCGGGGTGACCTTTCTCCGCACCCACTCAAGAGTTCCGCGGCTCTATTGGGGGGCGTCTAATCGGCTCGCGCGTCCGAGCATTGACCGACAACCGTTTATACCCTTGAAGTAGCGAGATTGAGACTGTAGGTAGTGAGAAGGTGACGTCCATGGATGGGGGGCGAAGTGCGTCGGACGAAGCCGACTACAGTGGGCTCGTCGATGAGATTCGGCGCGACGTCGACATTCAGGGAGCGACGACTCTGCTCGATGATGAGTTGGCGGCGTTCGGTGTCCCTAACCCTCGCCTGTTGATCTGTGGCTGTGGTGGAAGCGGCAACAACACGATGAATCGAATCACTCATCTTGGGGTTGAAGGGGCGATTACCGTCGCCATCAACACCGACAAACAGCATCTGGACCATACCCGGGCGATGCAGAAACTTCTGGTCGGCCGCCACATCACCCGTGGGCTTGGTGCGGGAGGCGACCCTTCGATGGGACGCAAGTGCGCTGAGGCTGGCCGCGACGTCATCTCAAAAATAGTTCACAACGCCGACTTGGTGTTCATCACCGCCGGGCTTGGTGGTGGGACCGGCACTGGAATCGCTCCGGTCGTCGCTGATGAGGCGAAGCGCGCTGGGGCGCTTGTGGTTGGGATTGTCACGACTCCGTTCCATGTAGAGAGACGACAGCGGATGCAGCGGGCGCTCGAGGGGTTGGACCAACTTCGAAAGACCTGTGATGCAGTTCTGGTCCTCGACAACAATCGCTTGCTCCACTATGTGCCGAACCTGCCCCTCGATGAGGCGTTCAGCATCATGGACCAGTTGATTGCGGAAATCGTCAAGGGAATCATCGAGACAATCACCCTGCCGAGCCTCATCAACCTCGACTTCGCTGACGTTCGCGCCATCATGGAGGATGGCGGAGTTACCATGATGCTCTACGGAGAGAGTGACAGAGGTCCCGAAGAGGTCGTTCACGAGGCCTTGAATCATCCACTTCTCGACATCGACATCGCCGGTGCCACGGGGGCGCTCGTCCATGTCACGGGTGGTCCGTACATGACTCTCGAACAGGCGACTCAGGTGGTCGATCTGATGTCCAGCCGAATCAGCGACGACGCCAATGTCATCTGGGGTGCCAGACAGGATCCTGGCTTTGGTGACACGATCAAGGTCATGGCCATCATCACAGGTGTGGTGAGAGATCGGCTGCTTGAGGAGCAGATGAATGCCGACACTCTCGGCGAGGCGCTCGGACTGGCGCGCGAGAAGGTCGCGGGGAGCCGCTTCGGCTTCCAGAAATTCGATTGAGCTTGGAATAAAACACCAGCGCTTCGCGAAAAGTTGATGAGGCCCTACTCCACAGTCGTGCGATATGGTGGATTTCAGCGGCCCTCGGACTTTCACGGTCTCGCTCCTGCTTCTGGTTTCAAGCATGGCACTTCCAGTCGTTTCCTCCGCCACAGACTCCGCTGAATTTGACCACGGCCGGAGCACTCTGCTCATAGATTGGGACAGAATCGTCAGCGGCAATTCGTGCAATGAGTGGAATGCTGGAATCGAAACCGACCTTCTCCTGCAGGATGGCTTGCACGATTGGCTCGGTTGGCTAGACGACCACATCAGAGCGAATGAGACTTGGCTTGACTTCTTTTCAGGCGACTGGGAGTCGATGGATTCAGTAGAAGTCGACCGGATTGCAGAGGAGATGATATCGAAGGGTAAGGGGCCTTCTAACGGGCTGGTGTTTGCCACGGCTCCGGACGGACTTGGCATACAGAACGCACTTCCAATGCTGTGGCCGGAGGTGTTCAGGAAATCCGGCAAGCAGAACATGGTGGCGGTGAAGATTACCAACGCGTTCGTCGCCCGTGACGGCTTCGACTACGACCGCGCCTCGCCGGGTCACAACTACACACTGCTAGCCGGTAGCGGTGGATACACGACACTAGAAATCGTCTTTGACCTCTATGGGGGAGGTGAACGAGTGGGCATTGCCTTCGTTGAACGAGATGCCAGCCAAGGGCTGTCACACGCGTTGGCGTGGTTGCAATCATTCACCGGTGAGGACCCACCAGAATTGGTGGATGTCCGGATGTTTCCTAGAGGGCAGCCGACGGTGGGCAGTCATCAGCCATTCGATCGTCTGGCTGAGCGTGATTGGCAGCGTGCCCAGCTGATGGTGGATGTAGAAGAGCCGGGTGCCTGGGGGACTGGAAGCGTCCATTGGTCCAACTGGGGCTTACTCGACTTGAATGCCGAACCAGAACCTCGTGAGGGTTGTGTGCTCGGGCCGGCCACCATGGGCAGCTCACCCCCGGTTGGTGGGGGGGGCAGTGTCGGGCCCACCGAACCGGAATCTGCCGCGCCCTTGGCTGCTACCAACTTTGACACCGACATGAGACCGCAGGCGACTCTACGCACGCTACCGGATGGAAGTGTGGTCATCAAGACTCAAGGGTCTGGGGAATCCATCTTGCTCGCCGATGGAGCCGGATGGAACGAGAGCGAAAGGGAACTTGTGTCGGCATGGGTGGAATCCTTTGAGAGTGACCATCCAGAGTTGGGTGAGGTGGAAGAGGAGGCGCCAGTCGAACTGGGAGCCACATTGGATGAATCAGCCACAGTGCAGGTTTCTGAGGATTCGCCTACGATTGATGTGATGGATGAGACATCGACCTACGAGAGAGACCTCGCCAGCGACTCTTTTGTGAATGCTCCCCGCCCTGAGCCACCCACACCTCCATCGATGCTTCCACTCGGGCTACTGGCTTGGTCACTGGTCATCGCCTCAATGCTGGTTTTGGGGAAGAGACGGCGCTGGGTTCCAACCAGCCGTCCACCGAATTCAGCGTTCATCCGTAACTAGAA
>DAVI01000102.1:6219-10227 GCA_002505495.1 Euryarchaeota archaeon UBA59 | reverse complement strand
CCACCACCGCTGCGCCTGTCACCGCCTCCACGACGGTCATCTCCGCGTGAATCTCCTTGACGGCCTCCACCGCCACGGTAGCCTCCACCACCGCTGCGTCGGTCACCACCACCTCGGTAGCCTCCACCACCACTGCGCCGGTCTCCGCCACCTCGGTAGCCACCGCCACCGCCTCTGCGGTCGCCGCCTCGTGAATCTCCTCGGCGGTCTCCGCCGCCTCTTTGGCCGCCTCCACCACTACGGTAGCCACCGCCACCTCCGCGTCTGTCGCCACCGCCTCGGTAGCCGCCTCCGCCGCCCCCGTAATTACCTCGAGAGCCTCCGCTTGAGGAGCCGCCATCCTTTGGGCGTTTTTCTTCACATCGATTGCACTTATTTCGTCGAGCGAAATTGTGATTGTGACATTTGGGGCAATCCCAATCACCCGGCATCGAGTTGTCTCGGCCTGAGTCTCGACGGTCGTATCTGCGTTCTCCGCTGCGTTCTCCGCTGCGTTCCCGCCTCTGCTGGATTGTGGCTACCAAATCTTTCACTGAATCGAACTCTAGTTCTTTCGCGATCGGATGAAGATGAACGAGAGCATCATCAACAGTCCCAATCACGCTGTCGACTCGGCCGAGGTAAGTGCCGTCAACCGTCTGAAGGGCAGTACCCAAGTGTGGGACTGTGCCTCTGAAGGAGAGGAGAAGGCCACCTTCGTGGCTCTCACTCGCCACTCTGCCACGGAACTCCATGGTATTCGCCGGAAGCCGCCTCGCTTTGAGTCTTGGGATTGAATTGCGGCAGCGTCTCGATGCGCTTTCACTCTCGCTTTCGCCTACTTGCTAGGCCAGCCCCTATCAACGCCATGACGGCAATCCCGAGTCCAGGTCCGGGAAGCCCCCCACCATCATCGGTGGTAGTGGTTGGTAATGTAACGCCGGCGTCTATCTCTTCGAACAGGAAGGTGTTGTCGACCTCTTCGGTTACCGAGGTGCACTCTCCTGAGGTATCGCACGCCTCAACCGTGACCGAATGGACGCCCTCAATCAGCAGGTCGAATGGGATTTCATCCGTCTGCCACTGGTTTCCGTTGATTACGATCTGTCCTTGCTGGACGCCGTCGAGTGAGAGCGTGAAGGCGACGTAATCGCCGTCCGCGTCGTTGAAGTTCCCGAACAGGATGTAGTCCGCTTCCAACCATTCGAATCCAGTGACCTCAACAGTTGGGGGAATGCTCAACTTTGAGAGTCCCAGGTCATATTCGTAACTCATTTCTGCCATGCCATCGCCGTTTGCGGTGACTTCGACCATGATATGCCCAGGTGACAGCTCTGCGAGGTCAAAGGTGATTGCACTCGAGCCGGCCTGTGCCAAGGCAGCACCTCCGCTGATGCTCGCTCCAACCTGCACCAATTCAACATCGACCTGCATGTTCGCAGGGGTATGGTCGGTAGAGGAGACGGTCAGTTCGACCGAACTCAGAGAAGAGGTGACATCGAGGCTGAGGGTCAGTGGTGAAGCGACTGTGAAGCTTCTGACTCCGCTGCTCTGCCCAGCACTGTCAACCGCCTCGCAACTAATCGAGCCCGCGCCTCCGGCCGCTGGAGGGGTCACATCCCACGTGTTCGCCGCTACTTCGTTCAGAGCCCATTCAGAACCGCCGGTGCAGTCGATGGTCAACAGGCCGGCTCCCAACTCATCAGTGAACCAACTGTCAACCTGTTCGCTGCCGATGACGGTCTGTGCCACAGATAGGGAAGCTACCGGGAGCAGGTCGCCATCCACAGGTGCGTTAGCGGTCCATAGAGGGGCATTGTCAATCTCTGGTGGTGCCGTGGTGAAGTCGAAAAAGTAGACCTTGTATGCAGGCCAGTCTAGCAGATTGTAGGTGAAATGGGTGGAGAACTCCGTGCCGCCGGTGACTGCGCGCAGGTCGTACTCTCGACCCTCTTGCGCGATGTATGAAACACACTCATCTCTCGTGGTGTAGATTACTCCGTAGTCGGGTTCTTCATCATCGTCCTCGGTGTAGGTAGCGGTGCAATCCTTCTCTTCGTAGGTGTTGGCCATACGCAGTGTCTTACCCGGAATTTCGGGGAAGGTGTACGAGAAGAGGGCGTTTGTGAGGTTCCTTCCGACCATTGCCAGGGTGAAATCATCGGTGTCCGTCAATTGATCGAAGACAACGGACCCGTTCAACCAGATGATGATGGAACATGAGGTCGGTCCGCAACTGTTGGTCGGGACGACCGGTATTTCCTCGCAAGTCGGACTGCCGGCCGGCGCGCCCCACTCGTCCTGACAGTCTTGGCGCTCAGGGTGCTCCTCTGGAATCAGATTCCACTCTTCTAGCGTCATGCCGTCGCTGGTCCAAGTCAAGTTGTTCCAATCGACTCCTTGGCCGCCGCGGTGCGAGGGCCCGTCACGAAGTCCGATGCGGGTGTAGGTCTCTACGACGCATTCCAGACCGACGGTTCTGACGCCGTCTCGCTCATCTGTCGAGAGCCACGAGTTGTTGCCGTTTGGCAGCCCGTCGAAGAGTTCCTCCAAATCGGTCCTGACGATGTCGCCGTTGGTGCCGTTGACAAAAGCCTCCGCGCGGACATCTGCGCTGTCCCAGTCATCATTCAAGTCGACTAGGAATTCTGCGTAGTCATAGTAGAACATGTCCTCGAATGAGATGCCCTCACAATCCGCCTCCGGGGCCTGCCTTGCGCTGGTAAATTCTGCATCGCCTTCATCATTCTGTTCGCCTTCTGGTACGGTGAGGGCTTCCGGGCTCAAAAGTCCCGTAAATGCCGCAAAAATCGCCAAAACAGCCATCCAAATTGCAGCGGTAAACCGCTGGTCGTCTCTCTCCATGGGTGCGCGACGGCAGCGGCAATGAAAGAGAGTTTGCCTTGGCGCACTTGGTGAGTTAGATTACACTAGCCCCGATATTAGGCGAGTATTTTCCGAATTCGGGTGAATATCAGCATAACTTCCGAAGACCATAGCGTCTCTCAGCATCACGGTTTGAGTCGCTGGAATCTGGAGAAAAAGAGTCCTGCGGGGATGAGGGTCCAGCCAATCGCTGACAGCCAGATCACCGGGCTTGGAAGATGTGGTGCGGCGTCACCGTCAAGCCGGTTCTCGAGAAGTAGTTGGTAGACGCCGTTCGGCGAGAAGAGGTCGACTAATTCTGAGAACTTCCCATAGGCGTCGCTCTCTAGATTTGTGACATCGACTCCCATCAGCGAGGCGAGAACCGCGGTGATGAGTAGCCAGACTAGAGTGAAGAGCAGCCAAGCGCCTACTCCGAGTGTAACCGCTGAGCCGACATCTTTGGCGATACTCGAGGCGAGCAGTTGAATGCTGGCGTACCAGAAGAGGACCAATCCAGTTGCCATCAGGAAGTAGGCTGCATCAACGGCGCTCGGATATTGCCCCATCTGAGCCTCGATGAGGACCATGCCGCCGAGCGAAGCGATGGTGGTGGGGATGAATGCCCCGAGCCAGAGGCCGAACAGATGCGAGGCTGCTAGGTCAAGGCGGCTGATTGGTTGAGCCAACTCGATTGCCAACTCACCTGTTAGCCGCTTCCTGCTGATGCCATCGAAGCCGAGCAGAACGACCCCGAGTGTGGCTGAAAAGAGGACGAAGAGGCTCACTAGGAAGAGGACCTCGTAGGCGGTCTCAGTCTGGATTTGGGAAGATATCGCGGCGTCGGGGTCCGCCAACCCCCAACTTCCGCCAGCGATGAAAAGGAGGAGCAGTGCTACTACTGCGACCATGCGGGGACTTGCGAAGTGCCGTTTCGCCTCAAGCCACGAAAGTCGCATGACGGTCTGGATTCTACCAGCCGACCTAACTCGCCCAGCCCGCCTAGTCACATGAGTCCCTCGGACCTGCTGAGCCTGCGAGTCACTCATCTTCGCCGACCTCCCAGGTGCGCACCGGCACCATCGCATCCCCTCCGACCTCAAGACCGACAATTTCCGGGTCCTCCCCGGTCGCCGCTGCCAAGAGCTCCTCCAAAGAGGGAGA
>DAVI01000102.1:658-6049 GCA_002505495.1 Euryarchaeota archaeon UBA59 | reverse complement strand
ACCCAGCCATTACCAGCGACGAGAAGCCGCTTTTCACAGCCAAGAGCCCGTTCAACCTCGTCGATGCGGCCGGCCGCGACCATCTGCCCGCGGTAGAGAATCGCGACCGAGTCGACGAGCCGTTCCATCTCGTTCAAGTTGTGACTGCTGACGATGATTGCGACCCCTCTGTCGGCTAGTGAGCGGAGCATCCCTCTGAAAGCGGCCTGTGCGACCGGATCCAGTCCGTTCATCGGCTCGTCGAGAATGAGAACGTCCGGATTGCCAAGAAGAGCTGCTGCGAGGGAAAGTCGCTGTCTCATCCCCTGGCTCATCGCATCGAGTTGAGAGTCGGCCCGGCCGCTCAGGCCGACCAGTGCCAACATGTCGGCGACATTACCCTCTCCTCGCATCGCCACGAGCCGTTCTAGAACCTGTTTCGGAGTCGCACTCCCGCTCCAGTTAACACGCTCGGGCATCAGCCCGATGCGGCGCTGATAATCCGCCCAACTCGACTTGCGGCGACGCTTGCCAGCAATCCGGATCGCACCGCTGCGATGAGGATTCAGTCCAGCGATTGTGTGCATCAGAGTAGTCTTTCCAGAACCGTTCGGTCCGATGAGTCCGAAGATGGTGCCAGCCTCGACTTCCAAGTCGATTGAATGGATGCCTGCACCCGGCCGAAATCGCCACGGCCGTCGCTTCATCCTGACCGGATGGCGATAGGTCACCGCCTCGAGTGAGAGCAACGGCCACTTCCCGCCCATGACTGGGGTTCACCGGTTGTGTTCACAAAGGTGGCGACGGCCACCTCCCCAAGCGCGCACCTTTCAGCAGGACCGCCCTCCGCCCACACGAGCGAGATGACCACACTCTCAATTGTGATGATTTGGATGGCCCCGTTGGCGGGCCTGCTCGTCTATCAGTGGGGCTCATGGAAGCAGAATCATCCAGAGGCGGAATTCCAAGATTGGCTGCGTGCCGACCCTCATGTCGCAGGACTCGTAGGCGCCCAAGCAGTACTTTGGATAATTCCGTTCGGAATATGGGGAGTTTTCGCAGGATTCACAATTTACTCACTGGCTGCCGCAACCTATCTCGAAGAGCAGCGCACCGAATGGAAACAGCGAGCCGCGCCACGGGCCCTCGCAATCGCCCTGCTCCTCTCGCTCCACCTAGTCGCAGGATTCTCTCCTACGAGTGACCCAGTCGGCGCTACGGAGTGGGGCCAACCGCTGCTCACCGAATCAGAAGGCTCCTCCGCTTGGCCCGCTTCGGCACAGTACACCTGGCTGTTGGGTGATGGCACCATCGTGGTGGTGACCCACATGCAAGCACCCGGGACACTAAACCCATGGTTTGTCGGAGAGGCAGTGAACGGAGTCGGAAAGGCGAGTGGGGCGAAGGAAGCCCGGTTTCAGGAGTCGGTGGCGCTGATGGACGACTGGATAGGCAAAGATGCCTTCCGGTTGCAGCCCATTCACACCGGCGTTCGGCACGATTACAACGGCCAAAGCCTGCTCTACACCCACGACGAAATCGTCCTGGACTGGTTCGGAACACGCTCTTCTGGCGAGATGATCACCGTCTTCCGTCCAACTTGGGGCGGGGAAATTCAGATGCTCAGCGTCATTAAGCCCGGCAGCGGACCATTCGTCGGAAATCCGGGTGCGCAGACCTATGCTCTCGATTGGCTCTCTGTGGATTGAATCGAGAGATGTAACCAACATCTGCCGTGCAAGGTCAATATTGAGGAAATGGAGTCCAAATCGGACGATGTTTAGGGTGACCTAAACCTTATGTATGGGCCTCGGGTCGGGCGGTTTAGGGCAACCTAAAACAGAGTGATGCACAATGATTGGAATTGCCCGCATGAAACTGATTTCACTGCTGTTTACCCTGCTTCTGGCGGGCACCGCGCTGTCCGGATGCATAGGTGGAGATGGAGACGATGAGGGGACAATCAAAATCGCCTATTCTGTGAAGGATGACTACCACAATGCCGATTCAAATCCACAGGTGTTGGCTGACTTCATCTCCGCACAGACCGGCCTAGAGGTCGAACTCTACGCCATCACCTCTGATGGGATGGCGCTTGAGGCGCTGCGCTTCGGCCATGCTGACATCGCCTTTCTTGACGGCGGCTCAGCTTGGCTCGGCTGGCAGCAGTACGGACTCGATGTGATCGCCGCCGACCAGAAGGAGGACGGCTCAACCTACTATGTCCCCCAAGCGTGGGTCCGCAACGACTCGACAATCCAAACCTTGGATGACTTGGCGGGAGTGGATTCCTGTCACACCGGCTGGCTGAAGTCTGCTGGCATGCTGATGCCGATGGGTTACATGATTGGTGAGGGCATCATCGAAGTCACGGGTGATGAGAATGAAATCGATTCACTTCGCAGCACCATCGAGAACCACTTCGATACACCGAACATTCCCGTAAAGGGCGACCCCTACTACGGCTATGATGGTGCGTTTCGCTGCATGACAGAGGGACTCGGAGACGTCGCTTTCGTCAAGGCGACCTCCTACGAAGATCACTGCGAGTCCAACGACTGGTGCCTCGTCCGCAGTGAATACCGCCAACTGGAGCCCTCATTCGGGCAGGTTCCTAGCCACGCCGTGATGGTCAATCCGAGTCATTCAAGCGACGCCAAAATCGCTGCGATCACAGCCGCCCTACTGGCGCTGAACGGCGCTGAGGGCGGCGACGCCATCCTCGAAGGTGTGCTCAACACACCCGGCCTCACCGCGGTGAACAGCCAAGACCACCTCGGCTCGTTTTCGGCGGCTCTCAATCACATCCCGGGACTTGTGACGGAGTATCAGGGGCAGTACGAGCAGACCTCGTGAGACGATGGGGAGTCTTGAGCCGGATGTCCGAATCCACCCCCATCCTGACCCTCTCCCAAGTCTCCATAGGGTTTCCCGGGGAATTGCCACTGCTCACTGGCATTGACTTCGAGGCATACGCTGGCGAGGTCATCGGGCTGGTCGGAGTTTCGGGAATTGGCAAGACCACCTTTCTCAGAACGCTGGCGGGCCAAGTTCCACTAATGGCAGGGGATGTGGAAATCTTCGGCTTCGACGACATCCGCTCTGCGCCGCGCGGCTCAATCGGCTACATCCCCCAAAGACTCGGTCTCGTGCACCACCGAACCGTCGGTTACAACGTCCTGATGGGTGCTCTTCCCAGAGCAAGCCGCTGGCAGACCCTGCTCGCACTTCCAAGTAGTGAGATGCGACAGGCGACACGCGCTGCGGTTGCCGCGGTAGACCTTGAAGACAAGATTCTCGAGCCGATTTCCCAACTCTCTGGTGGCCAGCAGCGCCGGGTCGCAGTTGCTCGTTCACTGGTCCAATGCCCGCGCCTGCTATTGGCCGACGAGTGTTTGGGCGAACTCGACATCACGACCAGCGAGGTGGTTGCGGAGCAGTTGATCCACCTGGCCCACGAACAGGGGGCCTGCGTGATTTTGGTCGACCACAGCCCGGTCCGACTGAAGGTGCTCTGCGACCGGGTGTTCGAACTGCGGCAGGGAACGATTCGGGAAGATGAGCCAGACCATCTGCGGTTGCCGATGGCCTGAACGGTGAAGGATGAGATGACGGAAGGAGGTTGAAGAATGGCAAATTCGATGGGCGACATCTTGCATCTCTTGCGGAAGCGGCCACGATTAGTAGTCATGGCCGGGCTCGCAATCCTTGCAGTCCTCACCGCAGAACACCTGCAAATCTCTGGCCCGAGCCTCTCTCGAGGCTGGGAGAACCTGCTCATCATCCTCTCCGAGGCGTGGCCGCCCGACTTCAGCGTCCTCACCAACCGCGCCTCGTGGGCGAACCCGGCCTGCAACTTCGAGTCTGACATGCTTTGCAGTCCAGCCTTCATCGGTCTGGTTCAAACGCTTGAAATCGCATTCCTGGCGACCCTTTTCGGTGCCTTGATATCACTTCCACTCGCAACGATGGCAGCCCACAACCTAAGCCCGCTCTGGCTCTCTACAGCGACTCGAAACCTGCTCGCCGGACTGAGAGTCCTGCCCTCACTGATCTGGGCACTTCTCTTCGTCATCGTGGTGGGAATCGGCCCGTTGGCCGGAGTCTTGGCCATGACGTTGTACACCATAGGATATCTTGGGAAGCTCCAGTACGAGGCATTGGAGGGTGTCGGAAAGCACCCATTGGAGGTGGCCCGAGCGATGGGTCTCTCACGTCCGGTGGTGGCCCGATACTTCGCAATCCCCGAGGCGTCAAACGCGCTGATCAGCCAGATTCTCTTCATGTTCGAGTACAACGTCCGCCACGGCTCGGTCGTCGGACTGGTCGGTGCCGGCGGAATCGGCTGGTACATGCAGTACTACATCGCTCCGTTCAAACTCTACGACCGCGTTCTCGCACTCTTGATCGTGCTCTATTTCACAGTCGTAATAATCGATTTCATCAGCCTCAGAATCCGTCACCGGTTCATCGAATCCGAGGAGATTCGCAAGCCGAGGTGGCGAGATGTCTTCCTCCCCCAAAAGTGAGTCTTGGAGGAACCGCGTAGCATTCGTGTGAGAATTTCACTCGGCAGCGACACGGATTGCGCCGTCTTTGTAGTGAACGTAGATGTTGTGGGGAATCTTGGCGGTCAATGCAGCTAGGGCCTCTCGAATATCATCCTCATCGACGTCGAATGCCTCTGCAGCCCGCTGGCTCGACCAGGGTACCTTCACGAAATCAGACTTCTTGAGCCACTCGTAGAGTCGTCGCTCCAAGTTGGTGAGGTCCTCAAGCGCCATCACTCACCCGCACAGTGGCGAACCACTTCAACCCCCCCATAGGGTGAACTTGGGCTCACTCGGCGTTCTCGACCATCTTGCGAACGCATTCCTCAGCAGAGATGTCCCCGTCGAGCAACGAGTTCAATGACTCGATGAATGGGACCTCACAGTTGACCTGTTCAGCCTTCGCCTTGAACATCCGAGCCGCCCGAACACCCTCGGCGACCATGTGCATCTCGCCCAACGCCTCCTCAAGAGTGCTGCCCCGGCCCAACATCTCTCCAAGCGTCCGATTCCGGCTTCGCGGGCTGGTTGAGGTCACATAGAGGTCTCCAAGACCGGCAGGCCCGAGAGAGGTGTCCATCTCAGCACCCAACTCGACCAGCAGCCTACGCCCTTCGGCAAATCCGATTGGCACCAGCGCAGCCTTCAGGTTGTCACCGCCGATTCCGCGGAAACCGCCGCGCGCGCTTTGGTCAGCCCCCTTTCCACTCGGCTCACCGCGCAACCCGTCAACTATACCGCAAGAGATTGCAATGGTGTTTTTGAAAGCGCCCCAAAGTTCCGCCCCAGCAGGGTCGTCAGCCGCCTTCAGAATCAGCGAATCCGTAGAGAGCCGGTCGGCGATTCTCTCCGCTACCGAGCG
>DAVI01000102.1:0-593 GCA_002505495.1 Euryarchaeota archaeon UBA59 | reverse complement strand
GGACCGGTTAGAACGACCACCGGGTTGGAGAGCCCAGCCTTGGCCAGCCGCGCCTCGATCGCCTCGGAAATCAGCCCGGAACCCCCCTCCTCCTCGGGTGCAATCCCCTTGGCGAGGTCGATTAGCACATGTGAGGGACGCAGATGCGGAATGACGTCGTCGATGACATTGAGGATGACTCCTGACGGGAGCGCCAAAACGATGACCTCTGACTCGGAAATCGCCTCACTCAACTCCATTGTGGCATCGACGCCCTCCAGTTTGGTGTCGGGCAGATATTTTGCGTTGACACTCTCGAGAACCATTGACTCGTAGACCTCTGACTCGACCGTCCAACCGATGACTGAGTGGCCGTCCTGGCTCCAGACATGGGCCAATGCCGTGCCCCAGTTGCCGAGCCCGAGCACCCCTATCTTCGACATGACACTCCCTCAAACGAAAGGCCGGCCCCTCCCGTTATGAACGCTCGCGCTTGACGGTGGCTCCCGAAGTGGGTTCAGCGTATCTTCAAACCCCTCGAGCCGTTTAATTGAAATTGAGTGGGCGCTGCCGGCTCTTTAGGCAGGAGTTGCCAAGCTTGGTCAACGGCGCTG
>DAVI01000003.1:28561-30221 GCA_002505495.1 Euryarchaeota archaeon UBA59 | reverse complement strand
AATCAAAGGGATGGATGTCTGGCGGCCATACGGTTGGAAGGCGATGAAGTGCATTGATGCACTCACTCATGCAGAAATGGAGAGGACTGGACACGACGAGGTTCGATTCCCGCTACTAATTCCCGAGGAATTGCTGGATAAGGAGAACCGTCTAGTAGCTCGACTGAAGGCTGCGCGTGAAGCAGGAGTTGACCCCTCTGAATTGAGGATGGATGATGAAATCGAGGGTTTTTCAAAGGAAGTGTACTGGGTTAGACAGGCTGGTGAGACCGAGCTGGATGCACCGATGTTCTTGCGGCCGACTTCTGAGACGGCGATGTACACTCTCTTCGCTCTGTGGATACGAAGCCACGCTGACCTCCCTCTCAAGACCTACCAGATAGTCAACACCTTCCGCTACGAAACAAAACAGACCCGTTCGTTCATCCGGGTCCGGGAAATCCACTTCTTCGAAGCACACACCGCACACGCCGATGAAGAGGATGCAGATCGCCAGATTGCTGAGGATTTGGAGATTGTTGGGAACATCATGCGGGACCTCTGCCTTCCTGTCCTAGTATCCAGGAGACCGGTTTGGGACACTTTTCCTGGTGCATGGTACACAATTGCAATCGATGTGTTGATGCCGGACGGTCGAACGCTGCAGGTCGCCTCTGTACATCACTATCAGGACCAGTGGGCACAGGCGTTCGAGATAAACTACGAAGCCCCTGACGGAAGTCGGCAGAACTGTCACCAGACGACCTACGGAATGTCTGAGAGATTGCTAGGCTCTGTGGTCGGAATGCATGGTGACGATTCGGGTCTTATTTTCCCGCCTAAGATCGCACCAATCCAAGTTGTGGTGATTCCAGTGGCAGCCCACAAGGATGAGGCTGTAATGACGACGGTCTCAGATGTTGTGAAGGAACTTCGCAGCAACGGGTACAGAGTACACATCGACGACCGTGATCTCCGCCCAGGACAGAAGTACTATGATTGGGAGATCAAAGGTGTCCCGCTTCGCCTCGACATCGGACCGCGTGACATTGAGAATGGTACGGCATTCGCTGCCCGCAGGACCGGCGGAAAACAGCCAATACCGCTCGCCACAATCAACGAGGCTGTCCGAGCAGAACTCGATGCAATAGGTGCTGAATTACTCGCCCGCTCCATCGCCCACTCGGCAAGTTGCATTCAACCACTTACTGATATTGAATCTCAATTTGAAGATGGGAAGATTTACGAGATTGCATTTGACGGCAATGATGCTGATGCAGAGGTTCTCGAAAAGACGACAGGATTGACTCTGCTCGGCGACCACGTCGAACCATTCTCTGAGCCTAGACCATGCATCGTATCAGGAAAGATGACCACTCGTAGGCAACATCTGGGCCGGATGTTCTGATTCACTTCTTGATGAAGTAAACTCCGAGCAGCGCAAGTCCAATTCCGATGAGGATCAGGTCGGGCATTCCGTAACTGCCTTCCAATATGGATGGAGACCAACCCCATCCAGAGTCCAAATTGCCAATACTTGCCCAATTGAATCGGGTGTGGCCATCTGCTGGGCAACCACCTCCTGTGCAACCCCCACCTAGGAAGGATAGGCCGCCAAAGAGGTTGGTGATGGCGAGTGAAGTCACAACCAGACCCATGTAAAGCCGCCCCCTCTCTTTTT